>JAIBAI010000097.1 GCA_019695235.1 Bacteroidia bacterium | reverse complement strand
CGAAATTGAGCGACTTTTGAAGATATATCCGGATGCGAAAGGAATACGGATGCACAGGTTGATGTGGGACTCCGCACTTGAGAGTTATTTCCGTGGCAGCCCATTTACCTATGCAAGTAATTTTATGATACCCGGTCAATTGGTACAACCCTTCAGGCTGGGTAGTCAGGTGGTTCATTACCCTGTTTTTTACATGGATCACGTTGAGCTTGTGAACCCAAACCAATTTAAGGTGCCATTCTCCTTAGAATCGTTAGACATCTCAGCGGATGGATTGTATGTGTTTGATTTTCATCCGAATTTACTGTTTCCAAATGCATACAGTGAAAAGTTTTATCAGGAAACCATTATGCCGGTTTACCATAATTACGAGGCATTGAAGGATGTTAAGCATACGCAACGAGGTTGTCTTGATCTGTTTAGAGCGGTATTAGCATTAAAAGGAAAGCCCGGCTATACATTTGTAACCCTTGGGGAGGAGGCAGGTTCTGTAGTATGACAATGGATGCCTGGCAAAAGAGAAGAACCTTGCGAAAGCTTGTTCAGATCGTAGAAAAGACGCAGCTTAATCTTTCCGGATTAAATCTATATACCGAAGCCGCCACAGGCAACTATAATATTTCTGCAGCTCTTGGTGTATTGGCCGGAGCCCGGGCAGTACATTGCGTGGCAAGGTCGAATCGTTTCGGCTCAGCACAACTTGCTATTGCACAAACCAATGAACTTGTTCAAAGCATTCAAAATGTGAACCAAACACGGGTTACGTATAGCGAAGGTCATGATTATACGGCACTTGCGGAAGCTGATATCGTTACAAATTCAAACCCACTGCGCCCGCTTGACGAAGTAGCGATTAAGGCAATGAAAAAAGGCGGAGTAATTAGTCTGATGTATGAGCCATGGGAGTATCGTCAGGGTGATATTGACCTGAAAGCGGCTCAGGCAAAAGATGTTTGGATAGTAGGGGTTAATGAAATGCACCCAACGATACCCTGCTTTTATTCTGCGGGAATTTTGCCATTGAAGGGCATGTTGATGGCCGGGTTGGAGGTTTTTTCAAGTGATGTTTTGTTGGTTTGTGCCAACCGCTTAATTGAGTATGCGCTACCCGTTTTGTCGAAAACATGTGCAAGTGTTCATTTTGTTGACGGGAATATCTTTCAAGGCGAAGTACCTGCTGGATGCAAAAGAATACAGCCAGGCGAAGTGAACAATAGGCATTACGATGCCTTATTACTGTTTGATTCACCAGATACAGTGAAATGGAATGTGTCTAGTACATCAGACGCTTTATGGCCTATTCAATCATTGGGTCATTGGGATGTTTGTGTGCAAATGATGGGCGATGTAGTAAGGAGTGATTTTGAAGATGTAAAATTTGTTCCTGAAAAAGAACCACCCAGAGGCTATATGGGATTTAATCCGGCAGACTTGGGGGTTGACTTAGTCATCCGAACAGTTGTTTCAGGTCTGAAAGCAGGTCAGGAAGCCATTGCATTTTTACAAAATGGAAACACAAAAACGGATGCTGAAAAAGTTTCATTTGAATGGATAAAGTCTTTTTACAACAGAGCATGAAAAAGGAAGTAATTATTTTTGGAGGGGGAATGGGTGCTATTCAGGCTATTGAGGCAATCGAATTGATGAGCAGAGCCGACCCGGACTTTTGTACGATTATTGGGTTAGCAGATGATGACCCGCAACGAAAGGGCACCAAAATTGCAGGTTATGAGGTGATAGGTAGCCTTTTGGAGGCAAGCCAACGCCCAAACACGTTTTTCGCATGGGGTTTGGGAAACCCTACTAACCCACGCCTGCGACTGATTATATCGGAACGCTTAGGCATACCTGACGCACGCTTTATAGCAATTATACACCCATCGGTTGTTGTTTCCCGAACAGCTCGTATTGACCCGGGTGCTACTGTGTATGCAAACGCCACCATTGCCCCTGGAGCACATATCGGATGCCATTCAGGCGTCGGAATAGGCTCTGTTGTTGAGCATGATTGTGTTTTAGAAGCAGGGTCTTTACTCGCATCTGGGGTATTGCTCGCCGGGCATGTTACAATTGCTGCCGGAACATTTGTCGGTCAGGGTGCAAATATCAAGGGTGATGTAAAGATCGGTGCGGGTTGTATGGTTGGTATGGGTGCTGTAGTTCTGAATGATGTTGAAGACAGGGATGTGGTGGTTGGTAATCCTGCACGTGTTATCAAAAAGATGCCTGCACTATGAGTACTGAAAAAGCCAAAGAAGTCTGGATTCAATGTCCTTGCTTTAATGAAGAAAAAAATCTTCATGTGATTTATGAGCGTTTTAAAAATGTAGCCGAAGCAAATCCGCTCTATAATTTTCGGTTTTTATTTGTAGATGATCATTCAACAGACAATACCTGGAGTTTTCTTGAGCTGATTGCAGGCGCAGATTCAAGGGTGGCGGCAATCAGACTAGCGATAAATGCCGGAGCGCATGCTGCTTCAAGTGCCGGGCTGCAATACAACAAGGGCGATTGTGTAATTGTTATGTCAGCTGATATGCAGGACCCACCGGAAATAATTCCGGCAATGCTTGAAAAGTGGGAGCAGGGTGCAAAAATAGTGTGGGCATACCGCGATGAACATGAACGTCAGGGCTTTCTGGAAGGAGTGTTGGGGAGCATGTACTGGTTTTTTATGCGCAAGTTTGTTTTACCGGAGACCCATCCCCGTGGTGCGGATTTCTTTCTAGCTGATAAACAGGTGATTAGGGTGATTAATACCATCAAAGAGCGCAACCGTTCTTTATTGGCCCTGTTAAACGTGGTAGGCTTTGAACAAGCCTCTATCGCTTACCACAAACAAAAGCGACTTCATGGCAAATCGAAATGGCGTTTGTCGAGAAAGATAAAATTTACCATTGATTCAATCATCGGTTATACGCATCTTCCTGTACGCATGATGAGTGCGATCGGTATTGTAATTTCAATTGTCAGTTTTGTTTACGGTATAAAAGTCGTTTTTAACTATTTTAATGGCATTCCCGTAGCGGGTTGGTCAAGTGCTATTTTAATTTCACTTGTTATCGGGGGGGTTACAATGACTATGTTAGGCATTGTGGGCGAATATCTATGGCGAATTCTCGATGAGGTGCGGGGCAGGCCTTATTTTGTTGTAGAAAAATCAGCAAATTTGCCCGAGTAATTGCAATACAGCTGCACCGTTCAATTATAACCAGATGGTAAAACTCCTCTTCTTTTGTGTGCTATATGCCTTGTTAAACGTAACAGGGGCCGGGATTATTAAGTGGAAGCTCAAAGGCAGGGTCCTCAACCAATTCAGCGATTGGGTTTCCTTTCTGTTGCAGGTTGAGGTGATTTTTTCGTTCTTTCTGGTTTTCCTGTCAGCGCTAGCATTGTTTAAAGCATTATCAGCATCGCAATTTTCATTCGTGATACCATTGGTGAATGGCATTAATTTTTCGCTGACCATATTGGTGGGTTATTTTTTCTTTAAAGAACAATTGGGTCTTGTTTCGTATGCTGGCATACTACTTATCCTCACCGGCATCATCCTATTAAGTTTAAACGCAAATCCACATGCAAACTAAAATAAAAGACACAACCATCCTTGTTACCGGAGGGGCCGGATTTATTGGCTCATTTGTAATAGAAGAGCTATTGCTACTTCAGCCCCGAAAGATTATCATTATTGACAACTTCATTCGTGGCAGCCGCAATAACATGAAATCAT
>JAIBAI010000006.1 GCA_019695235.1 Bacteroidia bacterium | reverse complement strand
AAGGCTGCCATGCACCTTTTTTAAAGGCTTTTTTTGCACTGAAGTTATTGAACGAAACGCCAAGATTACCAATGAGTCTGCCAGCTCCCCAACCTCCGGAAAGTTGCAACTGGTCTGAGGGCTTTTCAGTTACCTGATACTCAATGTCAACTGTACCATTCACCGGGTCAGGCGTTGGGGTTACGCCAAGTTTTTCCTGATCAAAATAACCCAAGGAAATTAATTCTCGCTGGGTACGGATGATATCTGAACGCCGAAACAGTTGTCCAGGCCTTGTTCTTATTTCGCGCAAAATAACATGGTCGTTTGTTTTTTCATTGCCCACCACGGTAACTTTATTTATAGTCGCCTGCTTTCCCTCATACATGCGCATTTCAATATCTATTGAATCTTTTCCAATAACAGTTTCAACTGGTGTAACCCTAAAGAAAAGGTACCCGTCATTCATATAAAGTGAACTAACATCAGTTTCGCTCTGGTTCATGAACAGGTTTTGCTCAAGCGTTGCCTGATTGTATATATCGCCTTTACGGATGCCCAAAATAGCGCTTAGGTCTTTTGAACTGTATTTTGAATTGCCCAGCCAACTTATATTTCTAAAGTAATACCGGCTTCCCTCGTCTATGTTGATGTCAATATTTATATGACGTTTGCCATACTTGTAAATGCTGTCTGAAACAATTTTAGCATCTTTATATCCCTGATCCTGGTAATAACTAATAAGTTTCTGTTTATCTTCAAAGTAGCTTTCTTCCAGATACTTTGAAGCGGTAAAGATGCTCCACCAGGGGTTTTCCTTGGTGTTTTTCATTTTTTTCTTGAGTTTCCGTGTGCTCACACCTTTGTTGCCATCAATATTTATAGCATGAATTTTCACCCTGCGGTTTTTTACCACCGTAATGATCATGGTGTCACGCTTTGTAGTATTATCAACCGACACTTGGGCATTCATAAAGCCCTTATCCTGAAAGAAGTGCAATGTAGAATTGCGAATATTTACCAGGAGATTTTCATTAATTGGTTTTCCTTCGATAAGCTTGAGTTGTTCCCGGATATCGTCGGCTTCATTGCGTCGAACGCCACGAAAGGTGTACCTTTTCAGGCGAGGCAGTTCTTCCAGCCTGAATTCAAGCCAGATTTTGTTACTTTCAATTTTTGTTGCCACCACTTCAATGGAGGAGAACAGGCCTTGTTTCCAAAGGGCTTCAATAGCCGAGCTAATCCTTTCACCCGGCACCAGGATAGTTGAGCCTTCAGAAAGTCCTGTAAGCATTCTCAAAATACTTTGGTCGAGGGTACTTTGTTCGCCTGCCTTGAAACTTACAGGGGCAGCGATGACATATTCCTGCGGGTCAGCATAGCGAATGTTGCTTACATCCTGGCCAATGGTAAGCTGAGCACTTAGTGGTAAATACACACATAACAGGCCCAACAAGAGCCCTATCCATTGTTTCACTTTCATGCTTTTTCTACGGTAATCTGTTCACTTGTAAGGCCAAAGCGACGTTCACGGTTCTGGTAATTGATAACGGCTTCAAACAGATCTTTTTTGCGAAAATCCGGCCAGAGTTTTTCAGTAAAGTAAAGCTCGGCATAAGCAATTTGCCAAAGTAAAAAATTGCTTATTCTGGTTTCGCCGGAGGTTCTGATAAGCAATTCAGGGTCAGGGTATTTGGCGGTACTAAGTTTCTTTGAAATCAGTTCCTCGTTGATATCTTCTACTTTGATTTCCCCTTCTTTTACCATGGTTGCAAGTGCTTTAATGGCTTCGGTAATTTCCCAGCGACTACTATAACTCAGGGCTAACACCAGCGTCATTCTTTTATTAGCAGCTGTAATGCGTATGGCTTCCTGTAACTCATTTCTGCAATTGCTTGGCAGGGCATTTGTATCGCCGATGGTTTCCAGGCGTATATCATTCTTATTAAGGCCTTCAACCTCTTTTCTAATAGTGCCCACTAAAAGGGTCATCAGGGCATTCACCTCATATTTTGGGCGCTTCCAGTTTTCAGTTGAAAAGGTATAGAGGGTAAGCACTTTCACACCCAGTTCAGCTGCTCCTTCAACGGCATCCCTTACGGCTTCCACCGCCTTTTTGTGCCCGAATGTTCTGATCTTTCCGTGTTTTTTTGCCCATCTTCCATTCCCATCCATGATGATGGCGATATGCTTAGGAACTTTTTGAAGATGAAGGTTTTCTGGAAGAGCCATTCGGCGTATTTGCTTTAGAGGCAGGGCAAAGATAATAGTTTACTGATATGCGGCACATCCGGGTTTACGTGAAGAAAACCTAAAGGTGAGCATAAGACCAATAGTTGAAAACCAGTCTTTATTCGACAGGTTTCCTCGCTGCATGTTCACATTAGATACGCCCGGTTCAGTTGTAGAGCGGTCAGCTAAAAGTGCCGCATAGGCACCGTTTGAAGCCACCAGTAAGTCGGGGTCAACGAAAGTAGTACTAACATCATCAAGATAATCAGTAAATGTTTTACGCATCATCCATTCGGCTGAGAGTGTGATTCTTGGAAATATATTTAAACGTACACCGAACCCAAACGGAATAGCAGCCTGAATCTTTGAATAGGCCTTTCGGTCGCGGTATTGCACACTCCCCTGCCCTTCTGTATGCAATGGTTGTAATTCAACCCACTCGTTGTAAAACAAAGCTTTGGGATTATGATAAAATCCTGACAAGCCCAGCAACATGTAAGGTGTTGCGATGTACGACATCTCACCTGCCTCAAATGGGAAATAATTAAATTCAAGGAGGGTGCCTAATTCATAAATATTAGATCTGAACGACAAATTGCGTTCTTCCTGGTATCCAACTCCAGCCATTGCGTCGCTGGCTTCGATTCTTGAGCCATTGAGCATAAACCTCCAGGCAAAACGTGGGGAGGTATTGTAGCGGTACAAGAGCCCCACAGCAGGTCTTAACATATAGAGAGGTTGGCCCGGGTTGAGTTCTCCGATGTAAGAAGCCCCACCTGCAAACACTCCAACTTCTGAATAGGTACGAAAAACCTGGGTATTACCTGATTTAGTAAGTAAAAGCAGGCTTATAAAAAAAATGAATCGGCGCATTCGGATACTTATACGCAAATAACGCAGAATGTTTAACGGAATTTTGGCAACACCGATCTGCCGGATTTCAATCTGTATGTAAGGGTCACAATACCAAACATATAGGCATCACGGTCAGTAGGGTCACCTCTTTGTTGCCCCACCTGGGCTGAGGTTGGCACTTCTGACGGGATTAAGCTGCGGTTAGATAATTTGGCAGCCACCGGGCCGTATTTATCTCCAATCAGGGTGGGCGAGAAATATGAAGTACTCACATCATCAATATAGTCGGTAGTGGTAATACGCATACCATACTCAAAGCCCAGCGTCCAGTTTTTATCACGCAGAGGAATACGAAAACCGAAGCCAACCGGAAAGCAGGCCTGCACCCTTTTGTATTTGCTTCTTGAAGCTGCAATACCTTGGCCTTCAGTACCTAAAGGTTGCAATGCCCACCAGCGTCCGCCATATTTTGCCTTTGGGTTAAAGAAAAAGCCTCCAACCCCTCCAAACATATAGACATTAATATCAATACCGCTTTTACCACGTACTCCCTGAAGTTTGTAGCGACTTCTGGTAGATTTCACCTGAAGAATTGATACTTCAAATTGTAAGGAGGTTTCTAAAATCGGGGAACGAAAACTAAGATTTCTGTTTTCCCTGAATGTCTCACGGGTCAATGAGTCGCGTCCGGCAACAAAACCATAAGTGAGGTTGAATTTATAGGAAATTACCGGACTACGGCGGTACCTAAACCCTAGGTGTGCCGTAGGTCTGGTGAGAATCATTTCTAAGTCTTTCAGGCCATTGGTACCGTATTGGTCAGCCCCTCCCAATTCACCAAGGAAATTAGAAAACCCAAGGCCATAAATGGTTTCACAACGGTCAAGGAAACGACTTTTCTTGCGCTGCGCTTGGGCCTGGTAGGTGCAAAATACCAGCAATACTAACAATGATAGAAACTTACGCATCCTTTAATTGACCAAACAGGCAAATATAGGAATTATAACAGAAAACGTATAAAAAAGGCAGTAATCTCAAAGATTGCTAATGGCACGCTCTATCAACACTGCCCTGCACATAAGCATATAAAGGCTAATTCACCGGTACAACTGTCTTTTCAGCAGTTAACTTTTTTTCCTTGGCAGGGAGTTCAATTTTAAGTGCGTTTTTGACCTTTTCCTTTGTCAATGCCAGTTTTAGAACCTCCTGCATGGATGAAACGTAATGGAATGTAAGTCCTTTAAGATAATCGGGGTTGATTTCATCAACATCTTTCCGATTGTCTTCTGAGAGAATAATTTCACTTATATCCGCTCGGCGGGCTGCAAGAATTTTTTCTTTAATGCCCCCTACAGGTAAGACAACCCCTCTGAGTGTAATTTCGCCGGTCATTGCCAGTTTGTGTTTCACTTTACGTTGCGTAAAAAGTGAAGCCAATGCGGTAAGCATAGCTATTCCGGCAGAAGGACCATCTTTTGGTGTTGCCCCTTCGGGTATGTGTATGTGTATATTGTAGTGGCTGAACAAATCAGGATGAATTCCCAACAAGCTTTCTGCATGTGCCTTCAGGTACTCAAGTGCTATCATCGCAGATTCTTTCATCACCTCGCCCAAATTTCCGGTAAGGGAAAGTCTTCCGTTTCCTTTGCTGATAAGCGTTTCAATAAACAATATCTCTCCACCCACATAGGTCCAGGCCAGACCGGTAACTACACCAGCGGTTTCATTGTTCTCATACTTATCTCGGTGATAACGCGGTGCACCAAGAATCTCACGTACCCTTTCTGCATCTATCTTCGGATTTGAATTTTCTCCGAGAACAATTGACTTAGCAAGAGAGCGGATTACTTTAGCAATGCGTTTTTCAAGCGAACGTACTCCTGATTCACGGGTATAATCTTCAATGATAGCTTCGATGCCTTTTTTTGCAAAATTTACCTGACTCTTTTTCAGTCCATGTTCAGCAATTTGCTTAGGAATCAAATGGCGTTTGGCTATTTCTACCTTTTCTTCACGTGTATAACCTGTTACCTCTATCAATTCCATACGGTCGAGCAGGGCAGGTTGCACGGTGTTCAGGTTATTGGCTGTGGCAATAAACATAGCCCTTCCAAGGTCAAAATCCTGTTCGATAAAGTTATCATAAAAGGTGTTATTTTGCTCAGGGTCAAGCACTTCCAGCAGTGCAGAAGATGGGTCTCCGTGGAAATCAGCACCTACTTTGTCAATTTCGTCAAGCACGAATACCGGATTTGCAGATTTTACCTTCCTCAGGTTCTGGATAATTCTGCCCGGCATAGCGCCGATATAGGTTTTACGGTGCCCTCGTATTTCTGCTTCATCACGTAACCCACCAAGCGACATTCGTACGTACTCTCTTCCAATTGCTTTAGCGATTGATTTTCCCAAAGAGGTTTTTCCAACTCCGGGTGGGCCGTAGAAACAAAGGATTGGCGAACGCATATCGCCCTTGAGTTTCAATACTGCCAGGTACTCCAGGATGCGTTCTTTTACCTTTTCCAGTCCGAAATGGTCTTCATTTAGGATTTTCTCAGCTTTCTTAAGGTCAATATGGTCGTTTGTATATTCATTCCATGGCAGTTCAAGCAAGATATCCAGGTAGTTTCGTTGCACTGAATATTCAGCTGCATTTGGATTCATTCGCTGGAGTTTATCCAATTCTTTGAAGAAATGTTTTTTAACAGTCTCGTTCCACTTTTTGCTTTCAGAAAGTTTGCGCAGCTCATCAAGTTCTTCTTCGTAGCCATTTCCTCCCAACTCTTCCTGTATCGTTTTGAGTTGTTGGTGAAGGAAGTACTCACGTTGTTGCTGGTCAATATCACCTTTCACTTTGCTTTGAATCTGATTCTTCAGTTCGAGCAATTGTAATTCACGGGTAAGCAGTTTGAGAACTTGTTCAGCCCTAATTTTAAGGTCGGCAATTTCAAGTAATTGTTGTTTCTCGCCGACTCCTGTATTCATATTCGATGATATGAAATTCACTAAAAAGGAATGGCTTTCGATATTTTTAACGGCAAAGGCTGCCTCTGACGGGATATTAGGCGACTGCTGAATAATTTGCAGTGATATTTCCTTAAGTGAATAAACCAGCGCATTGAACTCCTTATCATTTTTATCCGGAAAAATTTCTTCAAACGGACTAACCTTGGCTATAAAATAAGGTTCTAATTGCGTCACCTCGCCGAGATGAAACCTTTTCTTACCCTGAATTATTACAGTGGTATTGCCATCAGGCATTCTTAGCATTTTAACAATCAGGGCAATAGTACCAATCTTGTTTAAATCATCATAGGCAGGGTCTTCAATGCCTACGTCCTTTTGTGACACTACCCCGATGATTCGTTTGCCTTTATAGGCGTCTTTGATTAAACGGATAGACTTATCGCGTCCAACAGTAATTGGTATCACCACGCCTGGGAATAAGACCGTATTCCGGAGCGGTAAAATTGCCAACTCATCCGGAATTGCCTCTGCATTCATCTGCTCTTCATCTTCAGTAGATAAAAGTGGGATAAATTCAGTATCTTCATCTATAATATCTGTAAAAAGGGGGAATTTATGCTCGTTCATCGTTATTTTATCTGACATAAAGTCATGCAATCAAGAATTCACCCATGAATGCACGAGGATATTTGCTTAGTCAATCTGTGTGCCAGCTTTAGGCCTCTTCGCGTTTTGTCAGTTCGAACAGGGTACGTAAAAGGTTCGCCTCCTCCTGGTCAAAAATTTTATTTCGGCGAAGGAATACTTTTGAAGCCACATCTATTGCTTTATCTACCTGATATACCTCATGGTCAAAGCCGCCCCATGCGAAGGAGCGAATGAATTTAGGCGGGAATCCAGCGCCGAAGATGTTGGCACATACACCGACAACTGTACCAGTGTTAAACATGGTATTGATACCTGATTTACTATGGTCGCCCATAATCAGGCCGCAGAACTGTAAGCCGGAGGATATCTGTTTTTTCCGGGTATAGTCGTGCAATGCAACCATTCCATAATTGTTTTTCAGATTGGAGGTATTGGTGTCTGCACCAAGGTTGCACCATTCGCCCAACACAGAATTCCCAAGAAACCCATCATGACCTTTGTTGCTATACCCTTGAATAACAGAGTTTGAAACTTCTCCACCAACTCTTGATTCAGGGCCTATCGTAGTAGGGCCATAAATTTTAGCTCCCATCTTTAATGAGCTGCCTTCGCAAAGCGCCAGGCCTCCTCTAACGAGCGAGCCTTCCCAAATTTCTGCGTCTTTCCCGAGATATACAGGGCCGGTTAATGTGTTAATAATTGAGCAACTTATTTTTGCCCCTTCTTCTAAAAAATAGCGTTCACCCAGAATTTGATTGCTGCCATCCGGCTTACATGAAACACGCCCTTTTGTCAGTTCATCAAAATCAAGCTCCAATGCCTTTCCATTGAGACTAAAAATATCCCATATATGGTTTAGCCTGAGAATTGAATTTGAGTAGGGTATGCATTTATACTTCTGCGGATGCAGCTGGCAGGTGCCATCCCCATCAAAGGCAGCAATTAGCTCCCCACTCAAAGTAAGCGCCTCACCCTTTTGAAGTTTACTGATTGCATTTAAGAGGTCTTCATCCGGCAAAACTGACCCGGCAATCAATAGATTTGTTTCTTGCCGGATGAAAGGAAACTTCTTTTGCAGATAGTCCTCTGTAAGAAAAGACGCACTGACCCCAAGTTTCCGCTCCCATTTTTCACGTATTTTCAGAATACCAATACGTATCTCGCCAACTGGCCTGGTAAAGGTTAGCGGTAGCAGATGCTGGCGGCGCGCATCATCGAACAGCACAAGGTTTGTCATAGCTTTATGTTAGGGGCGAATGTAGAGTACTTCCCGGATGACAAACCTATTGAAAACCCGATTTAATTTTTCAGCACAAGGCCAAAAAGGATGAACTGCTTAGTTGATAAATAACATTTCTCTGTATTTCGGGAGGCACCAAATCTCATCATCTACCAGTAATTCAAGCTTATCGGCATGATAGCGAATAACCTGGAAGAATGCCTGTACCTTATGGCAGTACTCAGCGGCTTGTTTTCTGTGATCATCAATCTTATTGGCCACTTTTCTTGCTTCAATCATTTCGTCAACTGACTTCTTGATGATAGTAACATGTTCAGAGATATCAGTAATAATCTCAACTTGTGCCTGAGCGGCTGTGTAGAAAGTTTTCTCGTCTAAAATTTCCTTCAGGCCTTGCACATTACGAATGAGTTGGTTCTGATATTTTAACGCTGTTGGAATGATGTGATTGGCAGCCAAATCGCCTAAGACTCTTGATTCAATTTGAATTTTCTTGGTATAGGTTTCCAGTTGGATTTCATATCGTGCTTCCAACTCGCGGTGTGAGAGAACATTGTTTTCTTCGAAAAGTTGAATATTTTTCTTTGACACCAGCACATCCAGGGCTTCCGGGGTTTTAGCGAAATTATTCAGCCCTCTTTTAGCTGCTTCTTTGAGCCATTCTGCACTGTAGCCGTTTCCTTCAAATCGTATAGCCTTTGACTCAGAAATATAGCGACGCAGTACTTGAAAAATCGCTTCATCCTTGTCGAGGTGCTTTTTATCCATTAATTGGTCAACCTCTGCTTTAAACTCTTTCAATTGTTGCGCCATGATGGTATTGAGCACTGTCATTGCGTAGGCGCAGTTTGCAGAGGAACCCACCGCCCTAAATTCAAATTTATTACCGGTAAATGCGAATGGAGAAGTTCTGTTACGGTCAGTATTATCAAGAAGGATTTGTGGGATTTTACCAATGCCAAGCTTCAATTCAGTTTTTTCATCAGGGCTCATTTTTGTACCTGCCTTTACCTTTTTTTCAAGTGCATCCAATACCTCACTAAGTTGAGAGCCAATAAATGCAGAGATGACTGCCGGAGGGGCTTCGTGTGCTCCCAGGCGGTGGTCATTACCGGCAGATGCGATACATGCTCTTAATAAATCAGCATGGGTATGCACAGCTTTCAAGACATTGATAAAGAATGTCAGAAATTGCAGGTTGTTTTTTGGGGTTTTACCAGGGCTAAGTAGATTTTTGCCTGTATTTGTTGACATTGACCAGTTATTATGCTTACCTGAGCCATTAATTCCGGCGAAAGGTTTTTCATGAAGCAGTACCCTGAAACGATGCCTTCGGGCAGTCTTATTCATTATGTCCATGAGCAATTGGTTGTGGTCAACTGCCAGGTTTGCCTCTTCAAACATTGGGGCACATTCGAACTGATTCGGGGCTACTTCGTTATGTCTTGTACGAACTGGTATGCCTAATTTCAGGCACTCGTGCTCAAAATCACGCATATATTCGACCACACGTTCAGGAATTGAACCAAAGTAATGGTCTTCTAATTGTTGCCCTTTTGCTGGTGAATGTCCAAAAAGGGTTCTCCCGGTTAAGGCGAGATCAGGACGTGCATGATATAATGCTTCGTCAATCAGGAAATACTCTTGCTCCCAACCCAGGGTAGCCTGCACTTTGCTTACATTTTTATCAAAATACTGGCAAACCTCAACTGCCGCCTTGTCAAGAGCATGTAGCGCTTTCAACATAGGCGTTTTGTAATCAAGCGCCTCACCAGTATAAGAAACAAAAATTGTGGGGATGCAAAGTGAGCCTCTGATAACAAATGCAGGCGAGCCCGGATCCCAGGCAGTATACCCACGTGCCTCGAAGGTATTCCGTATGCCTCCACTGGGAAAGCTGGAAGCATCTGGTTCCTGTTGTATCAGATTCGTACCGCTAAAATTTTCAATAGCCACCCCATCCGGACCTGGCTCAAAAAAGGCATCATGTTTCTCAGCAGTTGTACCTGTAAGTGGTTGAAACCAGTGTGTAAAATGAGTGGCACCATGATTTATTGCCCAAGCCTTCATAGAAGATGCCACCTGTTCAGCTACTGCCCGGTCAATCTGTGAACCGTTTTCCATGGCATCCTTTACTGCCGCATAGGCTTCCTTACTGAGGTATTCGCGCATGGCATTTTCGCCAAATACGTTTTTCCCGAAATAGGTTGATATCTTTTCAGCCGGGTGCCCTGTGAGTTCTTTTTTCCTATTGATTAAAGATTCTAATGCTTTAAATCGGATGGTGCTCATTTTTGGTTTTTTTCTGCAAAAATGAATTATTTTGAGGGGTCGTGCAATATTTTTTAATGTTTTTCTTTGAACAACCCCTATATTTTTAATGCAAAACGAGAAAAAGTATATATTTTTTCATTTTTGACACCAAATTAAGCAATTGACCGGGGGGCATAAAAAAAGCCGTTGAGGTTATCAACGGCTTTTGAGTACTTTAATGAAAGTTTACTTCTTATCCTTGCCTGGTTCACAATGAGCAGGGGCATCTTTTTTACAACATGCCTTTTTCTCCGGTGTTTCAGTTGTCACCTTATTGGTAGCATCCGCATCTTTTTTACAACAAGCGGCTGCATCTTTCTTACAGCAATCAGATTTCTTTTTTTTCTTCTTCTCTTTGTCAAAGGTAACAGAAACCTTATTGTTCTCTGCCTTATTGGCGGCAAACACTGCCATGTCTGCTGACAGGAACAAAAGAAGCCCTAATAGAATTGTTATTTTTTTCATTGGTGTTCAGATTTTGCTCAAAGTTACAGGTTATTTTGGGAATTCAGCTATGGTAGTTATTCCTCCTTTGACTTTTTGACCAAGTGCTACAGTAACATTCATCCCAAGCGGCATGATTATATCTACTCGAGAACCAAACTTGATGAAACCAAATTCACCTCCTTGTGTAGCCTTATCTCCGACTTTGCAATAAGTAACAATCCGGCGGGCAACATAACCAGCTATCTGTCGCAACATTACTGAATGGTGCTGGTTTTTCACAACTACGGTTGAGCGTTCATTTTCTGTAGATGATTTAGGATGACTTGCTACCAAATACTTTCCCGGGTGGTATTTAAAGTATTCGACCTCTCCTCCGATTGCATATTTATTTACATGCACATTTAGCGGGGTCATAAAAACCGAAATCAACAAACGTTTGTCATGATAAAACTCAGGTTCATCAATTTCTTCAATTGTTACAATAGTACCATCAGCCGGTGCAATAACCTTGGTAATATCAGGAACTGTATTCCGGGCCGGGTTTCTAAAAAACTGCAGCACCAGGAGAAACAGTACCAATGATGCACCAAATTGTATTTGGAACAGCAAACTGTCAGTACCTTTACAGCTACCTGACAGAATTAAAAGCAATGTAAGAACAGCAAGTAGCGAACCTAGAATGCGGTGTCCTTCCCGGTGAATGGTCATACTTGCTTAACTATGCATATACTGTTTCTTGGCAAGCAGTTCTTCTTTTGACTCACGGTGTGCCGGGTCATCAACACAGCAATCAACCGGGCATACGGCTGCACATTGTGGTTCATCGTGAAAGCCAACACATTCGGTGCATTTATCGCTGACTATATAATAAGTATCCATCGAGACAGGAGTCTGGGTTGCATCTGCGTCGTAATGTCCACTTGCAACCTCTACCGCCCCTTTAAGGTTTGTTCCATCGGAGAATCTCCATTCAGTGCCTCCTTCATAAATTGCATTATTGGGGCACTCAGGTTCACATGCACCGCAATTAATACATTCATCCGTAATCATGATAGCCATAACAGAAGTATTAAGGTTAATTTTGCCAAATTTACGGTATATTTTTATTTTTCAATGAACCTTAGCCAAAGAACAACGGCTTTTATCGAATTAGGTGAGCGCATCAACAGTGTCATTCAAGGCGCTGCTGACATTTCACCACTCTTTAATCAGGAGCAGGTTTTCAGAGAAGTACAAACTACAAATCCCTGGTTTACTTCTGAAAACACGCGTTATGCATTAGCCGGCATAGCGGAGATGCTAGAAGCATCAGCATTGTGGAACTGGGTAGGCAAATATTCATGGCTTTCAAGAAAATCGTTCACTAAACCGCCCCAAACAGCCATTGTTATGGCAGGTAATATCCCGGCAGTCGGCTTCCATGATTTGATGTGTGTGCTGTTGTCAGGCCACCATGCTATGGTTCGGCTATCGTCGAAAGACAACATATTGCCAGTAAGACTATGCGAATGGTTGTGCGAAATTGCTCCTGAGTTTTCTGAAAGGATTCAATTTAGTGAGGGCCCGTTGGGGGCAATTGATGCTATTATTGCCACTGGAAGTAATAATTCGTTAAGGTACTTTGACCATTACTTTGGAAGATTTCCACATATTTTCAGAGGCAGCCGTTTTTCGATTGCTATTCTTGATGGCACCGAAAGCACAGAGAGTCTCCAGAAATTAGGAACTGACATTTTTCAGTATTTTGGTATGGGCTGTCGTAATGTTAGTAGAATTTTCATTCCGGAAGGATATGACTTTACACGGTTTATTGAGGCAATGGCTCCATGGGGGCATCTTGGCGAGCACTCAAAATTTCACAACAATTACCTGTACAATAAATCCATCTACTTATTGAACCGGGAGCCATATTACGATGGTGTTTTTTTTCTACTTAAGCAGAGTGATGATGATGTACCTGCCCCCCTATCGGTAGTTTATTATACTGAATACAAAGGCAAGGAAAATCTTGATCCGGCAATCAACTTGTTGCGTAGCAAGGTGCAGTGTATTGTGCACGAGCCGCACCTGCAATTCAAGGGGGTTCTGCCAGGGTGTTCACAGCTTCCAGGGCCTGAGGTTTACGCAGACGATGTTGATACCATGGCCTTTCTTGAAACCATAGGTAAGAATTGAGAAATGCCAAACGAATGGTTCAGGTTCAGACATTTTACGATTCATCAAGATAAATGTGCAATGAAAGTTGGTACCGACAGTGTATTGCTGGCGTCATGGACACCACTTGAAGGTCATGAGCGCAAAATTGCAGACCTTGGCACAGGAACAGGTATTCTGGCATTAATCATGGCCCAAAGAAGCGATGCTGCTATTACTGCGTTTGAATCTGATAAGGATGCGGCTACACAGGCAAGTGAAAACTTCGCATCTTCACCATGGCAGCGTCGGTTAGAGTGCCACCAAAAGCTGATTCAGCAGGTTGAGGGTGCTGATTTTGACCTGTGTATATTTAATCCTCCATTTTTCACACGGCAATTATCCTCACCTCAGCCAACACGGAACCAGGCTAGGCACATGGGCAATCAGCATGCCGGAGAATGGTTCCAAGCATGCCAGCGCTTGCTCAATGAACATGGGAAACTGTCATTTATCATACCAGTTCAGGAGGAAGCGATTTGGGTAGCTGCTGCTTCACAAGCTGGTTTTTATCCGCACAGTAAAACATTGGTTGCTGGCAGCCCTGGCAGGCCAAACGTGCGTGTTTTGTATTGGATGGGCCGAACAGCGCTACCATTGATACACCAAAGTAGCATCGTATTACAGTCGGTTCAAAGGGGTGAATACAGTGCTGAGTTTGAGAAACTGGTAAGAGAAATATATCCGGAAAGTCATTTCGCCAAGAACAGCAAACCAATTGATTAACAGCCTGCTAAGTAGTAAAAGCTAAATGATTTTTTCAGATTGAGTTATTTGTTTTAAGTACTCAGCAGAAAATGCGTTTTAGCTATTTTTAGTGGGCGCTTTTGGTTTTGGTTTTCCGAAACGGGTAGTAGAATAGAGCGCAAGCAGAATAGCAAGCGCCAAAGCTGAGAATAAAAAGGTATGCTGGTTACCCCAGACCCTGATATTGTTGATTACAAACACACACACTGCCATAGTACTCAATGAAATTGCCACCATAACAATAGCCACATGTCTGTCTGACAAGCCCATATAATGCAAATGATGTGTAGTATGGTCCCTTCCACCGACAAAAGGTGATTGCCCTTTGCGCAAACGATTTATAAAAACAGTAGTTGTGTCGCTTATGGGCACGATGAAAATAAGTGCCGGAATCAGGATTTGTTTAGCCTGGATAATTTGGCCGTAATAATCTGTGCCGTTCCACATGAATTGTATTGCAACACCAGCAAGGAAAGCACCAAGGAACTGGCTACCACTATCGCCCATATACATGCGTGACGGATTCCAATTATAGTAGAGAAAACCTCCAATGCCAGATAGCACCCCTACCAGCACTACCAGACTTAGGCTTGAGAATTGCTCTGTTATTACAAGCATCATAATTACAGCTACACATGCAACCATAGAAAAACTAGCAGTAATGCCATCCATATTATCAAGCATGTTAACCGAATTCATCATTCCGGTTACCCAAAGAATGGTTACAGCAATGTTCATCCATTCCCAGGGGAATGCCTGAATCATATTTCCGGAGAAAATAAAAATCAATGCACACAGCAACTGAACGGAGAACTTAAGTAAGGGTTTGGTATTGTATGCATCATCTGCGAGGCCCATGAGGAATCCAAGCGAGGATGCAATAAAGAGCCCTAGAAATTTAGCATTGAGCAATAATTCATCGTTTCCAAAGAAGATAGTAAAAAACACCACCGAGATGAGAAAGATGATATAAAATGACACCCCGCCAAATGCCGGCTTTGTTGTTGATGCCCAACGTACCTGACTTTGTTCGTTTTTCGCACCCAGGTTAACAGAAAACTTCAACAATAAACCATTTATACCAATTGAAAGGAATAGCATTCCTGCGGCAAAGGCCAATAATATGACAGGTAGTGAAAAGTTTTCAAGTGATATCATTTTCTCAGTGTCAGAAATGAAACGGCGATTTAAAATTAAGGAAACGTTCGTTTACTTGATCTTTTTCTGATACAAGCGGTTTTTTTATCCCCCAATCAATTCCAATTTCCGGATCATTCCACATGATTCCGGCTTCAGATGCCTTGTTGTAATAGTTTCCGCATTTGTATGTGAAGATGGTTTGGTTTTCAAGTGTTAGAAACCCGTGAGCAAAGCCTACCGGGATATAAAACATTTGTTTATTTTCTTCTGACAAAACAGCTGATAGATACTGCCCATAAGTTGGCGAGCCAGTTCGAATATCCACAATAACATCAAGCACTGCTCCTTTAATAACACGTACTAGTTTAGATTGTGCAAAAGGGGCTGCCTGAAAATGGAGCCCTCGTAAAACATCTTTCTGGGAGAGACTTTGGTTGCTTTGAACAAAATCATCATGAATCCCTATGGATTCGAATCTTTCTTTGCTGTACGATTCAAAAAAATATCCACGGGAATCATGAAAAACTTGTGGTTCAAGCAACACCGGACCTTCAATATGGAAGCGCGTAACCTGCATATTACTTACTTATGAGTTTTGTAAAAAACTCCTTAAGACTGAATTTTTCTCGTCGGATATCTTCATCATAATAGCCAAAACCATAACCATAACCGTAGCCATAATCATAGTCATAAACCCCGCTATAGCCGTATCCGGAACGCTTTATATCAACTGAGTTAAGGATAACTGAGAGGTTTTTCACGTGGTGGTCACGCATCACCTTCCGCACATTCTGAACAAAATTTCTCTTGGAGAAATTCTCCCTGAATACATAAATTGGATAATCAGCCATTTTAAAAATACGAATACCGTCGGTAACAAGCCCCACAGGAGGGTTATCAATAACAATCATATCATAACGTTCTTTCAGTTGGTCAATCACCTTTAACATATTTGAACTGATAATCAATTCTGATGGATTGGGTGGAACCGGGCCTGCTGTAATAAAGTCAAGGTTATCAAGGCTTGAGCTAAAAATACACTCATCAATAGTGTTTCTATTAATAAGAATCGTACTCATTCCTTTGTCGTTAGGCACACCAAAACCAACGTGAATTTTAGGTTTCCGCATGTCAAGGTCAAGTATGATAACCTTCTTCTCTGAAAAGGCTATAATACCTGCCAGATTCAGTGCTACAAATGTTTTTCCTTCTCCGGAAATCGTTGAGGTGATGGCAAGTACTTTTGGTCCTTCTGTATTTGAAAGGAACTCCAAATTTGATCTGATTGAACGCAGTGATTCTGAAATAATTGACTTGGGCTTTTTATCAACCAGCAACTGAGAAATCGGAATTACATCCTTGTAATTAGGGACGATGCCCAACATGGGAACATCCAGGTACTTCATTATCTCGGTGAGGGAAGTTATTTCATTGTGGAAAAGGTATCTTATTGTTACCAGGGCAAGGCTTGCAAGCAGCCAACCTAAAAAAGAGCTAAGTGCAACTACTCTGCGGCTTGGTTCAAATGGTACTTTGGGGGTTTGTGCTGCTTCAAGAATTGTACTTTCGGAGGTTAACCCTGCATTGCTAATAGTTAATTCTGATTTCACCAGAACCAGTTTATTATAGTATAGCTCACTGATATCGTTCATCTTTTGAAGTCGCAAGAACTCCAAACGGTCGTAACTCAGTGCGTTTGCCCTTATTTCTTCCTCATAATTTTTTATACGTTGTTCTAGTTCTGCTTTTTTATTTGCATTATTTCGTTTGATTGCCAGAATCGTTTCGACAATCAATTTTCGTTGAATATTTACCTGAAAATCAATCTGAGCAACCTCAGCAGAGCTTTGAGTTTTTGAATATAAAATGCTTTCCCGCTGTGTCATTAAAGTACGAAGGCGTCCAAGTAATTCTCTCAAAGAACTTTCTGCGTACTGTGTGCCAGAAAGCAAAGAAACCAGGGTATAAATATCTATATTCCTGTCATCTCTAACAGCCGATTCAAGTGTTTGCAATGAAGCTTCTTCTACTTCAATTTTATTACGCTGGCCTTCCAAGTCATTTATTCTTGTACCAAAATCAGGTAAGGGAATGTCTTCGCTAAGCTTATTTTTTGTTTTAAAGGTTTGAAGCTCAAGCTGGCTGTCATAAAGCCGGTCGTACATTATCTTTAGCTGTTCATCAACAAACTCAATTGTTTTCACAGCACTTTCAGCTTGTTTCTCTATGTCATACACCCGGAATTCTTCAGCAAGGCTATTGCATATATCAGCTGTTTTAGCTGCGTTTCGCTCAACAAACGAAAGCTTTATTGTTTTTGCAGCATCATTTTCCGGAACAACATCCAGAAAGGGTGAATAAGCCCTGACCAAGTTCTCTTTTCGCTCAATCTGGAAGAAATAAGGTGTCTTATTTGCCCCCTGCATGTCTTCACGGATTTTTGAATAATTCCGCACGTTAAACCTAAGGGAGTCCATTACAGGTGTACGTTCCCATTTATTTGTTTTGAGCTTGTACACCGTTTCCTTATTATTGATAGTTACCGTCAGGGTAACATTATTTTCATCAGAAAAAGCTACGTAAACCGGTATATTATAAATCTCATTGATAGGGCTTCGGTACTCAATCTCAAACGGACTGGTACGATACATCTCATAGTTTAAAACGTTGCCAATTTGGAAATAACTCACTTCCAAAGGAAGTCTGCTAAACACCCTATATAGGAAATTCGGTGAACGGAGTAATTCAATCTTTCCTGCGAGGTCGCTGCGCCCAAAATCATTTTGCGGAATAATCCGGTTATTTTTTTCAATCTGCGCAATTTGTATGATGGTGTAGGCTTTGTATTTCGGATAGGTATAACGCAGGTACAAAAAGCCCATCAGAAAGGCGATGATAAAGAACAAAATGATCCATGCGCTATTTCTCCTCACCACTCTTAAAAAGAGCCGCGGGTCAAATTCGTCATTCAGATTACTGATTTTCTTATCGGTCATTATTTACCAGGGATCAATGCGTACACAACATAACCAAGGTTCAGCACTGCAAGATAGGGTGAAACTCTGGCTGCAAAGTTTAACAACACTTCATCGCGACCTTCAATATAAATTATATCATTTCCCTGCAGTATTATTCCCCCCTGGGCGATATTGTCAATTTTGCTAAGGTTAATTCTGTATATCTTTGGCTTTTCAGGGTCGCCCCGGATAAGTTTTATTTTATGGGCTTTGGCGGTACCTCTAATACCACCAATCGTGGCAATTGCCTCTAATAAACTGGTATTGTTGTTGTGCAAAGTAATCACCGAAGCAGCCCCCCCGACACCCGGAAATACAAGTACCCGCTTATTCATAACGGTTATTCGAACGAAGGGCTCAACAAAAAATTGCTTGTAATATTCTTCAAATAGAAGTTCAGATTCACGAACACTCAGCCCAACTACCTTTACCCTGCCCAGCAATGGCATTTTCAACGTACCATCAAATTCAACGGTGGCTTCCAGTGCTGATGCGCCCCCTCCTGTCGCTACACCTCCACCTGAAATACCTACTGAATTGGGTTCAACAAGAAGCGCCCCTTTATTTGGTACCACCTGAATTGAAACCCTGTCATTCAGGCCAATCTTATACTCCACTTCATTCTCTATCTTCGACAGGTCGCTATATTGGTAATCCCGTTTTGTTCTGAACATAATCGCCTGATTCCGGCATGAGCTCACCAGGAGGAAAACTATTGGCAAGATAATCAGGGTGTACTTTCGAAACGAGTGGTAGAACATACCTTGCAAATCTATGAAAAATGATTCAGGCTTATAGCGCCCGCTTTGATACATCCTCCAATAATTCATAATATAAGGCTGACATATCTCGTATAAGTCGGGTAAAATGGAACTTATTTCGCACATGCTCCCATCCCACACGCGACATATCGGCTCTTAGTGCATCATTTTCAATGAGGTTTTTCAAGTGTTCAGCAAATTGGGTTGGGTCTGTTTTTGAAGCGCTGAGTAAGGCAGTTACTCCTTCAACCACGACGTTTTCTATCCCCCCAACATTGGTACTTACTATTGGTTTGTTGGCAGCCTGGGCCTCGATGAGACTTACCGGAGTGCCTTCATTCAATGAAGTAAGTGCTACTATATCCAAACCTGCACATACCACGTCAATTTCCTTCATCCATGAGGTGAAAACAAGAGGAGCTTTCTCGTTGCTAATAGTTGCATCAACATACTTAATCCCCAAATCGCTGGCAATAGCTTCAACCCGAAGTCTGTCTTCGCCATCGCCGATGATAAAAAATCTCACCTTCCTGGTAGTAGTACCTAAAACCTTCGCCGCTGCTTCTAAAAAGAGCCGATGGTTTTTCACAGGTACAATCCGGCCAATAATGCCAATGGCAATTTCATCTTCTGCTACTCCATATCTTTCTCGGAAGGTTTTACGCTTCAAATCCATGTCAACCGTAAAACGAGTCAAATCAAAACCCAGCGGGACTACCCTGATTTTATCAGGTTTACAAATGCGGTGAATCAGGCACAGTTCGGCTTTTTGCTTTTCACTGATTGCAATTATTGCCGAGCTTCTTCGGGCAAGGTTTCTCTCTATATTCTTGTACATGAGCGTCTTGGCCTTCCCAAAATATGAGTGAAATACATGCCCGTGAAAAGTATGAAGTATCACAGGTACATTCAAATTTGAAGCTGCTAACCGGCCTATGGTACCTGCCTTTGATGCATGTGTGTGTACAATATCAGGTTTGAAGTCTTTGATGAGCTGCACCGTTTTGCGGTAGGCTTCATAGTCATTCTTCAAGTCAATCTCCCGGCGCATTTCGGGGATAATTTCTGGTACCAGCCCCAGGCTATCCAAAATAAAAGCCGAACTGTCCTCAGAATCATCTTTCTCACCACCTACCAGGAGGGTTTCAAATTCAGGCGGCAAATATTTGGTTAGATAGGCCGCATTGTAAGTAGGGCCTCCCAGATTAAAGCGGTTGATTATCCTAAGAATCCTGGGCATCGTTTGAGCCTGTAGCTCCTTTTAGTCGTGCAAAAGTAGTTAAATCATCCATTTCTTCCACCAATACTGAAACACTAGTAATGCCCATAATCTTGCAGTAACATCACCCGGATTATTCGCGTGCAGCTGTTTACGTAGCATTTTGATAGCTTCCGGCTGGAAGAGCCCCTGGTCTTTTACGAATGTTGGGTGCAGTAAATCATCAAAAATAATTGAATCAAGCTCTGTTCTGAACCACTTTAACAGGGGCACTTCGAACCCATGCTTAGGGCGCTTAAACAAAGCATCTGGCAAAACATCCCTGAAAGTATCTTTTAACAATCGTTTACCTTCTTGTCCATTGAGCTTCATATCTGAAGGCATCGAACAAGCATATTCTACCACCTGATAGTCAAGAAAAGGGGTGCGCACTTCAAGGCTGTTTGCCATTGACATTAAATCAACTTTTGTAAGCATGTCACCCGGAAGAACCAGATGCATATCACTGATTAGCAAGTCATTAAGGTCTTTTGCTCCTTTAATAAACCTGATATGATGTGCTTTACGTTGTTCAAATTCCTGCAGATTGAATTTAAACGCAACCAAGTTGTTTAAATATTGATGGTCTGCATATCCGCACCAACGCCAATAGCGGTCATTGGCTTTCATAGTGCTTCCTTCTGAGAACTTCGCCAGTTTCCGAATCAGGTTTCCGAATGCCGAGTTTCTTGATTGCGGCAGGCTTTGCCAAACAGGGTGCAATAATGAAATCAGCTGCCCTGCTATACCTCCGTTGCGCATTTGCCATTCGCCACGGTGCTTCTGATACCCTCCAAACAGTTCATCGGCTCCATCGCCTGACAGAGCTACCGTTACATGCTTTCGGGTTTCTTTACAGAGAATATAAACAGCCAAGGCTGAAGAATCAGCAAATGGTTCGTCTATATAATCAAGTACTTCAAATAAATGGCTGAACAAATCATCATTCGTCAGTGAGAAAGTGGTATGATTTGTTTTAAAGGTTTCGGCCACCAGTTCAGCATACCTTGTTTCATCAAAAAGAGGCTCATCCTTGAAGCCGATTGAGAAGGTATTCAGGTGCTGTGTGTGCTGTGAAGCAAGTGCCACTATTACCGAAGAGTCAATTCCCCCGCTTAAAAAAGCACCAAGGGGAACATCTGAAATGAGACGTCGCTCTACCGATTGATTTAGCAAGTTACGCAGGTCATTTTTTGCCTTATCTATTGCCGGAACAGGATTATTGTGGCTGGTATCGGTTAACCGATACCATTGCTTTTGCACTATCTGCCCCTTTGTGACTGACAACCATGACCCTGGCGGTAATTTGGCGACTTTTTCAAATATTGATTCCGGGTTAGGGATGTAATTTAGATGGAGGTACTCATATACCGCAACAGCATCAATTTCCTTGTGAAGCCCATAAGCCATCAGGCTTTTCATCTCTGAGGCAAAAGCAAGTACCTGTTCATCCTGGTACACCAGCAATGGCTTAACGCCAAAGCGGTCTCTTGCAAGAAATAATGATTGTTCCTGCTTGTCGTAAACTGCGAAGGCAAAAAAGCCATTTATTTTATCAAGGCAGGACGGGCCTTCTCTTACGAATAATTCAAGCAATACCTCCGTATCCGATTCGGATTGAAAAGCATGGCCCTGTTCCTGAAGTTTTCTTCGATGTTCTTTGAAATTAAAGAACTCTCCGTTAAACACGATTACATATCGGCCTGTTGCGTCAAAAAACGGCTGAGCCCCAGCATCAGTAATGTCAATTACCGACAACCTTCGATGACCCAGTCGGCATTTTTCATGAGCAAAGGTGCCGCTTGCATCAGGACCGCGTTTTTCAAGTGCGGCAGTTGCGCTTTCAATTCTCCCTAATGCAGGAAGTGAATTATCTGAAAAGGCAACAATACCGGTTATTCCGCACATAAGAAAAAATAAAGTGATTATACAATCACCATTTGAGTATTACAGGTGAATCACTTCGCCATAAGCAGCGGCTGTTGCTTCCATCACCGCCTCCGACATTGTTGGGTGCGGGTGTACGGCACGCATAATTTCATGTCCGGTGGTTTCAAGTTTTCTGGCAAGAACTGCTTCAGCTATCATCTCAGTTACATTTGCTCCAATCATGTGACAACCAAGCAATTCACCATATTTGGCATCAAAAATCATCTTCACAAATCCATCTTTTTCACCGGCTGCTGATGCCTTACCTGATGCTGAGAATGGGAATTTACCCACTTTAAGCTCATACCCGGCTTCTTTGGCTGCTTTTTCGGTCATTCCCACCGAAGCAATTTCTGGTGAGCAATAAGTACAACCAGGGATGTTACCATAATCTAAAGGCTCAGGCTGATGACCAGCGATCTTCTCAACGCAAATAATTCCTTCGGCAGAAGCTACGTGCGCCAACGCAGGCCCTTTAACGATATCACCAATGGCGTAAACACCCTGCACATTGGTGGCATAAAAATCGTTTACAAGCACTTTGCCCTTATCGGTCTTTACACCGGCCTCTTCCAGACCAAGATTTTCAATATTTGCCACTACCCCAACGGCTGATAAAACGATATCAGCATCAATCATGGTTTCACCTGTTTTTGTTTTCACTTTTACCTTACATCCCGAACCGGAAGTATCAACAGATTCAACTGAAGCATTGGTAAGTACTTCTATACCACTTTTCTTAAATGAACGTTCAAGTTGCTTACTTACCTCTTCATCTTCAACCGGAACAATATTCGGAAGGTACTCAACAAGAGTGACCTTACAGCCAAGCGTATTGTAAAAATAAGCAAACTCAACACCAATTGCGCCTGAACCTACCACCACCATCTTTTTGGGCAAAGTTGGCAAGTTCAGTGCTTCTCTGTACCCGATAACTTTTTTACCGTCTTGTTTCAAACCAGGTAATTCACGTGAACGCGCGCCGGTAGCCAGAATAATTGATTTAGCCTGAATCAGTGTTTTTTTACCGTCTTCACTGGTAACTTCCACCTTTTTATCTTTTGTCAGTCGCCCGATTCCTGCAATTGTTTCAATTTTGTTTTTCTTCAATAAGAACTGTACTCCTTTGCTCATTCCATCAGCGACAGACCTGCTTCTTTTCACAACTGCCTGAAAATCAGCTTCGGCCCCCTTAACAGTAATACCATAATCAGCAGCATGTTGCAGGTATTCAAATACTTTGGCACTTTTCAACAAAGCTTTAGTCGGAATACATCCCCAGTTCAGACAAATGCCTCCCAGGGCTTCACGTTCAACAATTGCGGTTTTAAGCCCTAGTTGAGATGCGCGTATCGCTGCAACGTAGCCTCCGGGGCCACTGCCAATTATAATCAGGTCGTAGTTCATATTTGTACTTCAATTGAAGGGGCGAAATTAACGCAAATTTCTTTGTAATTTTCGGCCATTTAGTACCATAAACAGAAGGTGCTTTCAACAAAATTGATAGTTTTGCGGTTTGATCTGGGATGAGTTTTGTTGATTCTGTTGCCGACGACTCCATTGAAGTCTATGGAGCCCGGGAACACAACCTTAAAAATATTGATGTAAGTATTCCAAGAAACAGCCTGGTTGTTATGACCGGGCTGAGCGGAAGCGGTAAGTCGTCTTTGGCATTTGACACCATTTATGCTGAGGGCCAGCGCCGTTATATCGAAAGTTTTTCTGCGTATGCGCGACAGTTTCTTGGTAATTTAGAACGACCCGATGTAGACAGAATTACCGGGCTGAGTCCGGTGATTTCTATAGAACAAAAGACCACCGGCAAGAATCCCCGCTCTACTGTTGGTACCATTACTGAAATATATGACTTCATGCGTCTGCTCTTTGCAAGAGCCGGAACGGCTTACTCATGGGTGAGCGGCGAAAAAATGGTCAGGTACACTGAACAACAAATCTTACATTTAATCCCAGAGCATTTTAATGGCAAGCGTATCGCCCTCTTAGCGCCTGTAGTAAAGGGAAGAAAAGGTCATTACCGTGATTTATTTGAACAAATCCGGAAATCAGGTTTTAGCAAGGTTCGGATCGACGGCAACATACTCGACATTTCATTCGGGATGAAGGTTGACCGGTATAAGGTGCACGACATTGAGATTGTAATTGACCGTGTAGAAGTAGAAAAGGCCCATCAGCAGAGAATTACCGAATCACTAAAACTTGCATTCCGTCACGGCAAAGGCAATATCATCATTCAGGATTTAGAAAGCGGTGACACCAAGCACTTTAGCAAGTTTCTAATGTGTCCGGTTTCTGGTATTTCGTATGATGAACCAGCGCCAAATCTTTTTTCATTCAATTCACCTTATGGGGCTTGTCAGAAATGCAACGGCCTGGGAGAAATTATTCAGATTGACTTAAAGAAAATCATCCCTGACCCCTCAAAGACCATTCGTAAGGGTGGTATTTCTCCTTTAGGTGAACACAAAAACAACTGGATATTCGCCCAGGTAGAGGCTATTGCCGATAAATACGGTTTTAGTCTGGATGACGAAATCAGTACAATTGACGAGGCGGGTATCAATGCGATTTTGTATGGTACTGAAGAAATCCTAAAGATTAAGAACCCAGTGTATTCATCGGGGGGCTATGCCATTCAGTTTACCGGAATTGTCAATTTTATTGCCGAGCAACACGAAGAGGGCAAGACCACCTCAACCCGTTCATGGGCTGAGAATTATATGAATCATGCTGTTTGCCCTGATTGCCAGGGGACCAGACTTAAAAAGGAGTCATTGTGGTTCAGAATTGCTGGTGAAAATATTGCCCGTTTAGCAAGCCTTGACATTGCCAGT
Organism: Bacteroidia bacterium; assembly: GCA_019695235.1. GTDB lineage: Bacteria > Bacteroidota > Bacteroidia > M30B66 > M30B66 > JAIBAI01. Next base: position 52,267 of record JAIBAI010000006.1, on the reverse strand, counting down.
TTGAGTAGTTGGTTTGAGCAGCTTGAAGACAAGCTGGAGCAACGTCAGCGAACTATCGGACATGAGGTTATCAAGGAAATCCGCACCCGTATTGGTTTTTTGATGAACATGGGGCTTGATTATCTAACCCTCAACCGGGGTGCTGGTACACTATCCGGGGGTGAATCGCAACGTATCAGGCTTGCAACTCAGATAGGTTCCGGACTTACAGGCGTACTTTATATCCTTGATGAACCCAGCATAGGTTTGCATCAGCGTGACAATGTGAAACTGATAAAAGCACTACAGGAATTACGTGATTCAGGCAATTCAATCATTGTGGTTGAGCATGACAAAGATATGATCATGGCGGCTGATTATGTGATTGATATTGGTCCGGGAGCTGGTATAAATGGAGGTGCAATCGTAAGTCAGGGTAGCCCACTGCAATTGCAGGGAAGTCAGTCAACAACAGCCCGCTATCTTCGAAATGAGCTGCAAATTACTGTTCCTGTTGAACGTCGCACAGGCAATGGGAAAAAGTTGGTATTGCAGGGCGCCAGCGGTAATAATTTGAAAGAGGTGGATTTGACAATTCCACTTGGAACTTTTGTGTGTATCACCGGTGTTTCCGGAAGCGGTAAATCAAGTCTGATTAACGAAACGCTTTATCCGGTATTGAACAAGTATTTCTTCAGAGCACTAAAAAAGCCCTTGCCCTATAAGAGTATCAAAGGTCTGGAACATCTCGACAAAGTAATTGAGGTTGATCAAAGTCCGATTGGGCGCACCCCCAGGTCTAACCCTGCTACCTATACAGGTGTTTTCACCGATATCCGCAATTTATTTGCAAATATGCCGGAAGCAGAAATCAGGGGATATAAGCCGGGACGATTTTCATTTAATGTAAAGGGTGGGCGCTGTGAAACCTGCCATGGAGGAGGCATGCAACTTATTGAAATGAATTTCCTGCCGGATGTATATGTGCAATGTCCCTCATGTCATGGTAAACGTTACAACCGAGAAACGCTGGAAGTTCGTTACCGTGGGAAGTCAATTGGCGAGGTACTTGACCTGACCATTGACCAGGCGGTGCAATTTTTCGAAAACATACCCACCATTCTTCAAAAAATCAAGACACTTCAAGATGTAGGCCTTGGCTATGTAAGTCTTGGGCAATCATCTACCACACTTTCAGGAGGAGAAGCCCAACGTGTAAAACTGGCCACCGAACTGTCGAAAAAAGATACAGGCAGTACACTTTATATCCTTGATGAGCCTACAACAGGACTTCACTTTGAAGACATCAGGATTCTTTTGGAGGTGCTTCAAAAGCTTATTAACCGTGGAAATACGGTTTTAATAATTGAGCACAACCTTGATATTATAAAGGTTGCCGATTACATTGTTGATATGGGGCCTGAGGGCGGCGAGCGTGGAGGCCAAATCATTGCAACAGGCAGCCCGGAGGAGATAGCCAAAACTGACATAGGATTTACCGCAGAATTTCTTAAAAAAGAACTTGCCTTGACAGCAATTACCAAAACAATCAGCTAAAATTTTCAACTTAAAAATTATGGAAATCAATCCGGATAAAAACGAAAGACGCATTATTGAAGCCTTTAAACAGAAGGACAATTTCGAAATAAAAACCACCAACTCATGGCAGATTTTTAAAATCATGGCAGAGTTTGTAGAAGGGTTTGAGAAGTTGGGCAAGATTGGCCCATGTGTGTCAATTTTTGGTTCAGCACGCTCAAAACCTGATGACCCATATTATAAAATGGCTGAAGAGATTGCTTATCTTCTAACCATCGAGGGTTATGGCATCATAACTGGTGGAGGCCCTGGTATCATGGAAGCCGGTAACAAAGGCGCTAAAAGAGGCGGTGGCAAATCTGTAGGCCTGAATATTGTACTTCCACACGAACAGGAAGGCAATAAATACATTGACCAGGACAAGATTATCAATTTTGATTATTTCTTTGTTCGGAAGGTAATGTTCATGAAGTATGCCCAAGGTTTTGTAATCATGCCCGGTGGGTTTGGAACGCTTGATGAGTTTTTTGAGGCATTGACGCTCATCCAAACCAATAAAATTGCCCGCTTCCCATTAGTACTTGTTGGAAAATCATTCTGGGGAGGCCTGATTGAATGGGTGAAGGAACAACAGCTGCGTGAAAATCCATTTATTCATTCCGATGACCTGAACCTTTTTAATCTGGTTGATACTGCTGAAGAAGCGGTTAAAGTAATTAACGACTTTTACAGTCGTTACATGTTCCAGCCAAACTTCTGATAATCAGCGCAATAACAAGAACCCCCAAATTACTAATCTATTGTTTTAGATATTATTTTCAAATAATAGGTTTTTTTATTGCATATAGAACAAACAATTCAGGGGTTTCGCTGTTATTGATTGTCAACTGATTGTAACAAAAATTACGCTCTTAAGTAAAACAATCTGTTTAAGTGATACTTTTGACACATGAGTTATATGGTGCCAGACGGAAAATTGTATGACCTGGGGGTGATCAAGGAAATTGCTCATGGTAACCAGGATTTTGTAAAAAAGATGATTGGTCTCTTTATGGAGACAATGCCACCTGCCGTTTCGGAGATGAAACAACATTTGAGTGATAAAAACTGGGCGGCATTGGGTGCGGTTGCACATAAAATCAAACCTTCTATTGATACGATGGGTATTGACCTGTTAAAGGAAGATATCAGGAGTATTGAGCGCTTTGGCAAGGAAGGAATAAACCTTGAAGAGGTTCCGGTGCTACTTAACAAAGTTGATACTGTGTTAGCACGTATCAGTGAGGACTTAAAAGTTGAGTTAGGGTCAATGTAATTGTCTACCCTTACTTAACTGTAACCAATTCAACATTAAAAATAAGTCTTGCTTTGGGTGGTATGACCGGTGGTCTGCCGGCTTCGCCGTATGCTAACTCGTAAGGAATTGAAAGCAAGGCTTTCCCTCCGGCATTGAGGTAGGCAATACCTTCGTCCCATCCGGGAATAACCATTCCGGCGCCTAATCTGAATGAAATCGGTTGTCCGCGCAGAACAGAGGAGTCGAAAATATCACCATTTTCAAGAAATCCGGTGTAATGCACTTCCACAGTTTTCCCTTTATCTGCTTTTATGCCCGTGCCTTGTTCGAGAATTGTATAGCTAAGTCCGGAAGCGCTGGTACTTGTTTCGTGTCCTTTAGTATCAAACTGCTTCGGAGCAAAATCTTTAATCACTTCCAATACTTCTACATCGAATACCAGCCAGGAACCAGCAGGAATTTTTGGCATTGGTGTGTCTCCATACCCTAAATCAGGAGGGATCGTCAGCAAAGCTTTGTCTCCTCCTTTGAGCGTCACGAATGCGTCGTCCCAACCCTGAATCACTTGTTTCATTCCGACTACAAATTCAAAGGGTTGGTCCTTATCACGCGATGAATCGAATTTACGGTCATCAACCAAAGTGCCAGTATAATGTACCCTTATTTTATCTCCTTTTTCGATGGGCTTTCCTTTTCCGGGTGATATCATCCGGATTTTAACGCCGCTTTCGGTTGTCGCCTCTTCACCTGCTTTCAATTTCTTTGGCGCATTCTGTCCGTTTGCCATACCGGCAAGTACAAGAAAAATGAAGATAAAGAGCCTGTTCATGCTAATTATTCAGTTTTAAGAAGTTCTACTTCAAAGATAAGTGTTGAGAAGGGAGGAATATTGGCGCCTGCACCCTGTGCTCCATAACCTATTGAAGATGGGATAATTAACTTCGCCTTCGTGCCGGTTTTTAATTGGGCAACACCCTCATCCCAGCCTTTTATTACCTGACCTTGTCCGATGGTAAATGTAAAAGGCTCACCCCTGCCTACACTGCTGTCGAACTTACTGCCATTGAGCAGGTAACCGGTATAATGAACAGTAACTTTTTGTCCGGTCTGTGGTTTTGAGCCGGTACCTTCTTGTTCAATCTGGATAATCAATCCACTTTCACTTGGCTTTTCAGTGATTTTATTTTCAGCAAGGTATTTTTCACGGTTGACAGCTTCTTCTGCCTTTGCAATCGAATCAGTGGCAGCCTGTTCAGCTTGCAATTGGGCTAGTGTTGCATATTTTGTAAGGCCTACCTGAAAAACTAGCCTGTCGCCTGTTTTAATACCCGGAGGTAGTTTAGGAACACCAGCGGTTTTCAAGAAGAAGGAATCGGCTCTGGTGATAAAACTGGCACTATCACCATTTGCGAGCATTGAAAGCCCTTCCATCAGGTCGCCTGCATAAGCTGATGGCATCAGTTGAACCATCAATTCCTGTTGTGGAATTTTCCGTGAGTCGAACATCACCGAATCACCTTTACCCCCTTTGTATAAGGCATAACTGAGATTTAGTGTCAACACATCGCTCATTGCAGGTTTTTGTGCTGATTTTGTCTGGCGAATCATTTTATAGGCCAAACCGCTTTTTGCAAGGGTATATCCGGCAGGAGCTTTTGCCCCTTTGGATGCATTTTCAGTTTGAGCCTGCAGGCTGTTTACACCAACAATTACTAGGCAGCTCAAGGCAAATCCAAAAATCTGTTTCATTATTCAGCTTTTATTAACTGTACATCAAAGATAAGTGGGCTAAAAGGAGGTATTGCACCGCTTCCGTTGGCCCCATAGGCCAAAAGAGATGGAATAATAAATGTAGCAGATTCGCCAACTTTCATCATTGCAATACCTTCGTCCCATCCGGCAATTACTTCTCCCTTTCCGAGGGTAAAAGTGAATGGTTCGTTTCGGTCAAAACTTGAATCAAATTTCTTGCCATTTAAGAGGTAGCCTGTATAATGCACCGTAACTTTTTGTCCGGTTTTAGGCTTTGCTCCTTTGCCCGGTAGTGTTGAAATCACATACAAGCCATTGCTTGTAGGCTTTTGCGTTATTTTTTTGCGCTCGATGTATTCAGCAATCAGCATTGGTTCTTCCTCCTGGGCTTTATCTGAAAGCGCTTTTTGATCAGCCCCTTCTTTTGCAAACACGGCTTCCATAAGTTTTCTTGTTTCGGCTTCGGATTTGATATCCTGAAGTCCGATATGGAAAATAAGTTCTGAGCCTTTGGGGAACCCGGGTGGCAGGGAATCTAATCTATTTGCCTTGATGAAGAAGCTGTCAGCACTGATAATAAAAGCCGCACTATCTCCTATTTCCATTAACGCAAGCCCCTCCATAATATCGCCAACAAAAGAATTGGTGTCGAGCTGGATGAATTTTATATTTTTGTTGTAATCGGGGTATTGTTTTGAATCAAAAATCAAAGAATCTCCAAGCGGCTTACCTGATGCATCTTTTGCCGGACGCACCAAAGAAAGCGACATGTAGGTATATAACACGTCTCCTGGATTTGCTTTTTTTCCGGATTTTGATTGTCTGAAAAACTTGTAATAAAGGCCATCATCAGTTTTTTCAAAGCCATCGTATTTTGACTGACGGCAAGAGCTTAGCAGGATAACACAAAGCACTGAAAGCAGCACAAGGGGACTAAATCGCATGTAGAGTTTATTTGAGATTAAGGAGTTGAACATCATATATTATCGGGCTTCTGGCCGGTACGCAGTTGTGATCGCCTGCCAGCCCGTGAGCGAGGTGCGAAGGTAAAATAAATTTGGCTTTTCCACCCACGTGCATCATTTTGATGCCTTCATGAAGGCCACTTTCCACCTCATCCTGGTCAATAACAAATTGTTCTGTACCAGTGGAGTCTGAATTATAGCATACTTTTCCATTCAGAAGGCTGAGTTTGAAATTAACTGTAGCTGTCATGCCAGGTTTTGCTATTTCACCTGTTCCCTTTTCTTCAATCATGTAACGCAGCCCCGAGCCGGTTTTGGTCATTTTTAGCCCTTTACGACTAACATACAAGTCAATCGCTTCTGATTCAAGCCGGTTCAATTGTTGATTTGCCTGAATAAGTGATTCCTGAACTGCCGGCCCGATAGCAGGCACATTCTGTTCTGAGTTGTCGCCTGTACCGCAAGAACCAAGTGTTGCTGCGGTAAATAACAGGATTAAACGTTTTCTAATCACGGGGTGGGTTCTCGTTCAGGAAGGTGTGCAGACATGTTTTAAACCTAAGGATGGTTTCTGCCATTGTGAGGCTGGAGCTCCCCCCCGAAGCGTTCTTATGGCCGCCTCCGTTGAAATAGGTACTTGCGAATTGTTGCACAGAGAAGTCTCCAACCGAGCGAAAAGAAATTCGAATTTTTCCGGCTCTTTCGCTAAATAGTACCCCCAGCTGCATTCCCTTAATACTGAGTGCATAGTTCACCAGCCCTTCTAGATCACCTTCCGCAAAGTGAAACAGCTTAAGTTCTTCTTCAGTAACAGAGATGAAGGCTGTTTTATGCTCCGGTATCAATTCAAGTTTGTTAAGAAATGCGTGCCCCCAAAGGCGTAGTTTTTCAAAAGTATTCTGGTTGAAAATAGCTTCGTGAATTTCCCATTGCCGGATTCCGGTATCCATTAAACGGGCAATAATCCGATGTGTGTGTGCTGTGGTGGCTGAAAACCTGAAAGATCCGGTATCAGTCATGATGCCGGTATAAAGGCAAGTAGCAATATTTTTATCAAGGGTCTGCTGCCATTGCATGGCATCCATGAAGGCAACAATGAGTTCACAGGTTGATGAGGCATTTGTGTCAGACCATCGGTAGTCAACAAAATTATCGGGCTCCTGATGGTGATCAAGCATGACTTTTGTTGCACCCGCTTCCCGAAGCGACTTCTCCATGGAAGCCGTTCTTGAAGGATGGTTGTAGTCTAAGCAAAAAATCAGGTCGGCGCTTAATAGCATCATGGTTGCTTCGCTGGTATTCTTGTCAAAGACAACAGTTTGTTGCGTGCCGGGCATCCAGTCGAGAAAGGAGGGAAAACTGTCGGGCACCATCACGATTACCTTAGCGCCGGTATGTTTTTCGAGCAGGTGTTTCAAGCCCAGTGAGGAGCCCATAGCATCAGCATCCGGACTTCGATGGGTGGTTATCAGAATCTGTCCAGACTGGCTGATTTTCTGACGAATAGTAGCTAAATCCCGAGGGCTAAACATTTGATTTGCTTTCCGGGTTTTGGCCGGATTTATAAATTTAGTGCAAATCGTTTAATATTCGTCCTCGTTAAAGAAGAAATCTTCTTTGGTTGGATAATCAGGCCAAATCTCATCAATACTTTCATAAGACTCACCTTCGTCTTCGATTTCCTGCAGGTTTTCGATAACTTCAAGGGGTGCCCCTGAGCGTATAGCAAAGTCAATCAGTTCATCCTTGGTTGCAGGCCAGGGAGCGTCTTCCAGATAAGAGGCAAGTTCCAGTGTCCAGTACATGGCTTCGTGGCTAAAGGTTTAAATTAACGAAAATGACGGGCAATAGGTTACCCTCCATTTTTCGGCAAAAATAGAAATAAGGCTGAATGATTGGCAAAGTGCTTGATTTTTTATATCCCTGATTTCCAGGGTATTTCATTTATTCCTTGTTGATAAGCTATCCATCTTGCCAAAACAAACAGATAATCAGAGAGTCTGTTCACAAATTGAAGAACAATGGGGTCTACAAATTCAAACTCTGCAAGATGTACAATATTTCGTTCGGCACGTCGGCATACGCACCGTGCGATGTGACAGGCAGCAGTCTCGCTACTCCCCCCCGGCAGGATAAAGTTACGCATTTGAGGCAGGGATTCGTTCATTCTGTCAATTTCTGCTTCGAGATGTTTCACATCCTCCTCCTTGATAGAAGGGATTTTGACCTTGTTTTTCACCGGATCTGCTGCCAGGTTAGAACCGATTGTAAATAGCTGACTTTGAATTTCAAGCAAAGTAGCATCCGATAACTGATCAAGGTTATAGGCACGTAGTTGTCCGATGAATGCATTCAGTTCATCCATTGTGCCATAAGATTCTATCCTGATATGGTGTTTTGAAAGCCGGGTGCCACCCAGCAGGCCGGTTTTTCCTTTATCACCGGTTTTAGTATAAATTTTCATGTTGATGTATTTTGACTAAACACGCGAATATCCGTGTTCTGGTAGTCGTTTTCAATGGCTCCGTCGCGCAGGCGTATGATGCGGTGAGCGTGTTGAGCGATATCTTCTTCGTGTGTTACAATGATAATGGTATTTCCTTGCCGGTGTATTTCGTGCAGCAGGCCCATAATTTCTATAGATGTTGCTGTATCTAAGTTTCCTGTAGGTTCATCAGCAAGCAAAATGCTCGGTTTGTTCACCAGGGCTCTTGCAATGGCAACTCTTTGGCGCTGTCCGCCAGACAGTTCATTCGGGCGGTGGTGCATCCTGTCGGCAAGCCCAACCTGTTCGAGTGCATTTGTGGCTCTTTCGGTTCTTACCTTCCGGCTTTCGCCTGCGTAAATAAGGGGCAGAATAACATTATCAAGTGCTGTTGAACGCGGCAGCAAATTGAAGGTCTGGAAGATAAAGCCTATCTCGTGGTTACGAATTTCGGCCAATTCATCATCAATAAGCTTTGAAACATCGCGTCCGTTGAGCAGGTACTGGCCGGAGGTTGGTGTATCAAGACAACCCAGAATGTTCATCAGAGTTGATTTTCCAGAACCGGAAGGCCCCATTAGCGCAACATATTCGTTGCGGTTAATTTGCAGGTCAATACCCTTCAAAACCTTTATCACTCCCTCTCCCAATCGGAAGTTTCGGATGATTTGCTGAAGTTCAATGACGGGTTTTGGTGCATCATACTGCATAGAGATTTAACTTTTTATAATTTCATTTGTTCAGAAACGCAGTACAAAATGTTGTTTTGCCTGGTTCTTCTTAAAAAATACGAGTCCCATCCGGTAGAGGTCAATAGTAACGCTAACGCCATCAAGTTGTTTGATGGTGCTCCATGCTTTGGCCATGTCACGACTCCAATAAATATCATCAATAACCAACACACCCTGCTCAGGCATGCAGGGAATTATTCGGGCAAGATGCTCCATTACTGCAACACTACGGTGATCGCCGTCGAGAAATACAAAATCAGGACCCGAGCAACCGTGCAAAACATCCGGCAGACAGGTTGAAAAAAGGCCCTTATACAGATGTATGTGGCTGTTTCCGCTTTTTTTAAATAATTCTGAAGCCACCTCAGCCATGTCCGGATTTCCTTCGATGGTATGAATTTGCGCAGACTCATTGGCTGCAGCAAGATAAAGTGTAGTAATTCCGGCTGAAGTACCAAGTTCAATAATTTCGGCAGGTTTGAAATGTTTCACCAAGCGGTACAACAGGTTTGCATACTTTACCGGCAGGGTACTTACAGCCACTACTTTTGCAAGGCTTGTCTGCTGGCCCTTTAGTGTTGTTGAAGGTGCTCCGGGCGAAAGGCGGCGAATCACTTTATTTGATTTTAGCATTTGCCTGCGATGCGTTTCAGGCTTTCTACAAAAATCATTATTGCAAATCACCTTTGTATACAGGTTGAAAACAAAGGGCGAATGTAAAAGATGTGCCCCTTGCGCAACAAACAGATACTTTATATAGGATATAACCCGAAAAATCACAGGGCAATGTTAAGAACAAATAGGCCAGTTTTATTTCAGAAAATTGAAATCACAATATGCGATTTGTTATGCACATTTCGCAGCAGATGGAACACCCTAAACATTTTGGATGAGTAATTTATATTATTTCTATCATCCTTACTTTCAATGTTTTAAATCATTTTTTATTGTTTTGAATGCGTAATAATAAATGTTTTTCAAATTGTATATCTCTACTCATTGAAGCAAATTTGTTTCATAAAAAAACCAAGGTCATGAAAACCATTCTCTCCATCATGCTGTTCCTGCTCGCCGGATTTACCGGATGGGCCCAACCAGGGAACCCTTACAATCTGGTCATTCGTGGCCATATTCAGAACCTTTCTACCGGATTGCCGATGGCATATCATCCGGTATTTGCAACCAAATTACCTGTAACAGGCACTTCAGTGGTTGCTACCTCAACCGATAGCCTTGGAAATTATGCTTTTGAAATTATCAATGGCAGTATCAACGGACAAAATGCCGAGTTCAGGGTTTATACCTATAACTGTGACAGCACCGTTCGTAAGGTTGAGTTTTCAAATCAGCAAGGTAGTATTGACCTGAAAGAGGTCAATTTCGACCTTTGTGCAAACCTTCCCCCACCCTGCCAGGCGTACTTTAGTTATACGTTTAGCCCTGTTAACCCCTTAAAAGTAAATTTCACCAATCAAAGTCCTGGCCGTGAAGATTCATCGGCGCTCTTTTTCTGGAGTTTTGGTGATGGCACCAGTGCCCAGACCCTCAATGCTGAGCATGTGTATGCAACACCAGGTACGTACGAGGCTTGCTTAAGCATCACCCGTGGTACATGCACAAAATCATTCTGTAAACTGATAGTGGTGGGTTCAAACCAGGAATTCTGTAAATCAGCATTTAGCATTGTCAGTACTCCTGGCACAAATATTAGAAAAGGAAAACCTGAGGCGCCATACAATGAAAACTACCAATATGTGTGGGTAGTAAACAATCTGACAATTCTTGACTATGACCCCATACTGCCATTTATACAGGGTTGGAACAGTGTGTGCCTAACTGTGTCAAAAGGAAACGAATGCCATACTATGACCTGTGATTCGGCATTTGTGCCAGAAGGCCCTTGTAGGGCAGAATTCAGTTTTCATCCGGCACCAAACACACCCAATCGCATGATTTTTGTAAATGAGAGTAATGGCCGTTTTGACAGTACCATGGCGTTTCGCTGGACTTTCGGTGATGGTTCGGTGGCAGAAAGCCCGAATGCAGAACACACTTATACAGCACCGGGCAGTTACAATGTTTGTCTTGTTATTTCAAGCCCCTCATGTGTTGATACAGTTTGCAAGCAGATTGTAGTAGGTACCCCCCCCCCCACCTGTGATGCCGGATTTACCTTTGCCGATTTTCGCCGTGCACCTGCTGCGGTTCAATTCTTTTCAGTACCCGGCCAGAATACCGACCACCACCTCTGGATAATTGACGGAAGGGACACAATACGTGGGAACCCTAATCCGGTATATACTTTCACCCATCCGGGCGAATACAGCGTGTGCCACTTCCTGAGCAATTCAACTACGAATTGTCAGAAACAGGAATGTAGAATAGTTCACATCCTGCCTTCTGACAGTACAAGGTGTGAGGCACGCTTTACAGCTACCCCTTCTTCGGCTGCACCAATGCGTTGGATTTTCAACAACCAAAGTGTACGTGCCGACTCCGCTATTCTTCAATCTAAATGGGTATTTGGAGATGGTAGTGCCCCTTTCATTGGATTGAATGCAGAGCACACCTTCCCCGGCCCCGGCACCTATACTGTTTGCCTGTTTATTGAGTCAGCTGGATGTACAGACCATAAGTGTATGACTATTGTTGTTCAAGGCCCAAGCAATGCCTGCAACGCTGAATTTCAATGGAACCGCCTGCCTGATCAGCAAGCGTTTAAAGTTGCCTTTCATTCGGTTAGCAACCCCAACATTAACATGTCGCATTACTGGTCATTCAGTAACACAAATCACTCAGAGCTTCCAAATCCTGTATTCACCTTCCCCGGACCGGGCACCTATAATGTTTGCCATGTAGTGTACAATCCAGCGGGTATGTGTCGCGATACCGTTTGTCGCCAGATTGTTTTGCTGCCAGTACCGGATGATACCCTTGGCTGCTATGCGAAGTTCATTTGGGTAAGCAGCGAGCACAATGCGCTGAGGGTGAATTTTAAAAACCAAAGCAGTCCGGGTGAATACCGCTGGACATTTGGCGACAGTACTATTTCGGAGCAGCCAAACCCGCAGCACCTCTATGCTGCTCCTGGTTCATACCAGGTATGCCTTCGTGTAAAACGCGGTAATTGCGTAGATGAGTTCTGTGCCAATGTAAATGTTGCTCCCGGCGACACCAATGGTTATCAAATTGGTGGTCAGGTATTTGCGGGCGCAAACACAGCTGATGTAGCCAAAGTAAACCTGATTCGTCGCGACCCTGTATCGCATGCCTTGTATGTATTCAGAACTACACTGGTTGACAGCTCCGGCAGATACGTATTTAACCATATCCCGTCAGGTGTTTACCTTATCAGGGCCGGATTATTGGCACCCTCAGCATATTTCCACAATTATGTACCAACCTATTTCGGCAGCCAGTATTATTGGCAGTTTGCTGAGCCTGTAGTGGTAAATGCCGACGGCAACACTTACCATATCTCGCTGATATACAGTGGAAACGTTGGTGGACCAGGAGGAGTTGGCGGAGGCATCACCGGCCCTATTCGTACCGAAGGGCCTATCAATGAGGCTACTGTGATCGTTACCAATTTGTTTGATGGGCCACAGCGCTGGACACGTACAGACGAGAATGGTCAATTCAGTATCAGCGACCTGGCGTATGGCACCTATCGTCTGTGGGCTGATTACGAAGGCATGGTATGTGTTCCAGTTGAATTTACGATTACTGCTGAGAATCCTGATGTGAATTTCGTGCTCAACTTGGGTGAGGAAATAATCACGATAATACAGGAAACAAAGGCAAGCATATACCGGGGCGTATTGTTCCCTAATCCGGCCAATACCCAGGTTAATCTGGAGGTAAATATGGGTAATGCCACCCTATTAGAGATGCAGGTGTTTAACCTTACCGGGCAACTGGTGCAGGCACAAACCACGCAAACTGCACCGGGCTTGCAAACTATTCAAATGGGTGTTGCTGATTTGACTTCCGGCATCTATCTGATGACTATTCGGGATGCTAAATCAGGCACCCTGATTGACAGCCGTAAATTTACAATCAGTCATTAAGCACTGAACCATTAAAAAAAGAGGCGAATCTTGCGATTCGCCTCTTTTTTTTAACAAGTGCTTCCTGGGCCTAAAAAGATTGTCTTATCTCCTTTTTGACATAATCAAGTGCAATTTGTGTAGGCAACTTATCTACGTTCATGGTAATTTCAAGCAATACTTTGCACAGTTCGAGTCCGTCAGAATTATCTCCCACTTTATAGGCTGCGGCGTTCACCAGTTTAATCATCTCCTCCTTGGCACTTTTCACCAGTTCCCATGAAGCATTTGACATATACATCTGCTGAGCGATGTTATGTTCATATTCACTCCGGATACTTTTCACCATTTCAGTATGCAGAAGGCGTGAGCTCATGCCTGTTTTATGAATACGCATAATCATGTTATTTGGCGTAATACGTTCAAGGTAAACAATTACCCTTTCATAGGCCTGCAAGCGAATGGGAGTAATGGTATTCTGATTGCCAAGCTTTAAATCAAGTGAACGTAGTTTGAAGTTTTCAGCCAGGTAATTATTCAGGATGAAATAGATAAAGCCGAAAACCACCACAAGAGGAATCGTGTATTTGAGGATTTCGAAGATGGTTTGATACCAGGTTTCCATATTGTTATAATTATGCGTGTATTATGAACGAAAAAATTAGAACTTATTATTTTAGGGGTTTGCATGCTTCATTCAAGACTCTTCAACTTTCAGGTGAAAGCCGGCCTTTCGTAGTTCTGTCCAAAAGCCCGGATATGATTTTTTGACTACTTCAGGGTCTCTAATTTGCAGACGGTACTGCGTAAGGCTTAAAGCCGCAAATGCCAAGGCCATCCGGTGGTCGTCATAGGTATCAACAATCAACTCCTTGTCGCAGCGTGCATTAGTGGCATCAATCATCAGTTCGCCTTCCCTTGGCTCAGAGGTAATTACATCCAACTTTGCTAACTCGTTTCTTAAAGCTTGAATGCGGTCGGTTTCTTTTCTACGAAGGGTATCAAGGCCACTAAACAAAGCTTGTTTTTTCAATCCGGCAACCACAACAGCCATTGTTTGCGCCAGATCAGGTTGCTGCCTAAAGTCAAATTCAAAACTATCCGGCACTTGCCCAGAGTTTGTTAATTGAATACCATTAGATTTTTCCTCAGAATTGACACCATATATCGCAAAGAGCTTTGCTGTATGGGCGTCACCTTGCAAGCTATCTAACTGCAAACCAGGCAGAAAGATGTTTGCACCCGGTGAAAGTGCTGCCAAAGCATACCAATAAGAGGCTGATGACCAATCTTTTTCAACTTTAAATCGCCCGCTACTCCAGGGTTTTGGGTATACAGTAAAGGTCCCCTCCTTTTCTTCCACCTGTTGCCCTGCATGTTGCAAAAGTGCCAGGGTCATGTCTAAGTAGGGTCTGGAGGTAATTTTGTTGCCTGTATGAATCGTCAGAGGTTCTTGCAATGCTGGTGCTATCAGGAGGATTGCGCTGAGAAACTGACTTGAAATCTCAGCCGAAAGATGAATTTGCCCACCCTTCATATTTTTACCACGAACTGCAAGAGGTGGGAACCCCTCTTTTTCAAGGTAATTTATATCTGCACCCAGTGCCAGCAAAGCATCTACCAATGGTTTCACCGGTCGTTCATGCAAACGGACTGAGCCGCGCATTGTTCCTTCATACCCTTCACAGGTACACAGATAGGCAAGTGCGAATCTGAATGTAGTACCTCCGGCACCAGCATCGGCAATTACAGGTTTATTCCTGATGATTTCCTGCAGCCTCACCGTGTCTTCTGCATCTGAATGTCCGTCAACAACAATTGTATTCTTCGACAGCGCCTCCAGAATCAACCAGCGGTTGCTGAGGCTTTTTGATGCCGGAAGCACAGCGTTCGCATGCCAGTTATTCAGGGGTGGGTGAATTTCAATGATGGCTGACATCGGTTAAATACATGTTGAGTGCCTTTTCAATTTCTGTCGTAGATGCTTCGAAACCATGCCGCGCATTTCCAATAGATGCAAGCAGCGAAAACCTTATTTTACCGGCATTGTTCTTTTTATCGTGCTGCATGTGATCAATTAGCCTGTTTATTTGGTCGGGTGTAAATTTTACCGGAGGGAAAATCTGGTAAATATATTCTCTGATTTGTTTTGCTTCACTTTGTTGCAAACCGGTTTGCAAGTGCTCTGCCAGGTGGGTTTCGATGGCCATACCTGCTGCAACAGCAAAACCATGCATGAGTGGTTGTTTCTGCTCAAAATAAAGCGATTCGAGTGCGTGTGCGGTAGTATGCCCCAGATTCAGTACTTCGCGCAGGCCTGATTCCTTAAAATCTTCATTGGTTATACGTAGCTTCAGTTGTATACTGGCAATTAGAAGCTCGTCAAGGTTCGAAGCAGTGGGGTTTTCCATTTCCCGGATTGATTGCCAATGCTTCCCCCCTTCTATCAGGCTGTGCTTGAGCATTTCAGCGTAACCTGAAAGTATTTCATGAGGGTGAAGGCTTGCAAGGAAGTTGGTTTGAGCAAAAACGCCACTGGCATGCTGAAACGAACCGATGAGATTTTTGATACCCGAAAAGTTGATTCCTGTTTTACCACCAATAGTAGCATCAACCATTGCCAGCAGGGTAGTTGGTATCTGGATGAAGCTTATACCGCGCATAAAGGCCGAGGCGGCGAAGCCGCCGAGGTCAGAAACAACTCCGCCACCCAGGTTGCACAGGAGGCTTTTCCGGTCTGCCCCTTCGTAGGTGAGTTTATCCCATATCTTTTCGCAGGAGGCCAGGGATTTGGCTTCTTCGCCTGGTTCAATGGTAATAAGCGAGGCCTTTGCCAAAAGCGGCACCTTATTTATCAGTTGGTCAAGGCAAAAGGCATCACTATTGCGATCGGTTAAAATCCAGATTTTAGTATATCCGGCTTGTTCTAACCAATTGTTCAGTGGTTCAGAGATATCAGGTCCAATCCAGACAGGAGGACAGTCATTTACCTTCATTGCCGGCAGGCATCACTGTTTGGTAAACACATAGGCCACACCAAGTTGAATGCCTACAGATGCATTGCGTGATTCGTCGCGGTTTGGTTGTGCCAATTCAATGTTTTTAAGAGAATAGGCCATTCTAAATGATGCCTGAAAAAACAAGTTATTGAGCACTTCTCTGGTAAGTCCAAGACCAATAACAGCCGACAAATCAGCACTTTCAAACTTATTGGCAACATCAGTATTGAAGCTGCTCGATTCAAATCGAGCCCTGCGCAGCATGCCATATTGAGGTCCCGCCATAAGTTGAAATGCAGTTTTTGTACGTGCAAATGAACCTGTGTACCTAAACAGAACCGGGATAAGGATATAATCAAGTTTTACAGAAGACTCAAAATTCGGAATCACAAAGTTTGAAGCGGTGGTGTATTTCTGACCCATACGTGAAACAATCGCTTCAATACGCACGCCAATTTTATGTGTAAAACCCATAGACATTTGTGCCCCGTAAGCCAAACTTCCGTTAAACTTATAGTCTAATTCTGCCCCTTTCTTAAAATCGGTATTATTCAGAATCCAGGGCGACTGAGGGGTTAAGAATACCCCGGCTTCAAAACCTTTTTGTGCAAAGAGGGGCAGTTGAAGTAGACAAACAAAAAGAATTGCAATTAAATTTGAGCGCATTTAAAAATATTTTTGATTTGTGCAAAGCAAAGAAATTTTAATGAGCTCCCGATGAACAGACCTGCAGGCACAGAAAATTTCAGTCCTGATTTTTCACCAGTTGTCCGACGGCGATGGTTGCAGGAGATTACTGAGCAGCCCATTCCATTATTAATCATTGGAGGCGGCATAACCGGTGCAGGCATTCTGCTAGATGCGTCCTCCCGGGGTATTCAGGCAATATTGCTTGAGCAGGCAGACTTTGCATCCGGCACAAGTTCACGGTCTACCAAGCTCATTCATGGCGGCTTGCGGTATTTAAAGGATTTCAAACTTGCATTGGTCAGGGAAGTAGGAAAGGAAAGGGCGATTTTACGTAACAATGCCCCCTATTTAATAAAACCACAGCCTATGCTGCTTCCTGTACGTCAAGGTGGCTCATTGGGTATGTTCAGTGCTCGGATGGCAATTCGTCTTTACGAATTACTCATAGGTGTGCGGCCTGAAGAGCGTAACCACAAACATACAAGAGACGAAATTTGTTCGTTATACCCTGTTTTGAGGCCGGAGGGGCTTTTAGGGGGTATAACCTATACCGAATATCTTACTGATGATGCTCGTTTGGTGATGGAGGTGCTTAAAACCGGCATTCAGCATGGGGGGAAGGCGGCTAACTACTGTCAGGTTATTGGGATACGTCGTGATGCGGGTTATTTTGTAGTGACCTGCCTTGACACGATAGAAAATAAGCAGTTTGAACTTAAAGCCTCACAGGTTGTGAATGCATCCGGGCCATGGGTTGACCGGGTACGAAAGTTGGAGGATTCTTCGGTACCAGACAGCCTTACTCTAAGCAAGGGGGTACATATTGTACTCAAAGCAGGTGTGCTTCCCCTTACAAGCGCGGTTTATTTTGACACCCATGATGGCCGGATGGTATTTGCAATACCCCGGGCTGAAACCTGTTATGTAGGAACAACAGATACCTTTTATGCTCATCCTCCCGAGGCACTTGATGTTGAACAAGCTGATATCAATTATTTAGTTGCTTGTCTACACGATGCATTTCAGGTAAGTATTGATCCGGAGCGTGACATTATTGCATCATGGGCAGGGCTAAGACCATTGGTTTCAGAACCAGGGAAACAGGCTGGTGAGGTTTCAAGAAAAGATGAAATATTCATTTCGCCGGATGGGCTTATCAGTATTGCCGGAGGCAAACTTACCGGTTATCGGAAAATGGCAGAAAAGGTGACCAACCTGATAGGTCAAAACCTTAAAACCTCCTTTGTACCCTGTAAAACTAAGAATTTAGCCCTGGTAGGAACCAGTACAGACGAGCCGGAAACATTAATAGAGAGAATAGTCAGCAAGGCAGGTGCACCTCACTTACATCGTATAAAAGAGCTCGTTTCAAGGTATGGTCAGGCTGCTTTGCACATTTGCGCACAAGCAACTGAATGCGAATGGATTGACACTGAATTTCAGTATTGTCTTCAGCATGAGATGCTGCTCAGGGAAGAAGATTTTTGGTTACGCAGGTCTGCTGATTTCTATTTCAATCCCGCCAGAATGCAGCAATATAAAGGGCAAGTTTCAATAATGATGCAGGCATAGGAGCCGAATAAGTTTTTGCTTTTCTATTTTTGCAGCGTGGAAAGTCTGCTCTTACTGTATTCAACTCCCTTGATGGCGCTCCTCATCATAGGTGAATTAATTTATAGCCATTACCATAAGCGTTCACTCTACACCAAGGGTGATACCTTCATCAACCTGGCATGTACCACCTGGAACTTTTTGAACGATCTGTTATTCAGGGGGGTAACCTTGCTAATTTTAGCCTGGATTCAACAATTCGCATTTATAAGTTTTGCTTCAAAAGACTGGGTTTATTGGGTGCTGCTATTCCTGGCTCAGGATTTGGCTTATTACTTTTTGCATTATACCGACCATTACGTGCGTTTTTTCTGGGCCTCGCATGTGACCCATCATTCAAGTGAGCAGTTCAATTTTACAGTTGCTATCCGCTCATCTGTATTTCAGCCTTTTTACCGCTTTATTTTTTATGCCCCCCTGGCATTGTTTGGTTTTGAAGCATTTGACATTGTATTCATGTATGCTTTATGTCAGGTTTATGGCTTTTGGGTACATACCAAGCTTGTTGGGAAGCTGCATCCGGTATTTGAGTTTTTCTTTGTAACGCCATCACATCACCGTGTACATCATGCCTCAAACCCAAAGTACCTTGACCGCAATATGGGGATGGTACTCATCATCTGGGACAGGATATTTGGCACTTTTACACCTGAGGATGATCAGGAGCCGGTAGTATATGGTTTGACAAAGCACCAGGAGGAAAATAATTTGATGAAGGTAGTTTTTGCAGAATGGGTACAGATTGTGAAAGATGTACGGCATGCACCTGATTTGAAAAGTTCGTTCATGTATGTTTTCGGTCCGCCTGGATGGAGTCATGATGGCTCACGGCAAACCTCCCGTGAGCTCAAAGCTGCATTGGAGAAGCCTGGGGCTACTCAAGTACAAGCACATGACACACAATAGACTTAGGAAAATTAGTGGTTTCATTTGGCTGATGAATTACATTTCACTGATGTAAGATTTATGTAATGTTTATTAATTTTGTGTAAAAAAAAATATCGACCCCGCTTGGTTAATTCAATTTTTAGGTATAAATTTGCATAAGGAAATAAACTGGGCATATAATTATCATAATGAAGAATCTCTCCCTAACACTAAGCCTAATTCTTTTTGCATCAGCATCGAGTCATTTATTTGCCGGAGTACCCCCTCCAACGCCCTTTATTTTACCAATTGACCAAGGTTTATTGCTTGTAGTTGCAATGGGAGCTGGTTATGGAGCCAAGCATTTGTACGACAATTACAAAGTGCGCAAAGCGGATAAAGAAAAAGAAGAAGATAAAAATCTTTAATTGTGGGCGGTATTAAGGAAATAAACCGATTCCTTTTAAAGTTAGCCGCGTTTTATTTTTTTTGGTTATTTGCAGATAGCTGGCTTTCACATAATGTTGAATTATTTGCCCGTGCCTGGCAGTTCTGTTATCATTTATTTTTAATTGGGGTTAGGGAGCTGAGTATATTGATGCTCCACATTAGTGGTTATGAACTGGTAAATGACTACCGCTCTATTGCAATCATTGGGTCTTATGGTATAATTATTGGCAATCACTGTGTAGGCTTTGGCATTAGCTATGCTTTTGCTTCACTGATAATGTCATATCCAGGCCCGCTTAAGACAAAGGCATGGTTTATCCCACTGGGGATGCTGCTGATTATGCTCATGAATGCAGGTCGAATTGCCTGGGTTGCCATTACCGGATTTAATACCGGATATATCATGCAGGTTGAACAACACGATTTGTTTAACTACATTATATATGTACTCATTTTCCTTATGTGGCTCGTCTGGATTCGATTTGTCCTGCCCCGGGTTCAGTCAAAGCGTTAAGTTGACTGCCTCATTGGGTTTACTATGAGGGTCTGAAACGTTCCCACTTATCTACCAGTTGCGCAAAACCATCCGGTAAATCAGAATCGAAGAACATTTCTTTGCCTGATGTGGGGTGCGCAAAACCCAAAGATTTTGCATGCAGCGCCTGACCTGGGATAAGTTCAAAGCAGTTTTCAATAAACTGACGGTAGGAAGCACTCCGTGTGCCTTTTAAGATTTGTTTCCCACCATAAAGGCTATCATTAAATAAGGGATGGCCTATATGTTTCATGTGTGCACGAATCTGATGGGTACGCCCGGTTTCAAGTTTACATTCGACCATTGAAACAAATCCAAAAGACTTAAGCATCCGGTAATGGGTAACAGCATGCTTCCCCTGTGATGGATCAGCGTAAACAGCCATCATTTTCCGGTCACGAACATCCCGTCCCAGGTTTCCGGTAATGGTACCATTTTCTTCTTTGGGTTCGCCCCAAATCATTGCCACATATAGACGCCGGGAGGTTCTCTCGTAGAATTGCCTTGCCAGATGAGCCATTGCAAATTCGTTCTTGGCGACCACCATGATACCTGATGTATCTTTGTCGAGCCGGTGTACCAGGCCGGGTCGGGGTTGATTATTCTGGTACAATGGCAGGTGTTGGAAATGATATGCCATCGCATTTACCAGGGTGCCCGTATAATTGCCGTATCCGGGATGTACTACAAGTCCGGCATCTTTATTAATCACCACCAGGTCTTCGTCTTCATAAACGATATTGATTGGGATGTTTTCAGGGATGATTTCACGGTCACGCGGGGGGTGTGCGAAGACAACCGAAATAACATCGCCCGGTTTAACGCGGTAGTTTGATTTAACTGACTTTTGGTTGACCAGCACATTGCCTGCCAGGGCGGTATTCTGAATGCGGTTTCTGGAGGTTGATTCAAGGCGGTTCATCAGGAACTTGTCTATTCGGAGCAGTTCCTGGCCTTTGTCTACCGTAATGCGGTAATGTTCGTATAATTCCTGGTCAAAATCCTGTTGAATCAGGTCGTCATCTTCATCTGCATTTATCATGGCTTTACAACCGTTAAACGCAGTACCTGCTGGTGTATGCCATTACCCACCGTCACCAAATATACCCCTGTTGAGAGTGCATCTGTGCTTATTTTTTCCTCAGGCAAGTAATTGGGTATTGACAGTAACCTTCTTCCTGTTTGATCATATATTCCGACATGCAATTTCTCATGCGTTTCGGTACTTATCCTAAACGAACTGGTTGAAGGATTGGGGAAAATACGGTAAGTTCCTGATTGGGGTTCAGGTGAACTGATGTTAACATAAGTATCCTCTGCTTTTTGGAACATAGGTCTAAGCATGAGCGTACCTGATTGCGCGTTAAAATTGAACCAGGAGCCGGTATGGTTGTAGTAGATGCGCTCGTTGCTGGTGATGTTTCTGTCAAGGCCCAGATTGAGTGAGGTGCCATTTTCCTGCATCCAGCCAAAATAATACGAACCTGCTGGCAGGAATAAGGGCTGGTCAAGCGGGTAACTCGTAAATTTATTCCATCCATTCACAGAAGGCTGAACAGGGCCCTGGCTATATAGCAGCGCTCCGGGGCTGTTATTTCCGGCACTCCATACAGCAAGGTAAAAGGGGCGGTCAATCTGCCCGTCGTTCACAGCATTGAAGAAATACTGAATCGCTTTCAGGGTATCGCCCAGGAAAGTTTCAAAACGCTGTGCAATGAAGCCCCCTTGCTCGTTTTCAAGTCCGATGCGTTCTTCTGCAGTACCATCATCGAGCGCATAATAATTACTCAGCACCTGGAAATAACTTGTAGTATCATTTTGAGGAATCACATCACCATTGTTTTCATTGAGCATGTGTACCAGTTGATACGTAGCGTATTGGTAAGACTGGCCAGGGTCGCCATAGGTGTATTTTGTAGGCTCGGTCATGATGAACTCCTGTTGGGCAGGGATAGGGCCTTTAATTTTATGGCTTATCATATCCACTTGCTGTCCAAACTGGTTATAGAATTCGTAGCCATAATATTTGGTAGCAGGTGCAATTGTATTGTTTACCAATGCCATATCAAAAGTCTCCGACATACGGCTTACAGGTGAAGTTAAAAAATGACTTAAAGGGATGGATTGGTACGTATTTAGCAGGCTTTTGCCACGATACATAAAGGCAAAATCCATTAGCAGGGTGTCATTTGCAAAGCGGCCTTTATCGAGTCTGACATAATCAAGGTGCCAGTGGTCCCATGCTCCGTTCAGCTGGGCAAAGTTTCTAAACCTGAACTGAAAACCATGCTTCAAAAAAGCGGTGTCATTTATTGGAATCATCACCTTTCTGAAGGGGCGATCAGTTTGGGGAAAGTCTTCTCCCTTTGAGCTCCAAATCCAGCGCCAGGCGGTATCAGAGGGCACTTTAAATTCGAGCAGGAAAGTATCAACATATTCGGGAAAGTTTCCACGCCCTTTTGGTTGCAGTGCGAAGCTCAGGTAGATTGAATCAGCAGGGCTGTAGGCTAAATGGATAGGTAAAGAAGTCAGGGTATCAGCAGCTCCATGACTTAGTACATTGCTGTACGGCTGTCCGGATGCACTAATACCATCGAAAGTAGCCACCCCCCAACTTGGCGGGTTTATTGGGAAATCGGCATTTACAAATGTTCCTCCATCAATCCATTTTGCAGGATTAGGCTTGGGGCCATTGTATGAAAAATCGTCAATAAAAGGCAGATTGAGGGTATCGTGATCACTGCGCACTACACGCTGAGGGCTATCATGTTCAAATGTGCTGTACGAGCCCAATGGTGCTGTAAAAACCTGTGCATTCAGTTGCGACCCAGAAGTATGGATACACAATGAAAGTAAGAGTGTTATTAAATAAATTTTATTCAATTTGAATGTTTTGTTTGCTTTCTGATTCGAGTACTTCTTCTGAGCCGGTGAGCCAAATATTTACCCTGGCACCTTCATATAAGCCATCTGTACTATTGGGTTGTGGTGCTTGCCTGAATACTCTTGCATACAAAGTATCGGAAGCTGTTTCATCCTTATTTACCATACCTAAAGAAAGGTTGGCAGAAAGGAGTACTGAGCGCACTTCGCTGAGGGTCATCCCGAAAAGTTCAGGCACAGCAATCAGGCTGTTTTTATTTCCCAGGCCAAGTACCAGGTCAATAGAAGAACCTACGTCTATCTGGGTATTTGGGGCGATTGGCTTGCCCTGAAAGTTTTGGTGCATAATTGGTGGCAGGCCTTCCACGTATGTCAGGCGACCTACTTGCAGGCCATAGGATTCAAGCAATGACTTTGCCTGACGGAGTGAAAGGTCAATAAGATTCGGCATGGCTACCTTTTTATTGACCCTTGCATTCACTGTCAGATAAATCGTTCTCCCTTGTTTTACAGTCGCGGCAGCTTTTGGTTCCTGGTCAACCACCGAGCCCTTAGGTAGTTTGTCATTGTACACCGAATCAACAATCTCATACTCAATGTCTTTACCAGAAACAAATTTATCCAGGTCACGTGTATAGACCCCTTTAAAATCAGGCACCTCCATGTACTCATTGTGCAGGGTAAAGAAATCAAGGAACAGGAAGCATCCCAAAAGAAAAAGCAGGACAGACCCTGCCGCCAATGCGGTATGTTTCCAAAAAGACCCGGATTTAATAAATTCCCTTAGCGACATAATTTGATTTAAGCCGGTTGTTGCCTTGCTTTAGCGGCATCTGTGGCAAAATTCATTATTTTTTCAATAAAATCGTAAGGTTTATACCCATTAAGTGCACATTGATGGAAGATGCAGGTAGCGGGCGTCATGCCTGGCAGCGAATTTACCTCTATGAAGATAACTTCAACAGCTCCGGTTTTTCTGACTCTCACAAAAGCATCAATGCGTGCGTATCCCTGTATGTTCAGTACGCGAGCTGCTTTTTCAAGTTGCTGTTTTACAATATTTGAGATTTCCTGACGGCGTATTGGGTCTTTAGCATAGCGGGCGGGAGTTATATTCTGACCCTGACCGGCAAGAAATTTCTCTTCCAGAGATAATACTTCACCTTCAGATAGGGCTTCAGATGCTTCAAACACCTCATAAATCAATTCTCCAGAAGGGCTCAAACGGGTAAGCAAACCTCCTGTAATTTCGAGGAAAGTTTCTGCTCCGTCAGCATCAATTAGTGCTTCGACCAGAAACTGTTTTTTCATTGGAAATTCTTCTTTTGGTTTTATATGCAAAACGCTACTTGCCTGTTGGTCAAATACTTCTGATTGCCGGAAAATTAATTGTGCAAATGCATTTAATTCTGCATCATTCCGAATTTTCTTCACTGCTGAGCTGCACCCGTCATCAACCGGTTTGGCAATCACAGGATAGCCAATGCTGTGAATGCGTTGTAATGCACTTTTAGGGTCTTGTTGCCAGTCGTTCTGTGTAACAATCATGTGCTCGGCAACAAGCATACCATGGCTTTTCAGTATTTCATTGGTTTTAAATTTATCAATGGTTACAGCCGAACTTTCGGCACCTGAGCCGTTATAGGGTATGCCAACATGATCTAATTTTCTTTGCAGGGCTCCGTCTTCACCCGGGCGCCCGTGAAGGGCAATAAATACTTCATCAACTGATTGTGTTAGCTCATCGTACTCAATAGATCTTGGGGGTTTCAAATTACCGGTATCACCAAATTTTTTGGTTATTACTTCGCATTGTTGAATAATTTGCTCAATAACGGGATGTACTGAATAATGCATAATTTTCTCAAGAATATCATCTGCATTGTCTTTTAGCATCAGGTTCAGCGGGATTGTATGCAAAACGTGTTGTGCATCATTACCACTGAGAAACAAAGGAACCGGTTCATAGATTGTGGAAGATGAGAGCTTTTCATAAACATTTCTTCCACTTTCTACTGAGATATGCCGTTCTGAAGAGTACCCGCCAAAGACAACTGCTATCCGCCGGCGCCTCTTCTCGTCAGCATGCTGGTTATCAAGCAGTTGGTCGAACCGGATCAATAACGGTTCTACTACACCATTAAAACGAAACTCTTCGGCACGCCGCCAAAGAGATGTGTAAATTATAAATGTAATGAACTGAGATGGGTTAAGCCCTATTTCGGCAGCCTGGTGGAAGAAAAACGAGCTGGGCATCATTCCCGAAGTGGTATTAGGGTCGTTCAGGAAGATCTCGCCACTGGCTGTAATGAACCCGTCAATCCGAGCGTAAACACCAAAACCCAAAGCATCATATAAGGCTTCACAAGTGCTTCTGATTTTTTGAATTTGTTCATCCGGAAGTTGGATGGGTGTGATTTTGCGTGATAAGCCCGGGAGGTACTTAGAGCGGTAATCAAAGACCTCTTTGCCTTTTCTAATTTCGGTCGGAGGCAAACAAACGGGCTTACCTTGCGGGCCATCAATTACGATAGAAGAAAATTCTTTGCCCTCGATAAACGACTCAATTATTACCTCACTTTCTGCATCTAAAGATTCAAGTAACATCATCTGCCCCGGATTTTCACGGGCCAATGCTGTCATTGCCTGCAACAAAGTGAGTGGGTGTGTAATTTTTTTTGTATTGAGCAAAAGAGGTATCCCAATACCCTCACGAATATCAACGGTAGTGCGTACCCAATCAACGCGAAGGTCTTCTGACATTTGAAGCCAGTCATTTCCTGTTATCCGGCGTACAAAAAAGCTTTTATCAATGGCGGCAGGCAGCTGTTCGGGTGTATTTACAACACTTACCCCTATAGATGAGCCTTGCGTAGGTGCTTTTACAACGCAGGGGAATTTTATTGAAGATTGAATTTCATTCAAAATATTTTTCGGGAGCGCATATTCTGCAGCAAGCCAGTTTTTTCTGCTTAAGCAAGTAAAAGCAGGGGTATTAAAACCGGCGCTGCTCATGAGTTTTTTTTGCACCACTTTATTGATACCTATGGCGCTTGGGAGAATGCCACTACCGGAATACGGAATTTGAAAATGTTCAAGCAAGCCCTGGATGCGACCGTCTTCCCCGTATGGACCGTGCAAACACAGGAATGCAAAATCAATTTTGCTTTTTAGTTCTTCGGCCAATATTTTCTTGCCGATGCGGTTAATTAACTGCTCCTGAAGTGAGGTATCATCTTCTGCCAATGATTCTGCATATACTTGAAATACACCATTTTTGTCTGTGACGGTATCAGGATAGGGGTAGAAATCACGAATGCTTCCTTTGTAAATATATTCCCAATCAAGAAGAATCAGATTATTGAAACTATCAACAAAAATTGGGATGGCTTCGAAGAGGCTTTTGCTCAGGTTATCGTAAACGGTACGGCCACCTGCAAATGATATTTCGCGTTCTTTCGAACGACCTCCGAATAAAATGCCTATTTTAATTTTCATAATTTACAGTGGAATCTAAAAGGGTAAAACTACGTGGATTTACCAGTATTGCAGGTATCAACGTAAGAACTTATCAAAACGTATGGGTTGATAGAAATTGGGGAATTACCAGTGTACCCGTATTAGAATCCGGGTGCTTTAAATGCGGTTAAACTGTCGTTGGCAAGCATATATAAGCGTTCTTTTTCGAATTGCCAATCCGCATACATTTGAATTGGCAATTCTATCCGGGTTTGCTGTAAGGTTTTCAGGTTGAATATTTTCAGAAACTCATCTTGGTCTGCGTAAATAATTATATCACCAGTCACCTGAAACTTACGCACTCCTTTAAGGGGGATAGTTTTAACATAGGTTCCGAAAACATCAAAGAGAATAATTCCTCTCTGAGGGTCATTCATAAAGAGTCGGTTCTCATTTTCGCAAAGGGCTATAGGTTGGAGCGGGCCATTGAGTACCTGGTTCAGGTTAAGTACGCGGACTGATTCCTGAAGGTGCTGGTTAAAGCGAATCAAGCGAAAGTGCACTGGTTCAAAGAGCCAAAAGCCATTGTCATACGAGGTACAAACAAGGGAGGTTTGTTCAAGGTCACGTTCATCGAGGTTAATTGCAGTGCCATTTTCGCTCAATGTATTATCAAGAAAAACAATGCGGGAGAAATCTTTGTAAAAGACCAATATTTTCAATGGGTTACTCACATCAACCGAAGAAATATGCCCAAGTGTTTTATTGCTATATCGCCGGAATAATTGGCCATCATCACGCAGTTTAATTAGTTCATCCCCATTGACTACGAAAGGATTGCCAAGATTATCGGCATACATATCAGTACCTTTAGCCTGAACTTTCCAAAGTATTTGCCATTCTTCCGAAGGTGCCATTATGCTGCCCGGAAAAAGGCCCAGGTACAAAAGCAGCAAACCGGAAAGAAATATTGGCATTACCGGGAGTAGTTAGGTGCTTCGCGGGTAATTACGATGTCATGAGGGTGATTTTCACGAACACCGGCACTGGTAATACGGATGATTTTTTTGGTTTGTAATTCGGCAATATTATGGGCGCCACAATAGCCCATACCCGCACGCAGCCCCCCGATCATCTGATAAAGAATTTCTGCAAGCGTACCTTTAAAAGGAACCTGGCCGACAATACCTTCCGGAACCAGTTTTTTCACATCATCTTCTGCATCCTGGAAGTAGCGGTCTTTTGAGCCTGTTTGCATGGCTTCGATAGAACCCATGCCCCGATAGGTTTTAAACTTCCGGCCTTCATAAATAATTGTTTCACCAGGAGACTCTTCAACTCCTGCTAGCAGCGAACCCACCATAATGGTAGAAGCTCCTCCGGCAATGGCCTTCACAATATCGCCCGAAAAACGGATGCCCCCATCGGCAATAACGGGTACTCCTGTACCTTTCAGTTCGCGGGCGGCGTCGACCACAGCGGTAAACTGCGGCACTCCAACGCCTGCAATCACTCTTGTAGTACAGATGGAGCCGGGGCCGATACCCACCTTCACAGCATCAGCACCATTGTCAGCCAATAATCTTGCAGCTGCTGCGGTGGCAATGTTACCAACCACCACTTGTAAATCAGGATAATTGCGTTTTACTTCTTTGAGCATATCAATCACCCCTTTAGAGTGCCCGTGTGCGGTGTCAATGATGATTGCATCAACAGCGGCATTTCTCAAGGCTTCAACACGAGCCATTGTGTCGGCTGTAACGCCTACGGCTGCAGCTACCCGTAGCCGTCCAAAATCGTCTTTGCAAGCATTCGGTCGGAGGCGGTTTTTAATAATGTCTTTGTAGGTAATAAGTCCTACCAGTTTGTAATCAACATCAACGACCGGCAATTTTTCAATTTTGTATTCCTGTAATATTGCCTCAGCCTTAACCAGGTTTGTTTCAGTGGTAGTCACCAGGTTTTCACGTGTCATTACTTCGTGTACCGGGCGGTTCATTTGCTTCTCAAAGCGCAGGTCGCGGTTGGTGATAATACCTACCAGTTTGTTGTTGGCATCTACTACCGGAATACCTCCGATCTTGTTCTCTCTCATTAGCTGAAGCACATCTGCTACAATTGCACCTTCTCGTACCACTACCGGGTCAATAATCATGCCTGACTCTGAGCGTTTAACCTTGCGTACTTCTGCCGCCTGCTGTTCAATTGGCATATTTTTATGCAGTACGCCAATTCCACCTTCCTGTGCAATTGCAATTGCCATACTTGACTCTGTTACCGTATCCATTGCAGCAGACACAATGGGTACGTTTAAACGTATGGTTCGGGTAAAATGGGTGCTGATATCCGTATTTCTGGGCAGCACTTCAGAGTAATCGGGAACTAAAAGGACATCGTCATAGGTAAGTCCTTCAGAGAAATCAGAAAGATGATTCATTGCAATCGGGTATCGGGCTTAGTCCCGAATTGCGCACAAATATAAAAAGAAGTTAGAAACCAGCGATTCTCATTGATGAAAAGAGCATCACGAATTTAAGAAAGTAGCTCTTTCACCAGGGCCGATATTGTTTTCCCATCGGCTTTTCCTGCCAATTCCTTAGAAGCGAGGCCCATCACCTTTCCCATATCTATGGCCGAGTTTGCTCCAGTATCGCTGATAATCTTTTGCAAAACCGTTTTAATTTCCTCCGGAGAAAGCTGTTGCGGGAGATACTGTTCAATAATACCAGCCTGGAATAGTTCAGCATTTGCCATATCTTCCCGATTTTGAGCATTATAAATCTCGGCAGATTCCCGGCGCTGCTTCACCAATTTTTGAAGCAGTTTTAACTCAGTATCTTCACTGAGTTCTGCTCCCAATTTTTCTGTTTTTGCCAATAACACAGCTGACTTAATTGCCCGCAATGCTTCGAGTTTGTCCTTTTCACGAGCTAGCATGGCTGATTTGATATCAGCATTGATTTTATCTTCGAGTGTCATGGTTTGTGGATGTTAAACTGCTGCAAAGGTAGGAAAAGCCATAAGAAATAGCCCCTGAAGATTTGATTGTTAAAGGGTTCTAATAATGGTAATGGGTTCAAAAACAGCCAAAACAAAACGGGAATTACCGGCCAACCACGTACCGGTAATTCCCGCATGCAAATTTATTTCTCTAATTTGTAGGCTTTAATCTACGTTGTCGTGCAAGAAGGAGTTGTTTGGGCGTATTTCCACTTTTTTATCTTCCGGGTTATCGTTAAGTGTGTACCGTGAGATATTGGTTTCAGCAGAATTGGGCACCGGACTCAGCTTTCTGTTACGTCGCTCATAAGCCAAAGTGCCTTCCAACTCAGAAACAGGTGCAGGAGCTTTTAATTTAGAGCTTAGGTTTTTAATATTTGCTAAACGTTCACGGCTGAGGCGCCTCATTTCATCTTCCTCCCCTGGTTCAGCTTTTCCTTCTTCTTTCACCACGAGTGTCATTTGCAGTTCTTCTCTGCTATCGGCATTTGTGATCATGATATCACGGTCTACTTCCACATCGCGCACATTTTCACTTCGTGTTCCATTGTGATAAGTTTCTTTAGCTTGTTCAGAAGTACTCCCTGTGGAGATCACATTTTTTGGTACCTGCGGTGTGTTTGCTTCTGTTACAGGCATAGACATAACAACCCTTGGTTCTTCTTTTTCCTCCGATTGAATTCCGGTAGCAACCAGGGTAACATTTACCCGACCGCCAAGCGATTGGTCAATAGAGGTTCCCATGATAATATTAGCTTCCCATCCGGCTTCTTCCTGAACGAAGTCCATTAACTCACCGAACTCATCCATAGAGATGTCTTCTCCAAAAGCGATGTTTACCAGAATTTGTTTTGCTCCTCTGATGTTATTGTCGTTCAGTAAAGGTGAGGTCAATGCCTCTTTTAATGCCCTCATAGCTCTATCAGCGCCATCAGCAGAACCGGCACCCATCAGGGCAATTCCACCATCTCTCATCACGGTACATACGTCGGCGAAGTCTGTATTGATTTGGCCTGGTGCAGTAATAATTTCTGCGATTCCTTTCGCCGCAGTAGTCAATACATTGTCAGCCTGTGCAAAAGCAGCAGTGATACCAAGGTTTCCGAAGATTTCACGAAGTTTATCATTTGAAATAACCAATAAGGTATCCACGTTTTGGCGCAACTGTTCCATACCATCAGCGGCGGCTTTTCCGCGCTTTTTGCCTTCAAAAGTGAAGGGAATGGTTACAATACCTACGGTAAGGATTCCCATTTCACGTGCTGTGGCAGCAATCACAGGGGCTGCTCCGGTACCTGTTCCGCCACCCATTCCGGCAGTCACAAACACCATTTTGGTATGGTCTTTCAGCAGGTCTTTTATTTCATTAATATTTTCAATGGCTGCATTTTTCCCAACATCAGGAATGGAGCCAGCTCCACGGCCTTCGGTGAGGGTAGCCCCCAGTTGAATTTTTCCAGGGATTTTACTGTTTTCAAGGGCTTGTGAATCAGTATTACAGATAAGGAAGTCAACCCCCCTTATTCCTTGTTGGTACATGTGGTTCACGGCATTACTACCGCCACCTCCGACGCCAATTACTTTAATAATAGGTTGGCTGTGCCGGGGTAGGTCAAATTTGATTTCGCTTTTTTCAGTCATGGCTATAGTGGTTGTTTATGGTTATTAAATTGTTGCTTTTTCGGTTTTAAGAATTTCGTTCTGCATCATCTTCAAAGAAATTCTTGGTTTTGGCAAAAATTGCATCAAAGATTCCACCCTTGCGTGTTTTCTCAGCAGGTTTCTCTTGTGTTTTATCTTTTGACTTTCTGCTTTCAACGCCTTCAAGACCTTTAATAACAAGGCCAACTGAGGTAGCATACATCGGGCTTGTTACTTCATCTGGCGCTTTGCCCAAATGTTCATTTGGATAACCTATGCGGGTATTCATACCAGTTAGGTATTCAATAAGTTGTGTTACATGCCGAAGCTTTGCACCTCCACCTGTAATAACGATTCCGGCGATGAGTTTTTTCTCGTAGCCAGAATTTTTGATTTCATAATAGATATGTTCAACAATATCTTCCATCCGGGCTTGAATGATATTTGCCAGGTTCTTCAGGCTGATTTCCTTAGGGTCACGGCCTCGCAGCCCCGGAATTGACACAATCTCGTTCTCCTTACTTTCACTGGCAAGTGCAGAACCAAAACGGATTTTAAGCATCTCCGCCTGGTCTTTTATGATTGTACAGCCTTCTTTTATATCTTCAGTTATGATGTCGCCCCCTAAGGCAATAACCGCAGTATGCCGAATGATTCCTTCTTGAAAAATCGCAATATCGGTAGTACCACCTCCAATGTCAACGAGCGCTACGCCGGCCTCTTTTTCTTCTTTACTAAGAACAGCATCTGCTGATGCCAAAGGTTCAAGAATCAACCCTGCTGTTTCAAGGTTGGCACGCCCGACACATTTATAGATATTTTTTGCAGCAGCAATCTGTCCTGTAATGATGTGAAAATTAGCTTCCAGTCTCCCTCCACAAATACCAATTGGGTCCTTTATTCCCTTCTCGTTATCAATGATGTATTCCTGAGGCAGGGCATGAATAATTTCTTCTCCTGGCTGCATCACCAATTTAAACATATCGTTAATCAGGTTGTCTATATCAGCCTGTGTAATCTCATCATCATTATTGTTTCTCATGATAACTCCATGATGCTGAATGCTTTTGATATGCTGTCCGGCAATTCCAACCGTTACATAGCGAATATCAACGCCTGAATTGTTTTCTGCCTCTTCAACAGCCGTTCGAATGCTTTGAATCGTACGTTCGATATTGGAAACAACTCCACGTTTAACGCCAATAGAAGTTGTTTTCCCGTATCCAAGTATTTCAATTTTACCATGTTCGTTTCTTCGGCCTACCATGGCCACGATTTTGGTAGTACCGATGTCAAGGCCGACTATTATCTCTGACTCCATATTTATTGTGTTATTTTGGTACAAATGATTTGATTTTGGTATTTCAAGTTGAGCATTGTGTATTGTTCAACAACCGGTTCGTTCATTGCTCGGCTATAAAACAATTTCAGGTTTCGTACTTTTTTCTCAAGATTCGATTTGTTGCCGAATAAAATTATTTCCGGGCCAACTCTTGCAATCATTTCTATGTCTTTGTCAGGTCTAACATAAAGCTGAAGTAGCTGAGCAGAAAGCAGGGTATCGGCCCGAAGTGCTTTGGCTATAGCATATAAGTCGTCAACAATAGCGATGCTTTGAATGGAATCATTTTTCATGATCTCCTGAATATTCCGTGTATATTTTGGCCAGGGGTCGGTTATGGCACCTGTTGCAACCGGAATCATCGGTGTAAACGACTCTGACAGAGGCATATAATCACCATTTGTATCAATATAGTAACTGTCGCCTATCTGATCTATTATGCGCAACACTGGCTCACGCTGCCTTACATCTGCTTTGAGTACACCATCAATAGTTAGATACACATCGGCTTCAGCAATTGCAGGATGCGTTATTAATGCGACTTCTATTTTCCGAGTATCAATTTTGTCAAGTGGCGTATTTAAGTATTCACATCCTTTTTCACGCATCAGTTCAAGCAATTCGAGTTCGTTTACAAAACGAAGACTCGTATCACCCATGATATTGACCAGGGCACCGGTACAGGTTAAATGGTTACGACGTACATTAACAAAGCTAAACAAAGCTACCAGTGCTATGCTGCTAAGTGACCAGAGTGCTATGCGCATGATTTTCCTGTTCATAGCATTGGTGTTTTTTGAGTGAATTCGTGGCTTATTGGTATAACCAATTGATCAATATCTCCTGCCCCCATGGTCAGCAGGATTGCTGGTTTAAGCTCCTTTAATTTCGCAGGAAGTGCTGCCTTAGTGCAAAGCATTTTCTTGTCACTGTTAATCATTTCGAGCAGTACTGCTGAACTGACACCAGGGATGGGCAGTTCACGTGCAGGATAAATATCAAGTAACACGACTGTGTCTAATTCAGAAAGACTGTCTGCAAAACCCTGGTAAAAATCACGGGTTCTTGAGAACAGATGTGGCTGAAACACCCCTGTAATCGCTTTGCCAGGATAAATGGCTTTCACTGAGCGAATGCAAGCTTTTAGTTCTTCCGGATGGTGCGCATAGTCGTCAATAAACACAAAATCTTCTCTGCGAATGATGTATTCGAATCTGCGTTTTACACCTAAAAACGACTTCAACCCTGCGCGAATTTGCTCATTGGTTAATCCATGAATTTTAGCTGCGGCAATAGCAGCAAGTGCATTTTCCACATTGTGGAAACCAGCCATTCCCAGCATTATGTCTGGAATTTTCTCGCCACAAAAGTCAACTTCAAAATGATAATTTCCATTCTGCTGAACACATTCGCCCAATCGTACATCAGCTGACAAGGAAGTGTGGTATGTTAAGGCATTGTTGTATAATTCTTCCGGAAGAGCGAGCCCTGCTTTCAGAATAAGTTTTCCTTCTTGTGGCACCAGGTGAGCAAAGGCAGCAAACGAATCAATTAATTGGGTGCTTTCATGGTAGATGTCTAAATGATCAGGGTCAACCGAGGTAATAACAGCAGTAGTAGGATGTAGTTGCAAGAATGAACGGTCGTATTCATCAGCTTCAGCTACCATTAGCGAGTTTACCGAACCGGGCAGATAATTTGTGCCGTAGTTGGCCGAAATTCCACCCATGAATGCAACGGGGTTTTTCCCGGCGTGTTCAAGCAGATGGGCAATCATGGCAGAGGTAGTGGTTTTACCGTGAGTACCTGCAACAGCAATTGTTGGATGCTCAAGCGAGATGGCCCCTAAGACCTGTGAGCGCTTCACCAGCGGAATTCCTTTCTGAACAAAGAATTGTTTTTGGACACTATCAAAAGGGATAGCCGGAGTATAGATGACTAAGATATCCTCTATTGTCAGTGATTTTACTGCAAGCGGAATTGTTTCAACAGTATCTGAATAGGTCATCTGCACTCCGCTCTGTTCAAGTGCTTTGGTTAGGCCTGTTTCTAAACGGTCATATCCTGCCACCGGCAAACCCCGTTCACGGAAATACCTTGCCAGGGCGCTCATACCGATTCCTCCGGCGCCTAACAGATAAATGTATTTCACGTTTTCGAGGTTCATTTGATCAACTTGAAAATTTCGTCAACAATCTTACCGGTAGCATCTGGCTTTGCCATCTTAGAAACATTCTGAGCCAGAGAAGTTCTTTTTTGTTCATCCGCATACAGGCTAAGAATTGTATCACCCAATTGGCTTTGCGCATTTTGATCTTTTATCAATACTGCAGCATTTTGATTTACCAGCGCCATAGCATTGTGGGTCTGATGATCTTCAGCGGCATGCGGATAAGGAATCAATATTGCAGGTTTACCTACTATGCATAATTCAGAGACGGCAATTGCACCTGCTCTTGACACTACCAAATCAGCAACAGCATAAGCAAGGTGCATTTCTTTAATAAATGCATAAGCGTGTATCCCTGGCAAACCTGCATCGGTCATGGCCTTTTGCGCTTCTTCGATAAAACCAACCCCTGTTTGCCAAACGAGCTGAATACCATTTTCATGGAGTTTCTTTAGGTTCTTCAAAACGCTCTGGTTAATAGAAAGTGCTCCAAGACTTCCTCCAATGACCAGTACAGTAAATTTTCCCTGATCAAGCTGAAAATGTTTGTATGCAAGTGATTTATTGTCGGGCTGTGATGCGATTTCCTGCCGAACAGGATTTCCTGTTTGGGCCAATTTCTCAGCGGGGAAAAATTTTTCCATCCCATCATAGGCCACACAAATCTTCTTCACTTTACCTGCAAGTCTTTTATTGGTAATTCCGGGGAATGAATTTTGCTCCTGAATTAAAGCTGGTATTTCTTTACGGGATGCTGCATAGAGCATTGCAGAACTTGCATAGCCCCCTACCCCAATAACAACGTTAGGCTTAAACGTTTTCAGGATTTTTAATGCTTCTAAAATTGCACGAAACAACTTAAATGGAACTGCAAGATTAGAGAGACTAAACGAGCGTTTTAAGCCGGATATATTTAAACCTATTATCTGATACCCGGCAGCGGGGACCTTCTCCATTTCCATCCGGCCAATAGCTCCAACAAAAAGGATTTCCGCATCCTTTTCTCTTGCCTTTATTTCATTAGCAATAGCTATTGCAGGGAAGATATGTCCTCCCGTACCACCACCTGATATGATAAATTTATTCGGCATCGGCGGTTTGGGTATTATCAGGAGTACAATATTTACTTACACACAGAATGATTCCGATGGATATACTGGTAAACCACATCGAAGAGCCTCCCATACTTACAAGTGGAAGTGTTTGCCCTGTTACAGGGAAAAGATTTACAGCTACCGCCATATTAATCATTGCCTGAAACATTATTAAAAGACAGCATCCAACCGCAAGGAAAGTAGCATACGTCTGAGGACTGTATTTTACCATTCTAACTACCCGTAGGAGGAGAATCATATAAAGCAGCATGACAAACCCGCCAACAATAAGCCCCCCTTCTTCAATGATGATAGCGTAAATAAAATCTGATTCGGATTGGGGCAGGAAATTTCGTTGCTCACTGTGTCCAATTCCTAGTCCGGTAATACCACCACTGGCAATTGCCATTTTAGCTTTTTCAGGCTGGTAATTTCCTTCGCTGTCTTTATCCATGAAGCTTTCAATTCTGTTCTGCCAGGTACCAATCCGTCCGGGTAGTTTTACTGTGAGCGCTATGGTGATAAATAAGGCGAAAATGAGCAAGGCTGAGCCAATTAAAGCACCAATATATTTAAGGCTCACCCTACCGATATATAGCAATACCATTGAGGTGGCAAATAAGATAGCAGCCGTTGAAAAATTTGCAGGTAAAATTAAAACACATACAGTACCAATAGGAACCATAAGAGGTAGGAAACCTTCTTTAAATGATTTTACTTGTTCTTGTTTTCGAGAAAGCTGACGTGCAAGAAAGAGTATTAGCGCAAGTTTGGCGAGGTCGGAGGTTTGAAATGTAATATCAAAAACCGGAATGCTTAACCAACGGCTAGCATTGTTGACTTCTCCGGTAAAAAGCGTTAAAATCAGCAGGGGCACAGCAACAACTAAAGCGATCTGGCCTATTCTTGAGAAAATTTTATAGTTCGCAAGGTGGGTTACATACATCAACGAAAGGCCGGAAAGGACGAGAACGATCTGCTTCACCAGGAAATGTTCTGTATTACCGTCATGACGAGCGTATGCGAGTTTTCCCGAAGAAGTGTACACAGCCAAAATAGAGATCAGTGAGAGCAAAAGCACCACTATCCAGATAATCCGGTCACCCTTGATATATATATTTGGCAATGTCATCTTCTATAAATTAAAGTTCTCTTACAGCCTTTTTGAACTGTCGTCCGCGGTCTTCGTAATTCTCAAACAAGTCGAAGCTGGCACAGGCTGGTGATAGAAGAACCACATCTCCTTTTTTGCCCACCTGATAAGCTGCCTTAACTGCTTCTGTAGCAGATGCCGTATCCACGATCACCGGTACAATCTCGTTGAATGCCTCATGGATTTTAACATTGTCTTTGCCCATGCATACAATTGCCTTTACTCTTTGATGCACCAGCTCTTTGAGCATGTTGTAATCATTGCCTTTATCTACACCGCCGACAATCCAAATTACCGGATTGGTCATACTTTCAAGGGCGTACCAGGCAGAGTTTACGTTGGTAGCTTTGCTGTCATTGATAAACTCAATGCCATGCACTTTAGCAACAACTTCGAGTCTGTGCTCGATGTTTTCAAAATCAGCCAGGCTTTCTCTGACCGTTTCTTTTCTGATGTCGAAAACCCTGGCAGCAATACCGGCTGCCATTGAGTTGTACTGGTTGTGTTTTCCCTGAAGGGCGAGGTCGAATATTGACATATGAAGCAGATCTGAATTTACAATGATGTTGAGATGGTCACCGGAAACGTAAGCCCCTTCAGCAACTTTCCGGTGCAAGGAGAAGGGGTATGCTTTGGCTTTAAGGCCATGTTTTTGAAGTTCATTTACAATCAGCGGGTCATCGTCACAATAGATGAAAGCATCTGTATTGCTCATATTTTGCAGTATGCGGAATTTTGAATCCACATAGTTCTGTAGTTCATATCCGTAACGGTCAAGATGATCGGGAGTGATGTTAAGGAGCACTGCGACATCTGCTTTGAAATCAAACATTCCGTCGAGCATGAAGCTGCTGATTTCGAGCACATACACCTCATAATTATTTTCAGCAACCTGCATTGCAAAGCTTTTACCAACATTACCTGCTAAGCCCACATGAAGACCCGCATTTTTCAGAATGTGATAAGTGAGTAATGTGGTTGTGGTTTTACCATTGGTGCCTGTAATGGCAACAAGCTTTGCATTTGTATAACGGGAAGCAAATTCAATCTCTGAAATCACAGGAATCCCCTTACTAATTGCTTCTAAAATAAGTGGAGCCTTTTCAGAAATACCCGGGCTTTTTACAATCAAATCAGCTTTCATGATTTGCCCGGTTGTATGTCGTTCTTCTTCAAAAGCAATACTTTCATCTTGCAGCCTTTGTTTAAAAGGCGCTTTGATTTTGGCCTGATCAGAAACAAATACCTTCCAACCATACTTTTTTGCAAGTACAGCCGCACCAACACCGCTTTCAGCAGCGCCAAGTATAACGATATGTCTTCCCGCCTCTGACATTATCTTAGTTTCAGTGTAACCATTGTTAATACGGCCAGAGCAACCCCAACAATCCAGAAGCGAGAAACGATTTTCGCTTCGTGGAAACCCATTTTTTGGTA
The DNA here is from genome assembly GCA_019695235.1 of Bacteroidia bacterium. Taxonomy (GTDB): domain Bacteria; phylum Bacteroidota; class Bacteroidia; order M30B66; family M30B66; genus JAIBAI01. Next base: position 14,139 of record JAIBAI010000006.1, on the reverse strand, counting down.
ATGGTGGTGAAGTGGGGCCATTTTGAAAATTCTTCTACCTTCTCCAAAACGCTTTCGTGTGTACTTGAAGTAACCCACCTGTAACATCACACTAAGGTTCTCAACCAAGTAAATGCCACAGAAAATAGGTATCAGTAATTCTTTCCGGAGAACAATAGCTACTACAGCTACAATGCCGCCCAATGAGAGGCTGCCGGTATCGCCCATAAACACTTGAGCCGGAAAAGAGTTAAACCAGAGAAATCCAACACAGGCTCCGATAAATGCGCTCATATACACAACCACTTCACCTGAATTCGGGATGTACATGATGTTGAGGTAATCAGCAAAAATCACATTGCCTGATACATAGGCGAAAATAGCCAGCACAAATCCTATGATAGCTGTAGTTCCGGCAGCAAGTCCATCCAGTCCGTCGGTCATATTTGCACCGTTAGATACCGCTGTAATGATAAAAATCACCACGGTGATGTATATCAGCCACGACCATTTCTCATACCCTTCGCCTAAGAATACAAGTAATTTCGAGTAATTGAATTCATGATTTTTTACAAACGGAATAGTGGTGATTGGTAGCTGTACATCTACAAATTTTGCTTTGCTCGCCTGAACGCTTTTACCCTCAGCGCTTAAATGCGCTTCTTCAACACTTGCCCCGGATGTGGTTTTGTTTACAATTTCTCTTCGCATGGTTACATCAGGGTGGAAAAACAAAACCACCCCCACCAGCAGTCCGATACCAATTTGGCCTATTACCTTTGATTTTCCGGCCAAACCTTCCTTATTCTTTTTAAACACCTTGATATAATCGTCAAGGAAACCTATCAGGCCCAACCATACTGTACTGATTAGCAAAATGATAATGTAAATATTTTCAAGTCTTGCCAAAAGCAAGGTAGGTATCAGGATACATGCAAGAATAATCAACCCACCCATAGTAGGAGTTCCCTGTTTGCTGAGTTGCCCTGCCAGACCCAGATCACGGATGGTTTCGCCCACCAGCTTTTTTTGTAAAAGTTTGATGATACGCTTACCAAACACCAATGAAATAATTAGTGAAAGAATCAGTGCCGCCGCAGCTCTGAATGAAATAAAATGAAACAGCCCTGCTCCCGGAATATCAAACTGGCTGTCGAGCCATGTAAAGAGATAGTACAACATCAGTTGCTTGCGGTATTAAAGGTTTGTCTTACTTCTTCCAGATCATCAAAAGGATATTTCACTCCTTTAATTTCCTGGTATTTCTCATGGCCTTTTCCGGCGATTAGAATGATGTCACCCTTATTCGCTAGTGCAAATGCCGTTCGAATTGCTTCTCTTCTATCAGTGATGCTGAGTACTTTTTTGAAATTCTGCCCTCCTACTCCGCTTTTCATTTGTTGGATGATTGCTTCCGGGTCTTCAGAGCGGGGGTTGTCAGAGGTGAGCACTACACGGTCACTTAACTCAACAGCGATGCGTGCCATTTCAGGCCGTTTGGCGTTATCACGGTCGCCTCCACAACCAATCAGCGTAATTACCTGTTCATTACCAGTGCGTATATCGCGAATCGTATCCAGTACATTTTTTAAAGCATCAGGTGTATGGGCATAGTCAATAATTGCAGTAACGCCATTAGCAGAACGTAAATACTGAAAACGGCCTTCAACACTATGCAGATTGCTGATTTTTGTTAAAATATGTACACTATCATCATGTGATAATATGCTTGCGGCTCCGAAAACGGCCACAAGGTTTGAAGCGTTAAAATTACCTATAAGAGATGACCACAGATCAATGCCATCTCCCAGATCCGCCCCTTCCATGCGCAGCAGCATTCCATTGAGTTGTTTCTCAACTACCTTACAATGATAATCAGCCCCAGGACTTAGTCCGTAGGTATGTACCTTTGCCTTCGTATTTTCTGTGATTTTTAAAGCATTTGCATCATCACGGTTTACAAGAACATTTGCAAGCGGCGACAGTTGATTAAAGAACTTTTGTTTTGCCAAAAGGTAATTCTCAAAAGTACCATGGTAGTCGAGATGGTCATGGGTAATATTTGTAAAAATCCCAAGCACAAAATCAACTCCAGCAATACGTTGCTGTTCAGCTGCATGAGAACTTACCTCCATGAAAACATAGGAGCAACCAGCCTTGACCATCTGGGCTAATAATTGCTGAAGTTGTACTGCATCAGGTGTTGTGTGGCTTGCAGTAATTGTTAAATTGTCAATCTGGTTTTTTACTGTTGAAATAAGGCCACAGCTGTAATTCATAGACCTGAACAACTCAAACAAAAGCGTTGCAATGGTTGTTTTTCCATTGGTTCCTGTTACCCCTACAAGCCTTAATTTTTCGGAAGGATTTTCAAAGAAATTTGATGCGATAATCCCCAGGGCAAAGGCGCTGTCTTTCACCAGTACATAGGTACACCCTTCAGTTAATTTTTCAGGAAATTGCTCACACACAACAGCAACGGCTCCTGCCTCACATGCTTTATCAATAAACTGATGACCGTCGCTTTGGGTACCTTTCACAGCCACAAATAGCCCGTTCTTCTGCACCTTTCTGGAGTCAGCAGTTACGCTGGCAATTGCCATATTTGTTGACCCTTTCAGCTCAACAGCTCCCGATTTATATAAGATATCCTTTAGAAGATGCATTTTAGGTAAGTTCAATAATGATGTGGCTGTTTTTCTGAATTTTTGTACCTGGCGGCAAGCTTTGTTTCTTCACCAAACCTTTGCCATAACAGGTAACCCTGAGACCGGCATTTTCTAATAAATACAATGCGTCTTTCAGACCCATGCCGGTAACATCCGGAATCAGGCCCGCTGCCATCTTCAACGACTGCGTTTTCAATGATTTATTCTCTTTTTTTGCATTCACCCAGGAGGCATCGCCATCAGCATTCACACTGAGGCCAAGCCTTGAGGCTACCAAATCAAATTGTGGGGCAAAACCTGCTCCAACACGAATGTTTCTCGCTGGCAATTCCGTCTTTCCCTCTGCGATGCCTTCGCTATGTATTTCAAGGCTTTTGGCATAAACTTTATCAGCCACTTCCTTGAACACGGGGGCTGCAACTTTTGATCCATAATAATCACCTGCCGTAGGGTCAAATATCACTACAATACAGCTGTATTTAGGGTCATCTGCCGGGAAGTAACCGGCAAAACTTGCCTGGTATTTCTGACTTTTGTACCCATCTTTTGCAACGTAAACCTGGGCAGTACCAGTTTTACCTGCAATTTGGTAGAAATCAGATTTTAAACGCGTAGCAGTACCCCTGCTTACAACGCCTTCAAGCATAGGTTTCACTTTCTCAATGGTAGCTTTTGAGCAGATTGCCGGATCAATTACAATTGGGTCAAAACGCTTAACTACCTGATTACCCCTTCTTATCTCCTGAACAAACTGAGGTTTCATCATTTTTCCATCATTGGCAACTGCGTTAAAAAATGTGAGCAGTTGCAATGGTGTGATGGCTGTTTCATACCCAATAGAGAGCCAGGGTACAGAGGTTCTGTTCAGCTTCATCTTTTCCGGTTCTGGCATTTTAGGTGCCTCTTCGCCCGGTAAATCTGTTTGTACAGTTTCGTGCAGGTGGAATTGCTTTAGCCGCTTGATGAATTTTTCCGGATGGCTCTGATAAGCTCTATTTACTGCCTGTGATATGGCAGTATTTGATGACTCTTCAAATGCAGTTTTCAGGTCAATTTTACCATAACCACCCTTTTTAGAATCAATCATTTCTTTGCCTCCAAACAGCACCACTCCATTTTTGGTATCCCAAATATCAGTAGGTGATGCAAGCCCATCTTCAAAGGCTGCCATCAGGCTGGCTAATTTATAGGTTGACCCAGGTTCGGTACGGGTACCCAGCGCATAGTTGTATATTTCAGCATAGCTACTATCGCCGCTTCTTCCCAGATTAGCAATGGCTTTGATATAGCCTGTTTCAACCTCCATCAGAACCACACAGCCATATTCGGCTTTGTGCGCTTCCAGCTGTCGGCGCAACTCCGCCTCGGCCACATCCTGCAGGCTTACGTCAATGGTAGTAATAATATCATCTCCGTTTCGTGCTTCAACCTGTGCTTCTTCCTCCACAGGCCGCCAGATACCACCAGATATTTTTCGCATCAACTGTTTCCCGTTGACCCCTTTCAGCTGATCATTAAAGGCACCTTCAATTCCTACCGGTTTTATGCCTTCCCGATACCTGCCGAGGGTGCGTTCTGCTAATGACCTGAAAGGCATTTCACGTCGTGTTTTCACTTCTTCTATTCGGCCACCCTTGTAGCGTCCGTAGCGTAAAATCGGACAGGTACGAATTTGCTGAAGGGTCGAGAACTCAATATTATTTGCAATTAAAAACCAGGTGCTTTTTTGTGCGTATGCTTTCCGTAACTCCCGTTTCCAGGTTTCCTTTGATTTCTCTGGAAGAATTTGCGAAAGGCGTAAAGCCAGTGAATCAACCTTTTTCTGAAAACTATCACGCACCGCGATAGCCTTCAGGTCCATCCTTACGGTATAAATTGGTACTGACATTGCCAAAAGGCTTCCGTCGGAAGAAATAATATTGCCCCTGACAGCTTCAACATCAAAGGTTTTGAAGATATTTTTCTCTTTCAGAGCAATCCAGTAATCTCTTTGAAAAACGCCAATAGAAATTGCCCGGCCCATGATAATTAAGGCCAAAAGACAGGCGAACAGGTATACTATCCTGAGGCGTTTTACTATGTCTTTTTGAGTTTCCAAGGGCTTACTTTGTTTCCGGGGCTTGTGCAAAAAGTTTAAACGGAGGTTCCTTTGATTCGTGCAAGCCTATGGGAGCAGCAATCTTCGCCACTTCGCTTTGGTTTGAATGGAACATCAGTTCTGATTTCAGACTTACATATTCACTACGCAATTCTTTAAGCTCTTCAGCAATCTTATAGGTTCTCCTGACATTATTTTCCGACTGGTATGAATTTGCGATGTAAGCCAGGCCCAGTATGAAACAAAAGAAGCCGAACAACATATTATTGAAGCCTATACTTCGCGACAAGAAACTGCCATCGAGGGTAGCTATGAGGGCACTCATAATCCGCCCAGGCCTGGATTCAGCGCCGGATGGTACTTCTTTTTTTGTTTCTTTCTTCTTAAAATTATTCATTGTATGTTTCTTTGAGCAATCCGCAGAATAGCGCTTCTTGCCCGGTTGTTTTGTTCAATTTCTTCTGCCGTAGGCCGCAGTGGCTTCCTGTTAACAGCCTTTAGTGGCTCCTGTGTATTCCCGAAGAGGTCTTTTTCTGCTTCTCCCTGCAATTTCCCGCTACGGATAAAATTTTTCACCAGGCGATCTTCCAGTGAGTGATAACTGAGTACCACTAAGCGCCCACCCGGCTTGAGCAATTCAGGCGTCTGAAGGAGCAACTCAGCCAAAGCTTCAAGCTCCTGATTTACCTGGATGCGAATGGCCTGGAACACCTGAGCTGCCATTTGCATTTCCTGCCCTCTTTTTGCCAAAGGAGTGATGATTTTCAAGAGGTCACCGGTACTCTGGAGGCCCTTGCCAACTCTTTGCTGCATCACTATTCTGGCCAACCTTCCCGCTTCTCTGATCTCACCAAAGGTTTTAAATACGTGCTTCAGACTAAGCTCGTCTGCTTCATTCAACCACTCAAGTGCACTTTGCCCCTGAAGGGGGTTCATGCGCATATCAAGCTTCGCTTCAAACCGGGTAGAAAAGCCGCGTTCAGCTTTGTCGAACTGGTGGCTTGAAACTCCCAAATCAGCAAGAATGCCGTCTACCGGAATTGCTTTGTATAGCCTCAGAAAATTTTTCATGAACCTGAAGTTCTGAGGAACAAAGACCAGGCGTGGGTCATTGGGAACATTGTTTGCAGCATCGGGATCCTGATCAAAGGCAAACAGCCTTCCCTCAGGTCCCAGACGGTTTAAAATCTCCCTGCTATGACCTCCGCCGCCGAAGGTGGCATCTACGTAGGTTCCGGATGGTTTAATCTCCAGCGCGTCTACACAAGTATGTAAAAGAACGGGTGTGTGATAGCTCATAAGTCAAGACCAGAATTACCCAGGTTGCCCATCACTTTCTCGGCAAGCTGTGCGAAGCTGTCAGGATCATAAGAACCAGTCACAGAATCATAACTTTCAGCAGACCAGATCTCAATTTTGTTAAGATTGGCTACCATCACTAAATCAGACTTAATCGTAGCGTAATCCAATAACCGTTTGGGCAGTAGTATGCGATTAGTTGCATCTACATCCACGCCAAACGCACCATTGGTAAACTGCCTGATAAAGGCATCATTGTCGCGGTTAAACCGGTTGAGCTTTGAAAGATCACCAGCCGTTTCATTCCACAAATCCATCGGGTACAACACAAGGCAGCGTTGAAAGATGCTGCGATTAATCACAAAGCGCTCGCGAAGGTCAGCAGGGAACTGCTTCAGCAGCCCGGCTGGCATCATCACGCGCCCTTTGGAATCAACCTTACAGGCATATTCTCCGATGTAGTTCGTCACGTAGTGTTTTTGATTGGTGCGGTAAAAGTATAGAATAAGCCATCTATTTTTACCACTATTTACCACTTGTTGATAACTTTAAACGCATATTATGAACAAAAATTGTGTTATATCCTGTATATCAATCATTTATAATGGTGGTAAATTGTGGTATATAAATACAAGACCTGCCTTGCTTGCATTATGTCACAAAGCCTGGATAGCTCAAAACATACCCATCCAGAAGACCGGAATTGGCTCCGTTTGCCCTGATTAATCCGTATAAATCAGAATAGGAATAGAAGTCTTTGCGCAGAATCCATCAAAAGATGTATTTTTGAGCGCCCGAATTGTATTTGCAACGCATGAACAAGGAACTGATTACGGAAGGAGAATTTACTTATATCGCCGAGGGTGAAGGGCCTGTACTACTTATGTTACACGGCCTGTTTGGTGCACTCAGCAATTTTACAGACCTGCTGGCGCGCTTTAAGCAAAATTACCATGTGGTAATCCCGATGATGCCGATATATGACCTTCCGGTAGCCGACACACATGTAAAAAGCCTTGCTGCATACATTAACAGGTTTGTAGAGTTTAAAAAATTCAAAGAGATAAACCTGCTGGGTAATTCACTGGGGGGCCATGTAGCGCTGGTGTATGCGCTCGAACATCCTGAACGTGTCAAGACCATGATTCTTACCGGGAGCTCTGGCCTCTATGAAAATGCTATGGGAGGGTCATTTCCAAGGCGTGAAGACTACGAGTTCATTAAAGCCAAGGTAGCCTATACATTTTACGACCCAATTCATGCTACCCCTGAATTGGTAGACGAAGTGTTTGAAATCGTAAATAATAAAGACAAGCTTATCCGGATACTGGCCCTTGCAAAATCAGCTATCCGCCATAATATAGGGCAGGATCTCTATCGCTTTGCCATGCCAGTATGCCTTATCTGGGGGCGAAACGACCAAATTACCCCGCCGGAAGTTGCAGAAGAATTTCATTCACTTTTGCCTCATTCTGACCTTTATTGGATAGATTTATGTGGTCATGCACCCATGATGGAACGCCCTGAGGAATTCAACGCCATTCTTGAACCCTGGCTTACCTCAACATTAAAAGAAAAAGTATGACGGTTGATGAGCATCTGATTGGTCAGTTAGCAAATCTGGCAAAACTTGAATTTGAGGCAGAGGCGAAAACAGAAATCATAAAAGACCTCAACCGGATTCTTTCTTTCGTTGAGAAACTCAATGAGATTGATACCGATGGTATTGAACCATTGATTTACCTTGTTGACGATTCACCTTCAGGCAGAGATGATATCGCGCACCTTCAAATAAGCCAGGATGAAGGCTTGCAAAATGCCCCTAAGCACGATTCTGATTACTTCAGAGTACCGAAGGTAATATCATAAGTCACACATTACAAGTAGGAGCAATTGCAGCAGAAAAGGGGTGCTGCCTGTAATAGCCATGCTATTGCCCTTGCAAATCAAACCATTGACGGCGACGGTTCAGCTTCAGGTCTTGCAGCACCGACGATTTCACATTGATTGTAAAATTGAAGCTTCTTCTAAAACCAAAGGGAATCCAGTTAAAATGCATCTCCCAGCAATGTAAATCACGGTAAATATCAACGGTTGAGAAAGAAAAATCCTTCAAACGAAAGTCATATCCTGAGCTGAATTCAAATCGCCATTTAGAAGTCAGATTTATCCTTCCTGTCAGGTTAAGAACCTGGCTGTTAACCACTTCCTTGCCAGTGTTGGTGATGGTGATATTGTAATTAGCTGAAAGCTCCCAGGGGATAGAAAAATCAACGTAATGTTCAGGGTTGCTGTTGATATCTTTCAACTGTTCCGGCGTTCCTTTTTTACTTTGTTTTTCTTTTTTGCCGGATGAGGCTAATACCGTGGTAAATGCAAACCGTGTATTTACCATGCGCATCAAGCGGCCGTTCATCTGAAGTTCAGATGTATTTATTCTGTTTCTGGTGAGTGGGTCGAGCGCATAAAAATCGTAGGTACCCGCATATACAAAATCTAGTTTTTTGAGCAATTTGGTACGTCCGGCAACGCTCAATTGTTGCCAATTGAGTGAATCGGCAGCCAGGTTGTATCCGGTGGCGATATTAAAAGCCTCAAGCAACACCAGCTTCCTGAAGCCGCTACTGTCGCGCTTCGACCTGAACTTTCCTTCGAGGTTGTTATTCAAAGCAAACCCTACCGTACCCTGCCTGCCAACAGAAGGACTGCCGTAAATACCTCCCTGAAACGGCGAATAAGACGACAAGCTTCCTCCGGAACCAAAATAGCCGTATTCAAGACTGCTAAAGTCAGGCTGGTACCGGAAACTCACCTGTGGGCTCATCACATTCCGAATGGTACTCTTTCCCAGTTTCAGGAAACTAAAAACCCTGGTACTTGCGCTAATATTGGCATTGTATTCAAAGTTTGAGAAAAATCCGGGCAGCGTGTCGGTAATAACTTCCATATTGTTCCCCATACTTTTATGGAGTTTACTGAAATACCAACGCCATGAGGTGTTTACAGAAGGACTTACTGTAATAAACTTGAACAATTGAAACGAGGTATTGATAGGCAAAAGATGTTGAACACCATTATTGAATTTTCGTTCCCAGCCTGGCCGACCGTAAAGACTATCAGGCAATGAGATAGTATTTCTACTTTGCAGGGTATAGGTGTACCCAATACGCTCGTACCAGCGTTCTTTGCCGATGGCCTCCTTGCGTTTAAAGGGATAAGAGCGGTTTCGGTTCACCTGCAGTTCAGGAGCTGAAACGGTAATCACTCTGGTGGCGGTATTTTGGCTGTGGCCTGCACTTAGCACCATGCTCCAGGGAGAGTTGCCAAAATTTCTGGAGTATGAAACTGCACTTTGAAAAGTATTGGTAACGATTGTTGCCGGATTAAGCGAATTCAGGTAATTGTAGTTACTTGAGCCAGCCTGCACATTGGCTGAAAAACGTGAATTGGGGTTGGCTTTGGGATCCTGACTGTGGTTCCAGCGGATAAAGAAATCTTTGTTTACCCTTGAACCCAACAGGTCAGGGTCGCCCTGCAGAATTTTTGAGTAGCCTAAAGAAAAGCGGCCATTGTACTTGTAACGTACATTGTAACTTGAACCTGTATTGAGCCCCCAGCTCCCCCGTGAATAAATGGTGCCCTGAAGAATTGCATCAAAATAATCATTGATACCAAAGTAATAACCACCATCTTTCAAATAAAAGCCCAAAGCCGGCGATTCACCATAGGTAGGAAAAACAATACCTGATTTACGTTTGGTGCTATTGGGGAACAACCCAAAAGGCACTGCCAATGGGGTAGGAATATCCTCAATCACCAAGTTAGCAGGCCCGGTAACGATTTTGTCATTCGGAATTACCTTAATTTTTCCGGCATTGATATAAAAATGAGGATGGTCGGGCAAATCGCAGGTGGTATATTTCCCGTTTCGTACATAAAAATCATCGCCTCCCCCTTTTCTTACTTGTTCACCCAAAAGAAACCCATCGCCCTGTTTGGTGTATATATCCCTAATTTTACCTTTCCGGGTTTTGAAATTATAGTCCATCTCCTCAGACTCGAACTCCTGACCATCCTGGCTAAACACAGGCTTCCCTTTCAATTTCCCGGTCGAGTCAGGTGTACCCCTTGCATTAATCAGGTTGGTTTCCCAGTTAATGGTGATAAAGTCGGCTTTGAGCCGGATGTTTCCATATTTAACATCTGCTGCGCCATAGAGGTATATCCGTTTGCCCCCTAAATCAAAGCGCATAGAGTCGCGTGCTGAATATATCACCTCCTTATCGAGTGAACCTTTACCCGTTCGAAGGGTTCCGGGAGGCAAAGAATCTACTGCGATTTGTAATGAATCTGACTTTAATGCGTTATCCTGCTGAGCGTACAGATGAATCTGTGCGAATAGCAATGTGAATAAAACTGTTGTTAACTGGTATAACGCGGCCCCGGATTGCAAGGTAACAGCAGATTAGTTTTGTATGGTTTTCTAACCGTAAGGGGCACAAAACTAATTCATTTCGGGCAACTCGCCCAAATTGGCAGGTGTAATGCAACAAAAGATTCAAAAAACAGCCATCTTTTTCACACTGGGTTTCCTGGTGACGGCCTTATTATTGCTGTTTTTCACCACAGCCATGGCTGCCGACAAACCACGTAAAGAGCACAAACTGCGTACGGTAGTAATTGATGCCGGCCATGGTGGGCATGATTCAGGTTGTCATGGAGCAGCCGCTTATGAAAAAACAGTAGCGCTGGCTATCTCTCTAAAATTAGGGAAGCTAATTGAGCAAAACTACCCGGATGTGAAAGTAATTTACACCCGGAAAACTGATGTATTTGTTGAACTTTACCGGCGTGCACAAATTGCCAATGAGAACAAAGCCGATTTATTTATATGTATTCATTGTAACAGTGGCCCAAAAACTGCCTTTGGTTCAGAGACCTTTGTGATGGGGCTTCATAAATCTGACGACAATCTGAATGTGGCCCGGCGCGAAAATGCGGTTATTCTCAAAGAAGACAATTACGAAAAGAAATACGACGGCTTTGACCCAAACAGTCCGGAAGCCAACATTATCTTTTCATTGTACCAGAATGCCTTTCTGACCCAAAGTCTGTATTTCGCCGAAAGGGTTCAACATGAATTCAAGACCCATGCCCACCGTTTTAACCGGGGGGTAAAACAGGCTGGCTTCTTGGTATTATATCGCACAACGATGCCCTCGGTGCTTGTTGAAACCGGGTTTCTGACCAACCATGAAGAGGAACGTTTCTTACGCTCAGATGCTGGTCAGGACAAAATGGCTGCTTCTATGCTTCGTGCCTTTAGCAGCTATAAGAGCTGGATTGATGGCAGCTCAGAACCCAAAAAACTAATCATTCCAGAAATTGCAGCTGAACCAAAACCGGAAGATCTCGTTCGTTCTCCTAAAGCTCAGGTTTCAGATACCAAAGAAGTAAACACCGATACAAGCAGTAACGAAGTAATATTCAGGGTACAGATTCTTAGCTCACCGGAAAAAATTTCACTTAAAAGCCGGAAATTCCAAGATCGTGATGATGTTTGGGAGTATAAAGCGAACAATGTGTATAAATATACCGTAGGGAATTATAGCAAACTCGATGATGCCTTAAAATTGCAAACTGAAATGAAAAAATCAGGCTATCATGATGCCTTTGTGGTGGCTTTCAGGAAAAACCAACGCATCAGTCTTCAGGAAGCCGCATCTGTCTCCCAACCTTAACCATAAACATTGAACATATTTTCAAAACTTTCTAAAGAAGCGCGCACAGGTATCATCGTACTTGCAGCTATCGCCATGTTTTATTTTGGTATCAATTACCTGAAGGGCGTGAACATTTTTTCTCCTGCACGTAGCTTTTATGCAGTATTTGACAATGCTGATTTCTTATTGCCCTCTGCCCCTGTTACAATAAATGGCCTGCAGGTGGGCGTTGTTGAAGATGTTTATTTTGCAGATGGCGCTTCCAACAAGGTGGTTGTACGACTAAGGGTATCTAACAGAGACTTGAAAATCCCATCCGACACAAGGGCACATATTAAAAGTGACCTGCTGGGTACAAGAACCATGTATTTAGAGGTGGGCCGGTCAGATAAATTACTTGGGCGCGGTGATACTCTTACGGGAATATTGGATAGCGCCTTTACCGACCAACTCACAACCACCATCCTGCCCCTGAAAGATAAAGTTGAATCACTTGTGGTGTCAATTGACTCCGTACTGGGTGTGATCCGCGGTGTGTTTAACCACAAAACACAACAAGGACTTGTAGTAAGCTTTGAAAGCATCAACCGTTCAGTTTTAAAGTTAGAGCACACAGTAAACGAAGTAGATCTGTTGGTGGGTAATGAGCGCACTAAACTTGGTGATATCTTCACCAATATCCGGTCAATCACAGAGAATATCCGGCTGAATAATGATAAGCTTACCAATGTGTTCAGCAATCTCGATAAGATCACAGACGACCTTGCCCGGTCAAATGTTAGTAAAACAATGGCCGATTTACAGCAATCGGTATCTAGCCTGCAACAGGTGATGCAGAGAATAGAAAAAGGCGAAGGCACCATCGGGCAACTGATGACCAACGACAGCTTGTTTCATCATCTTGATGGCAGTGCAAAAAGCCTTGACCGCTTATTGGAAGATATGCGCCTTCATCCCAACCGATACGTACACTTCTCGGTTTTTGGCCGGAAAGAGAAATCTAAATAACCAGGCTACTTTTCAGAGTTTCCTTCGTCTGTCTTTATATTATACAGGTACGAAGCTTTGATTGGAATTTCAAGAATCACTTCTGAGCGATAGGCCATCCCTCCCTGGGTAGCAGGCACAAACTCAAGCGTATTGAGGGTTTTAACCAGTTGTTCGTCTATTCCAAAGCCTACTTTATTAATAGAGGTCGCACCGCTGATTTTGCCGTCAAAATTTACCTGAAAGCTAATCATGGCAGTAGACACGAGGTTTGCTTCATGTGCCTCCTTTGGCACCACAAGGTGCTCATATAAATGCCTGAATAGCGAATCTTCACCTTCTAAATAAAATGCCTCGTGGTTCTCGATATCAAAGTTCTTATCATAATCCCGGCCTTTTTCCAAAACTTTTTGTTTGGTATCAGTTTGCTTGGCTTTGTATCCGGTAGTAGTTGCCTGCGCTGAAACCAGGGAAGCAGAGCAGATAAAAATTAAAAAAGTTAATATTAGTGTGGAAGTTCTCATAATTGCTATTTCAATGTAAAATTACAGAAAGGGTTTAAATACACAAACATCACAAGTGGTATGCCAAAATTATTAAATGATTTTATATGTATATTTGGATTCCGGTATCATGTCAACTCATCTCGTAATTGTTGAGCTATGACAAATTCTATTGAAACTGGCAGGCTGGGAGAAACCGCTGCAGTAAATTTTATTACCGGACTTGGCTATCAGGTTCTGCAAACAAATTGGAAAACCAACTTCGGCGAAATAGACATCATCGCCAGGCAAGGGGATTTCCTGGTAATAATAGAGGTAAAAACCCGAAAGACGCTTCTGTTTGGCAATCCGGAAGAGGCTGTTAACTACCGAAAACAACGTCAACTGGTACAGCTTGCCGAAGTGTATATCAAGCGCAACAATATTCACTGGGAAACCAGATTTGATATTATCAGTGTGTTGCTCAATGACGGAAACGCACATATAACCCATCATATTAATGCTTTTAGTCCGTTTGACTGAGCCTGTCTTAATTTGGCTAATTTTGCCCTTCAAATCAAGGTGATGCCAAAGAAACCATTCAAAGATGCGCCTGAAGAGCGCCGCAAACAAAGAACGTCAGACAGTGACACAGGCAAAGGCGATAGAAAGTCTGCCTCCCAAAACAAGTTTGCTGATAAAGATGGCTTTAAGCCCAAAACATCTGGCAAAAAAGAATTTTTCTTTGGAACTGGCCGAACGGTGCCCCAGGAAGGAGCTGGAGAAAACAATACCCGCAAAGGTTCAGACCGAAAAAGTGGTTTTTCAGACGACAGACCCAAAAGGAGGTCGTTTAAAGACGATAACTTTAGCAAAGGCAGCTCCAAAGAGGGTTTTTCAGA
>JAIBAI010000096.1 GCA_019695235.1 Bacteroidia bacterium | reverse complement strand
TATTTCGGCACGAAGTAAACCTGGGGAGGGGTCAACGTTCATGATTTCGTTGCCGCTTAGTCTGGAGCAAGGACAGGCTGAAAAATCTCGAATACAAAGTTCACCGCAGATTACGCAGATGAACACAGATTAAAGGCAAAAGTGTTTGTTGTTAGGTGTTTGTAGTTTGTCGATTGCTAACATGGTTCTTGATGAAGCTAATTTTTAGCAAAGCATCGTGGTACGCTAAAAAATCGCGGTTTATACAAAATCAGTGAATTTGATGTGATTTTGTGGAATGCCTGTTGCGTAAATGACGTATTCCAAGGTGTTTATTGAGTAAATGGGATTATTGATTTTGCAGCAAACTTTAAAGCCGTATGGAAGAATAGCAGAGCTGTACCATTCCCATTCCCTGTACTTTAAAGCATCTAACCATGAACTATAGTCCCAAAGAACCGGGTTAAGTTTAACTTGTTCTATGGTGTTGGCACTAATAATGTTTATAAACCAAGCAGGTAATAACTTGTTCCATTTTTCATCGGACGGCCATTCTCCCTTTTGTTGAGAAGCGATTACATTGATAATCTCTTTTACCCGAATTAATTTATCAGCAGGTTGCTCGCAGGATACCAGGAAAAATACATATGGTACTTCCGGTGCTTCTCCCAGGTTATTCCGTTGAATATATTGCTGTTCCAGGTTCATTTATGATATTGCTTTGACAAGGGAAATGCTAAAGGGTTAAGTAAGGAGCGCTTGCTGCGTCCAATCCCTTCTTTTCTTCAATTATCTGTATATAGGTATTAAGTATATGTGCGATTTTTTCGGATGGGATTGGTGTTGGCCATTTTGAGGTATTTTCGTCTGTCTGCTCAAAAGGATTAAAGTCAAACAAACTTGCTGGTGATATATGTTCTCCTTCTTTAAGAACCAGTTGTGTTGCACTATGAATCGTTCTAATCATGGCGTCAATGCGATCAGCATTGGTGAGCACCTTATCAAAGAGCAAACTGGCCCATCCAGGGTAGTGTTCTAATGTCAGGTGTTCCAGGTGAAGTAAATATTCTTGCTGCCAAATTTCCTTTAATCCTTCATTCAACATAGCTCTGGCCATATATTTGGCGGTTATTGCTATAAGGCTGTCGGGCACCCAATAGCCCTTAGATTTGAAATCAATAAAAGTGGTTGGCATACCTTATCTTGAAGTGGATAAATTGATTAAGCAATTAATAATGCCATAAACCTTCCAAACGTAATCATTAATATTATCAATTATTCTTAGCTAGACTTAATATTCCTTTTGCGCTTTTAATCCAAATATAACCGGGATGTATAAATACCATGTTCTGGTTT
Organism: Bacteroidia bacterium; assembly: GCA_019695235.1. Classification (GTDB taxonomy): domain Bacteria; phylum Bacteroidota; class Bacteroidia; order M30B66; family M30B66; genus JAIBAI01. The sequence continues at coordinate 2,470 of JAIBAI010000096.1, read as the reverse complement.
GTGCATATATGACTATAAATGAGTCTAGAACTTTGAAATATTGACCCTAATGTGTTACTGCCTATGTCATTTAACCGATACAGGACTTTGCAACGTCGTATTTTGGCTGCTTTTATGGATGAGATGCTATGTGTGGTTGTTTCGATTGCAGTTTTCAGCTGGATTTCCGGCTTTCCCGGAAGTAACATGTTTGCTGAAATAGCCAGCTTGCTATTCATCTTCGTCTACTATGTTTTTTGCCATTCCTACTATGGTCAAACGATAGGAAAATATTTTTTCGGTATTAAGGTTTTGCGTGTAGCAGAGGACGGACATATAAGTGCAATTCAAGCCATAGTTAGAGATGTGTATGTTCCTTTTTTAACAATATTGAGTCTTGTTTATTCCGATCAACCCACTTTGGTTTTTGTGCCAATCATTTGGTTACTGATCGAGGTGTCCTTTCTTTTGTCGAATGAGAAGTCCCGGGCTTTACATGACTACTGGGGAGGTTCGGTTGTGGTGCGGATATAGGATATTCTAATGGAATTAATAAATACCTATACTTAGAAGTAAATTGACCTCCAAGAGTGTGTTTAACGCAAAAGATATTCGCTTAATTCAGAATAAGATGAGAGGGTAAGTTAAAATTGAATTTCCTTAATGGGGTTGCTTGGAAGGTGCCGGCCTACTTAAGGAGAAGCGAGATGTTTCGCCAAACAGGCTATAATAGCATAGTTGAAATTAAAGCATGGTTAGAGCAAAGGTAAAGCGGATTTATAGCCCGGATGTAGAGGATTTAAGAAGTTTTGCTTCTGGAGATAATTCCTTTAGATTTCTTCTTACACTATTTGTTGGTCCTGCTGATTCTGAAGGAGAAGAGAGTTTTGATGTGGTGGTTTGCACACCTGAATGGTTGCTGGCAAACGTGAAGGAGGATGAAGTATTGTTTTTGAATCCTTATGTTCTTATGAAGGCCTATAATTATGTCTTACTGCTAAATAAAGTTGTTGGAAGAATTGAAGGAATATTTGGCAAGGATTGGAAAGAAGTTGCCGAAAAAATATCTGCTTTCACACATTGGGAGTTTGCCGGATATAGATCAAAAGTGGCAGTTTATTCAGGATGAAGCATTTATTTAATACGGTAGCTTGGAAGCTACCAGCATAATTAAGGCGAAGTGCGATGCTTCGCCAGGTGGGGGAATTAGATTTCCCTACCTTGATGCTACCTTGAACTATATAGCATCTGACAATTATCGCAATAGAAGGTTCTTCGCTGGGTTTTGCCCATTACTTTTAGTTTGATGGGCAGATTGCAGCGGTGGCAGGTTTTGCATTTGTAGGCCAGCCAATGTTTGCGTAGCTCGAAGTTGCGTTTCCATTTCAGGAAGTCGTAGCTGTATTGATGGGCTTCTTTTACCAGTTCAGCCAGTTTTTTGGGAGGTAGTTGTTTTAGTTTGTTTTGCGGATGTACTTTAATGCGATACAACACCTCGCATTTGATAATGTTACCGGAACCGGAGAAAATGGTTTGGTCTAATAAGGCATCGCATACCAGCGTGTCGCCCATTGCTTTTAGGGCCTTGGTAGCACGGCGCGGATTCCATTGATCGGAGAGGAGGTCGGCCTGCCAGTTGTAGACTTCATTTAAATCACCTTCGATAAATTGAACAGAACAAGCGTAAAAGTTGAGTTCGCCGTTTGTGAATTGGAGTGATAAACGGGGCTTTGATTCTTTGGCTTCATCAATACGATAGGTGCCGAATAGCATAAGATGTATGCGCACCGTAAAGTTTTTAAAGCAGATAAGAAAGTGCTTGCCCCAACTTTTAAAGTCGGTTACCTTTTGGTTGCGCAGGCGGCTAAGGTCGAGTTTAGAGTTGCCGCTAACCTGCAGTACCTTATGGTTTTTGAACTTCTGAACCTGCTCCTTTAAAATTACTATGGAAGGACCTTCGGGCATACTGGTGGTTTGCAAAAAGAATGCCTTGTAATACTGTCCGGTCCGGTGTGGAAGATTTACCCGTTGATTATTGTTTTTCCCTTCTACTTTAGCCGCAAAGAATAAACTATGAAAGTGGCCTTAATTGGTTATGGCAAAATGGGCAAAACCATTGAACAGGTTTTGAATGACATGGGGGATACCGTAGTGCTTAAGATAAGTGAAGAGAACAAGCACGATTTTAATAATGAGAATTTGCGCAAGGCAGATGTAGCCATTGAATTTACAAGGCCTGATTCTGCTGTAGAAAATATTAAGAAGTGTTTGGCTGCCAGTGTACCGGTGGTAGTGGGCACAACTGCCTGGCTTGAACATTTGCCGGAGGTAAAGGAGGCTTGTAATGCGGCTAACGGAGCTGTTTTTTATTCGCCCAACTTTAGCATTGGGGTAAATATATTTTGGGAAGTGAACCGCCGGCTGGCAGAGTTAATGGATAAGCAACCGCAATATGAGATTACCATGTGGGAAAGCCACCATACCGAAAAGT
>JAIBAI010000095.1 GCA_019695235.1 Bacteroidia bacterium | reverse complement strand
AGCTGCTGGTTCGTTTCTCCTGGTGTGTTTGTTTTTTCATCTCAGCTTGGCCATTCCTTTTCATCGTCATGTGAGCCTCCTTGGTAGGGGGCTTGATATTTTTAAATAGGAATAGCTGGCAGACCCTCCGCACAAACCCATGCTTCTCTTTCCCACACACAGACCCACCCTGCGCCGGTAAATAGGTGTTCGTCATTCGTCGTCAGCAAGCAATCATGCCAAACCATTGCAGCAGCAGCAATAAATCTTTTTATAAACTTTTATGGTATTGCTGCACCTGCAATGCCCTTCGGGTGCTCCGCTTCGCTACGCAGTTTGTCATGCTGCTTGCAGTTCCTCCTCATTCCTCACGGCAGCTACTGTGTCCTTCACGCCACTTCGTTCATTTCTTCCTTCGTTTCGCTTCATTACACCACGTTCGCAGCTAATCCATTTGCTCCAAGGCAGGGCATCCCAAGCCACACACAAAAAGCAATACACTTGGGAATGCACCTGCCTTTCCGAAAGCCATCCCTACAATACTCACTGGGTTTCATTCCGCTTCACTACGTCATTCATTCACTTCAGTAGCGTTCAGTCCACCCGCTGCCCATAATTTGGCTCGCCGGCCGCCCCACTTCGGCTTCGTTCACCTTGCGACTGCTAATTGCTCATGTCGTACCTCCATTTCGCAAAGCATCGCTAAGGTTCACTTGCATAGTTCATCCCGTGCCGTAGGCTTCGCAAAATTTACGGCACGGGATTCCTATGGAGCTGGCATCGTAGCTGCCCCTTAGCCCGACTTCTTTTAATTTGGCCTGAAAAGGGGTAGCTCCTTTACTGCCAGCCCCTTCGTGGGGGCTCGCAGGCACGTCCGTTCGTACCTCTCTCCCGTGCCTTATGGCGGCTCGCCACCAGCGCTACAGCCCCGCAGGTTTGCGGGGCGGCTATGCTTCTTTTTTGCTCAAGGCTGTTTTACCGGCTGGCTGACCACATGGTCCCTGCTTCTAAGAAAGCATATCTGGACTATTGAATAAGTTTAGCCGGTGCATCTGTAGAATATATCCCGGCTATATCAAACCGGCACAATCAAAAATCAATCATCTTGGTCTTCTGGCTATGGCCCTGCAATTGTCTTTTAATTGTTTAAGAGGAAGAAAAGGTTCTGGATTATGTGTCCAGTTTAAAAGTGGTTTATACTTTGCAATCAGCATCTTTTCTAAGCTTTCATCAGTAGTTGAGCAATAATGAAAACTGACTTCAGGATTGATATTTATCCATTCAATAATGGCATTTGTATCCTTTTGATTGAATTTATAGTTGTTTTGGTTCTTCTTGCTCACAAGGCTTCCTTGTTCTGGTGTGTATCCCAATACAGCACCTATACTTCTGAAAAATGTCGCTGCGCTTTTGTGTTGTAGTTCCTGCTGATATAACCGTTTGTGCAATGAATTGCTTGCAATACCAATATAAAGAAGCGTTGTTTTCCTTTTGACTAATTCATGATTAAATGGTACAGGGAGTGCCTTTAAATTGACTATCCAAATTGAATAATACCCTTCCTTCTTTTCAATACTTTTTCCATTGGAAACAGGATGCCTCAATCTAACCCCATTAATGATTGCTTCTTCAACCGTTTGAAATTTCATCTAATAAAATTATCTCGAAAGAATCAAAAAAAGTGCAGCAAGTTAGGCGGCTGGCTCAGCCCTTAGTAATTGGGCTGCAAAGAAATTCCGCCATAAACACAAACCCGCCGCACAAGCCCTTCATTTATTGCGTTGCTTCTTTGCAGCCCAGCCCCGCCGCCTGGTAGGAGTGCTTTCTTTTTTTTCTCTTTTTTCTTTTAAAAATTAAATTTTATTACAATGAGAAATGCAAACCACTTCTTCGGCTCTCACAATGGTTCGGAAAACTTTTACCGGCACAGTCTTTCAGGCTTGATTTATACCGATGGTGTAAAGCACCTGGCTGAAGGATGCCAGGCATACTGGCTGATTGATTTAATTATAAGCCATCAGTGCGAGGGGCATGTAAAAGAACTGCCCTTTCAGGTGTGGGATTTAAAAAGGCTACATCAGAATGTATTTACCATTCTTTGCACGGATGGTAACCACAACCGGGTAACAAGTCAGGAAATACCCTTTAGTGACTTTGAATATGACCTTGTCACAGTCTGGTTGGTTGATGGCTGCCTTATGTTGCCATCTGAATATTAGTAAAAATCAAAGCCCCGCCAGAAATAGCGGGGCTTTGTTGAACTGTAGAAGACTTTGATGATCTTTCATTAGAAGATCAGCCTTGCGAGGAAATCAAGTACACCAATCCACATAGTAGTATATTTTAAGGGTTAATAAATCAAATTAGTTGCCGTCAACTTTGATGAGCGACAAGGCATTGAATGCGCCGTTTTTCAGCGGATACATCTGGCCGTTCACTTGCTGGTAAAACTCAATACCCAGCGCAAGGAACAGCGGGTGGGTGCTGTTAGCTGTAACCGTATTCGCAAGGTTAATGGCTGTAGTTGCAGTGGCATCCCAGGGTAGAATAGCAGTTGCTTGCGAATCCATCACGAAGGTTTCATTTTCAAAATCCACCTCCGCACCTGCCGAAACAACTTTGAAATGAGTTGCACCACCTGGCGCAGCCAGCATGTTGATGGGAACAAAGGATGGAATACTTGCTGTAAGCGTACCGGCAACCCTGTCAATGGTTCCAGTAAAAGGTGCATACAGGGTAGTTCCGAGTTTGCCACTAATGTTAAAGTCAAAACCTTCCAGCAGTTCAGCTTCGCCATCAATTACATTTCGTTGACCACGGGGATTGATTGCATCAGCCTGTACCACTTCCACCATCTTTTGAGTAAGACGGCTCACCATGCGGCTGTCAGACGCATTTTGCAACATTGCACGGATTGCATTCCGCAAAAGTTTACCGGCTTTGCCTGCCCGCCCAAACTCTTCGCCATTTTCACGGGTCCTTTGGAATGCCGGATCGTTTGCAATTTTTTCAGCAGGTACACCACCTTTCTCTCTTGCCAGGTATCCGTCTTGAGATTTATAGAAGGTAATACCACCGATAGTACCGTCCAGTTTGATTATTCCTTTCTGCTTTGCCATTCTTTTAAGAATTTAATGGTTAATAAATTTTGAATCAAGGAAGCTGTTTTATCAGCCTTCAAAACCAAAATTAGAACCACTGCAAAGCCCTTACAAATGTGACAGGTCATGCGTTCCGATTATGCCGCATTATTCCAAAGAACACCATTTTTCCTCTCTGAAAAATGATGTATTTTTGAGCAATCACATTCATATCAAAGGCATAGCCGAAGTATGGATAGTGTATGAAAAAGTTATTTGATTGATGAACAGACTCTGTATTTATCCGAAGGACATTCAGATAATCACAGGCAGAAGCGAACGGTACGGCAGAAATCTTATCAGAAAGATTAAAGAACATTTCAAGAAAGAACAACACCAGGTTGTTTCAATTCAAGAATTTTGCCAGTACATGGGGTTGCAATATGAAGTTGTGGCCCGGCAGTTATTATAACTAACTGTCTCTATTGAGCGAAGCCGATGATTCAGCCTTCTGTTCTCTCTACGCTGATTTTTATTTTCTCTTAGTTGTTTTGTGCTTTCTTATGCTATTGTGACCCGAGGTCACATTTAAGGTCACATAATGAAAAAAGCGTCACGATTTAACTCGTAACGCTTTGATTTTGAAGCTCCCCCTGCTGGACTTGAACCAGCGACCCTCTGATTAACAGTCAGATGCTCTAACCAACTGAGCTAAGGAGGAATACACCCTTCCGCTTCCGGATTTGGGAGGGCAAAAATAAGGGATTTTGC
>JAIBAI010000094.1 GCA_019695235.1 Bacteroidia bacterium | reverse complement strand
CGTGATTCACTTTTCATCGGCGGCGGCTTTTGGTCGGTTGACGGAGACAGCAGTATTTCGAGAATAGCCAAGTGGATTGGCGGGGATTATGTGGAGGAATGCGGGAATACTACGGGCAACCTACCTCAACCTGAAAAGGTGGAGCTGTTGGTGTACCCTAACCCTGCAAATGATTTGCTCAACATTGAATTACCTCAAAATAGCGGTGATCTTTTCCTTGAAATATTTTCCGTTACCGGACAGAGGCTTTTAAATGCCAGGCTTTATTCATCATCACAAGAAATACGAATCAGTCATTTGCCTCCTGGCTTATACCTGGCAAAGCTGACGAACAAGAATGGTATCAGCAGTACGCAACGCATTGTTATTGCAAGATGATCGTATGAAACAGGATGCCTGCGCCATCCATGAACAATTAAACACCGTACTTTCGCCATTTATGAACAACTAAACAACGTACTTTGAACAGAAAACTTATTATCGTTTGTGCCCCAAGTGGAGCAGGGAAAACAACCATTGTAAGGCACCTGCTTGAAAATATTTCCGGACTTGAATTTTCTATTTCGGCAACCAACCGGCCTAAGCGGGAATACGAAACAGACGGGTACGATTATTATTTCATTGACACAGAAAGTTTCCGAAAGAAAATCAGCGACGACGCTTTCTTAGAGTGGGAAGAGGTGTATCCTGGTCGTTTTTATGGCACCTTACGCACCGAAGTTGACCGGATATGGAACAGGGGCAACCATGTGATTTTTGACGTGGATGTTGAAGGTGGCATGAAGATAAAAAAGCAATTCGGAGAACGTGCCCTGTTGGTTTTTATTCGTCCCCCTTCGCTTGAGCATTTGCGCAACCGACTTCATGGCCGTGGTACCGAAAGCGCCGAAAGTCTTGAAACCCGTATCAGAAAGGCAGAAAAAGAGTTGGGTTATGCCGTACATGCCGATAAAATTCTGGTGAACGACACCCTTGAAAATTCATTACCAGCAGCTACTAAAATCATTACCCAATTTTTAGAAAATCAGACTTGAAAATCGGACTCTATTTTGGAACATTCAATCCGGTACACATTGGCCATATTGCCATTGCCGGCTTTATGGCGCAGTTTGCCGGATTAGATCAGGTATGGTTGGTGGTGTCGCCCCAAAACCCTCTAAAAGACAAGAAAAGTCTGCTAAAAGACTACCATCGTTTAGCCATGTTGCGGGCTGCCCTTGATGATTACAGTTATATCAAAGCAAGCGATGTTGAGCTGCACCTGCCAGTTCCATCCTATACCACCACAACCCTTGCGCATCTTGAAGAAAAACATCCGGAACATACCTTTTCACTCATCATGGGAAGCGATAATTTAGAATCATTGCATAAGTGGAAAAACTATGAGGTGATACTCGAACACTACGATTTGTACGTATATCCACGTCCCGGCCATGAAGGAGGGCTACTCAGACATCACCCACGTGTTCATTGGATGGCGCTTGCACCTCAGTTCAATATTTCGGCAACATTTATCCGTGAATCGGTGAAAAACAAGAAGGACATTCGCTATCTGATGCCTGAAAAAGCATGGCAATACATGCAGGAAATGCATTTTTACGAGCGTTGAGCCGCCTTTTTGTCAAATCATTTACCTTCGCTCCTGCATTCAGACAATAAAATCCGTATGGCAGGCCATAGCAAATGGGCAAATATTAAGCACCGGAAGGGCGCACAAGACAAGCGCCGGGGAAAATTATTCACCCGGCTGCTCAAAGAAATCATGATTGCTGCCAAAGAGGGTCTCCCCGACCCCGATGCCAATCCACGACTGCGACTTGCTATTCAGAACGCCAAAGGAGCCAATATTCCGAAAGACAATATCTCACGAGCCATTGACAAGGCTTCGGGCAAGGAAGCAGAATCATACATCGAACCCACTTACGAAGGTTACGCACCGGGCGGTGTAGCTGTGTTTGTTGAGTGCGCCACCGACAACCTCAACCGAACAGTTCAGGATGTACGTATGGTATTCAACAAATACGGGGGTAATTTGGGCACCAACGGCTCTCTTGCCTTTGTTTTCGACCGGATGGGGGTTTTTGAATTCTCCGACACCGGCATAGATGAAGAACAGTTTACCCTCGAAATGATTGATGCAAATGCATCAGAAATTGAACACGAAGAAGGGCGTTATCTGGTATATGTACCTTACGAATCGTTTGGTGATATGCAGAAAAAACTTGAGTCGCTTGGTATTGAAGCCGAAAGTGCCGGACTTCAACGTATAGCAAAAGACAGCATTTCTCTTGAATTAAACCAGGCGAATAAGGTAATGAAACTTATTGATGCGCTTGAAGACTTAGATGATGTACAGCAGGTATATCACAACCTTGAACTAACCGAAGAACTCGCCAGCCAATTATCATGATTCAGTCAGAAATACCAACAAAAGAAACAAGCACAAACATGGAGCAGAAAATCAAGCATCTTGAGAATTTAAAGGCAGAAGCCCTGTTGGGTGGCGGTCAGAAACGCATTGATGCCCAGCACAAAAAGGGCAAGCTTACCGCCCGCGAACGTATTTTGCTTTTACTCGATGAAGGCTCCTTTGAAGAAATTGGCCAGCTTGTAACGCATCGCAGCACCAATTTCGGACTTGAAAAACAGCGTTTCTACGGCGATGGTGTGATTACCGGTTATGGAACTGTTCAGGGGCGTCTGGTGTATGTTTTCGCTCAGGATTTTACTGTGTTTGGTGGTTCTCTGGCAGAGGCGCATGCCACAAAAATCTGCCGGATTATGGATATGGCTATGCAAAATGGTGCCCCTGTTATCGGATTAAACGACTCAGGTGGTGCCCGTATTCAGGAAGGCGTGGTTTCACTGGGCGGTTATGCGGATATTTTTTACCGGAATACACTTGCATCCGGCGTTATACCACAGATCAGTGCCATTATGGGGCCATGTGCCGGAGGTGCTGTTTATTCGCCCGCCATCACTGATTTTATCCTGATGGTTGAGAACTCTTCATACATGTTCGTAACCGGGCCGAATGTGGTTAAAACAGTTACACACGAAGAAGTGAGCTCTGAAGAACTCGGCGGTGCATCTGCACATAGTACCAAATCGGGTGTGACTCATTTTTCATCAGAAAACGGACTTACCTGTATTGAAGATATTAAACGTCTGCTGAGTTTTATACCGCAGAACTGTGAAGAAGAAGCGCCACGATTGGCCTATACCCCTGGTAATGAAAAAAGGCCAACACTCGATAATATCATCCCAGCAAACCCTAATCAACCGTACGATATTCGTGAGGTGATTCAGGAGGTGATTGACCAGGGTGATTTTATGGAGGTACATAAGAATTATGCCGAAAACATAGTGGTGGGCTTTGCACGTCTTGCCGGAAGAAGCATCGGGGTGGTAGCCAACCAGCCTGCTTACCTGGCAGGTGTATTAGACATCAAATCATCAACCAAGGCCGCCCGCTTTGTGCGTTTTTGCGATTGCTTTAATATCCCGCTATTGGTTTTTGAAGACGTACCGGGCTTTTTGCCAGGTACTGATCAGGAATGGAATGGTATTATTACCAACGGTGCTAAGTTATTGTTTGCCTTCTGCGAAGCAACGGTTCCGAGGGTTACAGTAATTACCCGCAAGGCTTATGGCGGGGCTTACGATGTGATGAATTCAAAACATATTGGGGCAGACATGAATTACGCCTGGCCATCGGCTGAGATTGCTGTGATGGGTGCCAAAGGTGCTGCTGAAATTATCTTCAAAAAAGAAATCGAAGAAGCTGAAGATTCACAAAGCAAATGGCAGGAAAAAGAAGCTGAATATGCTGCCCTGTTTGCCAATCCGTACAGTGCCGCAGAGCG
>JAIBAI010000005.1 GCA_019695235.1 Bacteroidia bacterium | reverse complement strand
TTGCGCTGGACCATCAGCAACGGCGTTTGTGTTTCATCATTTGATGATATCATCATCACCCGGGAGCAATCGCCGGTAGCAGATGCTGGCATAGACCAGCGCGTATGTATAGGTACAAACATTGTACTACAAGCAAATTCAGCCAATGGGGGTGTTTGGACTTTGGTAAGTGGTTCAGGGGTAATTCAAACACCTGGCCAGGCCAACTCAAGTGTACAAGGGTTAAGCGCAGGGGTATCAGTTTTTAAATGGACAGTTCCTGGAAACACCTGCCCCGCCTCATCAGATCAAGTAAACATCACAGTAGACGCTTTGCCCTCACTTGCCAATGCAGGTCCCGATCAAAACATTTGCAACACAGGCTCTACAGTTTCCGGCAACACCCCTGTATCCGGCAATGGAACATGGAGTATAATAAGCGGAAATGGCCTTGTCAGCAGCCCGAACAGTCCGGTTACTGGCGTAAATAGTCTTTCGCCGGGTCAGAATATTTTACAATGGAGTATCGTCAATGGTGTTTGTCCGGCCTCCACTGACCAGGTGAATATCCAGGTGTTGCAGGCACCCTCTGGTGCAAATGCAGGTACCGACCAGGAAGTGTGTGGCAATACAGCTCAGCTTGATGCCGCCCAGCCGGATGCCGGCACCGGCACATGGTCACTTATAAGCGGTGGTGGCACCTTTGCCAATCCGGCACAAAGAAACACTCAGGTTTCAGGCTTGTCGAATGGCTTAAATATTTTCCGATGGACAGTTACCAATGGCAACTGCCCTGTTCGTGCTGATGAAGTGCAGATACATTCGTATACCGCACCCACCCCGGCATCAGCTGGTGCAGATGCATCTATTTGTAATTTGCCACTTGTTTTACAAGGCAATACGCCAATAAGCGGCAGTGGCTTGTGGACCATAGTAAGTGGTGGCGGCAGTCTGAGCAACCCCGGTCAACCCAATGCAGGCGTATCAAACATGAGTGCAGGTCAACTTGTTCTCAGGTGGACCATTAGTAACGGAGCTTGTCCGCCATCATTCGACGAGGTTGTATATAGTGTTTACAATCAACCATTTGCATCAGCCGGGCAAAACACTTTGATTTGCAGTTCTACTATCAATATGTCGGGTAATGCAGTAGCAGGAGCCAATGGTAACTGGTCGTTTGTCAGCGGCTCAGGAAATATTCAATCACCGGGAAACCCACAAACATTTGTTAGCAATCTTGCACAAGGCGCCAACACCCTGGTTTGGACTTTAAACAACAGTGTTTGTCCGGTTTCAAGAGACACAGTTGTGATAACACGGTACCTTGAGCCAGACAATCCAATTGCCGGAGCCGACATACATACCTGTGCTTCAAATGCCCAATTAAATGCTAACACACCTGTTTCTGGTACTGGTTTCTGGGTTGTATTACAAGGCGGCGGCATTATTGATGCGCCTTCGTCAGCAAGTACAATGGTTACAAACCTTTCTTCCGGAAAAAATGTATTAATCTGGACCATTAGCAATGGCACCTGCAATCCCCGAAGCGACACCCTTGAGATCAAGGTTGACACCAATCCTACCTCAGCTAATGCCGGTACTGACCAGGACATTTGTGGTAATTCAACCGCATTATCGGCGGTAAACCCACTCGTCGGAAATGGCACCTGGGTATTGGTGAGCGGAACGGGAAATATTCAGCTACCCGACCAGGCAGTTACCGCATTGACCAATTTGGGAGTAGGCAAGAACACCTTCAGGTGGACGGTGGTAAATGGTTCTTGTGTGACTTCCGATGAGGTACAGATTACCCGTTACCTTCCACCCTCTCCGGCAGATGCCGGGCCTGACCAAAGTATTTGCTCCTCAACATCGCAGTTAAACGCTGCGGCAATAAATGTGGGCAACGGCAATTGGAGTTTGATTTCCGGAAGCGGAACCCTGACAAATGCCGGGTCAAGAACCAGTGCTGTTACTGGCCTTGCTTATGGGGCAAATGTTTTTCGCTGGACGGTAAGTAGCGGGGCTTGTCCGGCAAATAATGATGAAGTCACGATTTTCCGGCAAACAGAGCCCGGGCCTGCCCTTGTTGCTGCCGATACTGCTATTTGTGCCGCAACAATACAGATTTCTGCCAGCACACCTCAGGCGGGCACCGGCATTTGGTCGCTTGTAAGTGGTAGCGGCGAAATAAACAATCCGCTTTTAGTCAACATCAGTTTGAGTGCCTTAGCAGCAGGTGAGAATGTTTTCAGATGGACCGTAGTCAACGGTGATTGCCCTGCGGTATCAGATGAAATAACTATTTTACGTCATTTACCCCCTTCAACAGCCAATGCGGGTGCTGATTTCTCATCCTGCCTTACAGATATCACCCTCAATGCCGTGATTCCTGCAACAGGCACCGGTACCTGGTCAAGGCTCAGTGGCCTGGGAAATATTTTACAAGCCACCAATGCCAAATCAGCGGTGAATAATCTAATTCCCGGAATTTCGGTTTTCGAATGGACTGTAAGCAATGGTACTTGTCCGGTATCGCGCGACCAGGTTCAGGTGGAAGTGTTTCCGGGGCCCGGCCAGCCTGATGCCGGCTTAGACGTGACCATTTGCGGCGACAGTACTATTGTTTCCGGTAATTTCCCTGATAATGCGAGTTCATTGTGGAGTGTACTTTCCGGAAGTGGGATTATTCAGCACCCTGCGGTTGCACAAACCTCTGTAAAGCAGCTGACTGGAGGTGAGAACGTATTAGTGTACACCTTCTCAAATGGACCATGTCAGGCCAATGACACCCTGAAAATCTATGCTTTTATGCCTCCAGGCCTTGCTTTTGCAGGGAATGATACCTCCATTTGTGCAGATGAATTTATTGCGCTTGCTGAAGCGCCTCAAGCCGGCAGTGGACAATGGTCGGTTCTTGAAGGCAACGCGCTACTTGCAGCAGACTCTTTGGCCTCAACCCTCATACAACTGCCCGAAGAAGGTGAGTATGTCTTTTACTGGGAAATTACCAATGGTGTATGCCCTGCAAATGGCGACACGTTAGTGATTATCAGAGATATACAGCCTGACACTGCTGGAATTATAAGCAATAGCGCCATTATCTGTACCGATTCTCTGTGGCTTCAGGCAAAAGACTACACCCTGAGCCAGGGCTCCTGGTCAATTTTAAGCGGAGATGGTATTTTTAGTTCCACCGACTCAGCACATACCGCTCTTACCGGTATCGGTGAAGGGTTGAATCAAATAGAATGGGTTCTCACAAAAGGGGCTTGCCGTTCAGCAGATACAATAGAGATTGAACGCTTTTTAAATCCGGCCCCTCTAAGCCTTGGCGGTGATTTAAAGATATGTGGATTAAATGCGAGTCTTGACGCTGAAGTTCCTGATTTTGGCCAGGGGCAATGGATTTATGATGAGACACGTTCAGGTTTAGACGACCCTTCAAGTGCATTTACCACAATAGAAGCGTATCAGGAAGGTGTGCTTCGTTACATCTGGGAGCATAGCAACGGCCCCTGTATTGCCCGTGATTCTGTTGAAATTACTTTTTATATTCAGCCGGATGCCCATGCGGGTGACGACATAACTATATGTTCAGGTGACACAGCCTATCTTCAGGGAAATATTCCGGATGCTGGCGTAAGCACCTGGTCGTTGATTACGGGTGAGGGGCTGATTCTGCAACCTTATTTTCAGAACTCTGAGTTTATTCCAAAGGAAGAGGGGAACTATTATCTGCGTTGGACTGTAGTGAATGAGATGTGCAGAGATTCAGACCTGGTAGTGGTGTCAGTTAGAAGCCCCAATGACCCATTTTGTATGAATAAAGCCGGAAAACTTTTTGTGCCGGATGGATTCTCTCCAAATGCCGACGGGGTGTTTGATTATCTCGTGATTCAGAAACCGTTCGGGTCAAGGGTATCGCTGCAAGTGTTTGACCGTCTGGGTAATATGGTTTATGAAAGCAGGGATTATCAGAACGACTGGGATGGCAGGCCGCGCAAAGGACTTGTTTTGTATGGTGATCAGCTTCCTGAAAGTACCTATTTCTATATTCTTCGGATAGATGACAAGGATGAGGAATACAAAGGTTATTTCACACTTTGGCGATAGTTTCCTTCACTTCTTAACATAGGTAGCTTTTACCTGTCTGGCCCCGGAACCATCGTTGGTAGTGTAATTCAGCACAAAGCCTCCTCCCGAATAAATTCCCTGGCCTTTTATATCGAAACCACTGATGTTTGAGTTGACCAGTGAAATACTGTTCTCCGAAACTACTGCTGGTATGGGCTCACCTAAGTTAAAGATGTTTCCGATAAGAATTCTCGAATTATTTGTCGGATCATTGATAATCTGTGCTGAATAGTTCTGAACCGATGACTGAATCTCTTCTTTCACATTCCATGAACCGATGAATTTCGCACGGGGGTCTGTATCCGGGTCTTCAACAAGATCTTCGGTACAAGAGGTCAGAAACGCCATCATGGCAAAGAAAACAATGCTTGTAAGCTTTAATAATCTGTTGTTCATGTTAATCAAGTTTTTCAGTTACCGGATGAAACTTAATCTGGTTCGATTTATTGTTGGGTATTGCACTTAGAAATTGAATGCCTTCAACCTCTGCCTTAGCCTGATTAAGCAGGTATGTTCCGATTCTTGTGCGTTTAAGCCCGGATAACATTCCACCGCTGTCTAAAGCATTTCCAAAATCACGGGCAAGAGATCGAATATAGGTTCCCTTACTGCAAACTACCCGAAAATCAACAAAGGGAAGTTCGATTTTTACGATTTCAAATTCGTAAATCGTTATTCTGCAACTTTTTAGCGGTACGTTTTCGCCCTCTCTTGCATACTCATAAGCGCGTTTCCCATCAATTTGCTTTGCTGAGAAAGCAGGTGGTATCTGTTCCTGTTCGCCAATAAACTTTAGAGCTGTTTGTCGGATGGCTGCTTCATGAATGTGCGCAACCGGGTATGTTTGGTTCACTGGTGTTTCCTGATCAAAGGAAGCACTGGTTGCACCAAGGTAAAACGTTCCGGTGTACTCTTTGTCCATCCCCTGTAATTCATTAATCATCTTCGTTGACTTGCCGGTACAAACAAGCATCAATCCTGATGCAAGCGGGTCAAGCGTTCCGGCATGTCCAACCTTTATTCCCAACCTTTTTAGTCCGTAGTGCCTTTCAATATCCCTTCTCACCTTGTTCACCAGGTCAAAAGAAGTCCACCCGAATGGTTTATCAAGCAGCAAGAGTTTCCCCTGATGAAAAGGTGTTTCCATAATGATTCAGATAATTGCAAGGTCTACCCCCATGCCCAGCATGCATAATATTGCAAGACCGACCAAAATGCGATACCATCCAAAAACACGAAAGCCATGTTTTTGCAGGTAAGCAATAAAGAATCTGATAGCGAGCAGGGCAACGATAAATGCCACCAAATTTCCCAAAAGCAGCAGTTGTAGTTCTTCGGTATTCAAACTATTTCCTTCCTGGTAAAAGTCAAGGCTTTTCTTGGCAGTTGCGGCAAACATGGTTGGTACGGCAAGGAAAAACGAGAATTCAGCTGCTGTATTGCGGCTCAACTTCTGTGCCATCCCGCCAATGATTGTTGCAGCAGATCTTGAAACACCTGGTATCAGTGCAATACACTGAAAAATACCAATGATAAACGCCTGGCGGTACTTGGGTTCTTCTTCGATTGTTGGCTTTGACGGAGCTGTATTATCAAACCATTTGTCAACAAATAAGAGAACAACTCCTCCGGCAAGCAGGCTGACAGCAACCACCAGCGGGCTTTCAAGCATCCGGTCTATTCTATCGCCCAGCAGACTGGCTACAATGGCTGCCGGAATAAATCCGACAAATAATTTAAGATAAAAACGGGTGCTTTTAAAAAACCGGCTTTTGTATAGCACAATGACAGAGAGAATCGCGCCAAGCTGAATACTCACAATAAATAGTTTCAAAAAAGCACTCGATTGAATGCCTAATAGCGACTGGGTGAGAATCATGTGCCCTGTAGATGATACGGGCAAAAATTCGGTCAGGCCTTCAACAATTGCAATGATGATGGCTTCGAGCCAGCTCAAGGGAAATTAGTTCTTAGGTTTGTAAAGGATAGCAAACACCTCTATTATAAATCCGGCTAATACCACAATTGGAGCCAGCGTGATTCGTCTGAAACTGAATATTTCAGGATTGAACACATTGGGGTCTTCTGAACCACCCCCGATCATAAGGAGAAAGCCTGCGAAGATGACCAGTATACCAATGATTAATAAAACGTAATTGGTTTTGCCAAATACAAAACCCCGATGGTCTTTGTTTAGTTCCTTCTTCATGGATTCAGTAGAGCAGATCGGTTTTGATGTTTAAATACTTTCGTACTGCAAAGAAAGTACAAATCATTGACAAGAGCATTCCGGCAGCAATTAAACCTAAACCAAGCAATGCCAGGTCTTCAATATTTCTCAGTTCTCTAAGCCCCGGAATTTGTTGTTCACCCAACATTACAAGGCCACCCATCACCAGGCAGGCAACCAGCCCTCCCAGAAGTCCTTGCGTGATTCCGGAGTAAATAAATGGCTTGCGGATGAAGCGTTGCGTTGCCCCAACCAATAACATGGTGCGTATCAGAAAACGTCTGGCGTAAATTGCCTGTCTTATTGTATTATTTATCAGTGTGATGGCAATAAAAGCCATAAAAACACCCAGGCCTAACAGAATCCAGCTAAGCTTTTTCATGTTCGCTGCCATTGCCAACAGAAGGTTTCTGGGATAGTCAACCTTTTCAACGGCAGGGTCAGCTGCCCATTTTTTATCAAAATTCTGAAACAAGGCTTCGCTTGCATGTTCCGGCTTAAAAACCACCGCCAGAGATGCCGGCATGGGATTGTACCCCAAGAACTCAACAAAATCTTCCCCAAGTTCCTCCTGAAACTGCCTTGCCGCCTCTTCACGATCAGTATATTGAACAGCCTTTACTTCGGGTAAGGCTTCCAGATGTCGTTTTATCTCTGTAATCCGATTGGTGCTTACCGTATCACGAAAGAACAGGGTCAGCATAAACGACTCATTTTTTACACCCACTGCCCTGGCATTCAACAAAAGCCACCCCTGCAAACCAAGCATAATAAGTACCATTGCGATACTCACTACTGAAATAACATAGGAAGTTCTAACCCTTCTGCGGTTAAATTTATTCTCGTTGGTACTCATGAATCCGGAGCCAAATATATAACAGCTATACGCAGATGCCTAATTTTATCTTAAATGTGTTCCTTATATTTGCGCTAAATGGCTACCCGATTAACCTCTGTTTGTTTGCTTTTTTTACTCTGCATAGCGTGTAAAAACAGGCTTGAGCGCCATGGAGAGCTTTTTGCTGAAGTGATGAAAACTCCGGGGGGGCTGTTCAGGGGGCTGAATCTGGGTGATTCGCCTGACGTGGTTCAGCAGGAAGAAACCGGAACCCCCACAGAGCAAAATGAAAATTCAATCACCTATGAAATGAGTATTGGTGGTACCGGCACCTGCAAGATTACCTATAATTTCGAGAACAATGGTCTGTATGAGATTCTTGTCGAAGCGGGTTTTGAAAAGTCACGTGATGGGCTTGACTTACTGGCCGGATTTCGGGAATACTTTAACGAGAAATATGGCCCTTATACTGAAGAACGTGGAAGCCTGGTTTGGGAAATAAAAAGCAAGGGGCCGGAAAATGGAATAATTCTTGAAATGACCGATGAGAGCGAATTCAGCGATTTTGGTCTGTGGAGTCTTGCGATTTACAAACCTGCTGCTCAGAGCAAACGTACTGACAGCCTGATGGTTAACTAAGAAGTGGAGCCTGTTCTTTCAGTAAACAATCTTTCAATTTCTTTTGGAAAAGCCCCGGCAACCAGAGTGGTTCAGGATGTTGGATTTGAACTCTTCCCGGGGGAGACACTTGCCCTTGTAGGAGAGTCTGGTTCAGGGAAAACCCTCACAGCATTAAGTATTATGGGGCTTTTACCCAAGGCTGCTACGATTTGTACGGGTAATATTTTACTGCGTGGTAAGGGCGGGGATACAATTCCTGTCTTAACGAGTTCAGCCAAGCAACTACAGGCAATACGCGGGAAACAGGTAGCCATGATTTTTCAGGAGGCAGGGAATGCTCTTAATCCGGTGATGACCTGTGGCAGACAAATTACAGAGACCATCCTGTGCCATCAAAAATGCGGCAAATCTACTGCACGAAAAAAAACCATCAGTCTGCTCAAAGAAGTTCAATTACAAGACCCTGAGCGTATTTATCATGCATACCCTCATGAACTTTCCGGCGGCCAAAAACAAAGGGTGATGATTGCAATGGCGCTTTCATGTAACCCTTCAGTTATTCTAGCTGACGAACCTACTTCGGCATTAGATGTTACCGTTCAGAAAGGAATAATTGAATTACTCCGGGAGCTTCAACAAAAACACCGTATTTCCATCTTATTTATCAGTCATGATTTAGAACTGGTAAAGGGGTTTGCAAACCGAGTTTTAGTAATGTACCAGGGGCGTGTGGTGGAGCAAAAAGCGGTTGATGAGCTGTTCACAAAAGCTGAACATCCGTATACCAAAGGACTTATTCAATGCAGGCCTCCTCATGGTTTGCGCCTCAGACAACTACCTACTGTTGCCGATTTTTTAAATCCCGAACAAGTTGTTGCCGATTTTTTTCATCCGGATAACATTATTTCTGACTCAGAGCGCAAAACGCATATCACCCAAATGATGGCGGGAAAGCCATTCGCAGGTGTAAAAAATTTGGTGGTCAGGTTCAGCGGTTCCGGCTGGAGGCTTTCAAGAAAAATCACCGCTGTGGATGATGTTTCATTTGATGTTTACCCAGGTGAAATGCTCGGTGTTGTGGGCGAATCAGGCTCAGGGAAAACAAGTTTATCCAGAGCGTTTTTACGATTAATCGAGCCAGAAAAAGGATCAATTTTTATCGGCAACCGCGAGATAACATCTCTAAATGGCAGACAATTAAGGGCAAACAGGAAATTTGCACAAATCGTATTCCAAGACCCCTATGCCGCATTAAACCCATTAAAAACAATTGGGCAAACACTGATGGAACCACTGGTAATTCATGAAAGCAAGCTCAGTAATGCCGAAAGAAAAGCCAGGGCAATTCATTATTTACAACTGGTTGGTTTGCGGCCAGATTATTTCGACCGCTATCCTCATGCTTTATCTGGTGGACAAAGACAAAGGATTGCTATTGCAAGAGCACTTATTTTAGCCCCTGAATTTTTAATCCTTGACGAGCCCGTTTCTTCGCTGGATGTTTCGGTTCAGGCACAAATTATCAATTTACTCACCACGCTTAGAGCGCAGATGGGCTTTACAAGTATTTTCATTTCGCACGATTTGAATCTGGTACGGAGCATTGCCGACCGAATCATTGTTATGAAAGAAGGTCGAATCGTTGAAATAGCCGAAGCCGATACCCTTTTCAGCAAACCTTCGTCAGACTATACCAAACAACTCATTCAAGCATTGCCGGGGTATCCCGGAAACACAAATTCTCATGTCAGTTAGTTCAGCCCGTTTCGTTATCAGTAACCGTGATTACCGGAAATGCCCCTCACCTACTCTACCTGAGTATGCATTTATCGGAAGGTCAAATGTGGGCAAAAGTTCACTGATTAACATGCTTACCGGCAAAAAGCACCTGGCAAAAACCTCTTCAACACCAGGCAAAACGCAATTAATCAACCATTTTCTTATAGATGAGTCATGGTATCTTGTTGACCTTCCCGGTTATGGTTACGCCAAAACAGGAAAAGCACGGCTTGAAGGGTTTGCCGAAATCATACGTGATTATATCGTTCACAGGAAAAACCTGATGAACCTGTTCTTATTGATTGATATCCGGCATGAACCACAAAAGCCCGACCTTGAGTTTATTCGCTGGTTGGGCCGTAATGGTGTTCCGTTTGTAATCATATTCACCAAAGCTGATAAATTATCAAAAAGCCTGGTGATTGAAAGCAGAAAACGTTATGAATCTGCTTTACTTGAAGAATGGGAACAAAGCCCTCCGATTTTTATCAGCTCAGCAGAAACCAGGGCGGGGAAAGATGAAATTCTCCAGTTCATCAAAGAGGCGAATCCTTTGTTCAGGCCACCTCCAGGAAAAGACATCTAAGTCTTTTATTTCTGTTTTTTAAAAGCCTTCCTGACAAGTGAAGGTCTTAATAAACTACTGCAACAGTACCCTTGTGCCTTGCTGCCTTATGGCTCTGAAATTCAACATCCAAAACGTAAAAATAAGTGCCGGGAAGTACTTTTTCACCGTTCTGGTTACGACCATCCCAATTGAATTTTGCATCTATACTGCTAAATACAAGCCCACCCCAACGGTTATATATTTTCAAATCAAAACGCTGCAAGCCGCTGTTGATAAAGCTTAATTCGTCGTTTATTCCGTCGTCGTTTGGTGAGAATGAATCAGGCAACTCAAGCCCTGACACAATGTGCAGCAGGGTGTCGCGAGTATTGCTGCAACCATACTCGTTAAACACATCCATCCGGATTAAATACGCACCGGGCGCATCAAATTGAATCTGCAAAGCATTTCCGCTGCCTGCTGGTATTCCATCCTGATACCAATAGACCTGCTCAGCATCAGCGCCTGCATAGTTCAGGCTGAACACCTGGTTTTCGTAAGGAAATTCAGGGTATTGCACCAGTAAATCATTGCCTGGTAAAGGCATCACTTCAATTAGTTTTTCTGAGGAAAGTGATGAACAGCCAAATGTATCACTCAGGCTTGCCGAAATAAAACTTTGGCCCGCCGAACTTGCCATAAAATAGGCCTTGTCATCTTCAATGCTAAGAATTCCTCCACCAGCAACCCAATGGATTATGGCTGAAGGGCTGGCGTTAAACAATACCTGTTCGGCTACACAGATGCTGTCATCGCCTGTGACTTGAGGCTGTTCAGGCCTAGTGCGGGCTAATAAAAATGCCTTGTTTTTGTTGCCGCGGGTCTGGGTAGCAATCGTGAAGACACTGTCTGATACGGTTAAGTTGGCCGGGTTTTGCTCATCCCAAAAAACTGTTGTGTCAGATGGTGTTGACAACAGTGTGTTGTAAGTATGGGCATAAGTTAGCGGATAATGCAGGCGTAGGTTCGCCGCTGCGGTATCTGACCTATAGAGTTGGGTGTAAAAATCGGCATTTGTAAAACAGATGTTTTCTCCAACATAGTTGCGCGATAAGCCATCGAGATTTGCATCTGAATGAACAAAACGCAAGCCTGCCGTGTCTGCTTCATGCAAAGTACTGAACCAGGCAGGTGCGTATATGTTCTCACTTCCTAAAGGAAAAAGGTATTCTGCTCCTGGTTGAATTGCCCTGTACAAAGCACCTCCACTGTCGCTGATAACGTAACCCGTCTCCCTTGTGATGGAAAGTGGAGATTCATCATCTACCCTTGCCTTGTTTTTTCTGGTAAATAATAGGCTGTTATGAAGGTCTAAATAACGCATTGCAAGATCCTGGTCTGCGTATTTTTCACCCTGGCCGCTAAGTCTAAGTCTATACAGCCGGGTTTCACCGCTTCCGGAAATTGTTTGTTGGGTGCCGTTGAGTTCAAGCGTACTATTATTTGCAACAATGTTGCCTTCGTTCAGAATATCACGCCGAACATACAAATCACCATCCAACTGTAAATTGCCATTTTGGTAAATTGAGCCTTCTAAATGAAGCTGTCCGCTATTGAAAAAACGACTGCTGCTATCTATGCGCAAATCACCAAATACGACAATCTCTGTTCCGGGGTTTATAGCAATATCAACGCCTTTGTTAACCCATAGCGATTGTGCCTCCACCATGAGGTGCATCAAAAGAAAACATCCGGTGAAGGTAATGATTCTCATTGTTGTTCTGGAGGAAGTAAGTCAAGTTTTTCAGCATAATATTGACCGAAATCACGCATCATTTCGGCCATTTTATCCTCGCCTGTAGCCCTCTGGAGGGTATCAGCCATAAGCAATATGTTTTGATGGATAAACATTTTCATTTCATCAACGGTCATTTGCTTGGTCCATAAGTCAATACGCAGGCTGTTGTTTTCTTTTGGGTCCCACACCGAGAGAATGATGGCTTTGGCTTCCTGGTCATTTACGTTGCTTTCTTTGGCATCCCAGCGGATTTGTTCCGGAATTTTATTTTCATCTAAAACAACACGTAGGTTTATGCTTGATTCTTTTTTCATGTTTAAGTGACTCTTCCTGGTTTATATTTCGATTGGCTGAATATTTTTCGTGCATCCTTTTCTGCCATAAGCTCTTGTGGACTATAGTCGCCTTTTATCATAAAACTTTTTACCAATTGCAGGCCCAGCCACACGCCTATTCGTGCAGGTGCCTCATCTGGGAAGCCTTTGGTAAATGGGCCATCGTTGATATAGGCCAATTCATCATTGAAATCGGTAGAGTAAAACAGTTTCCGATCAATAAAATGGCTCCACACCTTTGCCTCATTCTCTTTGCACCAGGTTAGTTCTTTTTCGGTGTACCCAAGAATGGATGCTTCCGACTCTTCAGGAAGCAACAAAGATGAAAGATAAAGGATTTTTCCCTGGTAAATCATGCGCGTAACAAGGTCATGGTGAGGGTCTTGCATTTCCCACGATGATAAAAGGTACGCACGCACCACATCATTCACCAGGCGTTCACGGCGCATCTGCATTTTTTTATAGTTGGGCAAACCCAGCAGCTCATAAAAGTGTGAATCGGCCCCGAGGTACATGTCTAAGCCAATTGCCAGTGCCGAATCAGCTGTTACAATGGTATAACTGAACCCCGATAACATGGTGTAAATTGCCGGAATAAGGCTATCGGGATAAAGCACACGGTATCGTTCAAATGCTCCGGCAATCTGTTTTTGTTCATTTTCAAGACTTTTAAACTGTGCTTGTACAGCCTGGTAAACCGACTGAATATCAGGGTCATGCACAAAGCCATCGAGATTTTGCTTAAACATCGGGTTGTTCAACCCGCCCAAACGCACAATCCGGTTAAAATACAATTCCAAAAATGTACCGTATTTCTTACGAAGTTTGGTGGTGTCTTCCTGAAATCGTTTTACATCTATGCTGAACAGGTCTTGCTCAAAGCGCTGTATTTTAATTGAAGTACCTTCCTTGCCCGACGGCAATTCATTGTTGGTTTCAAGCCCCGCAAGGGGTTGTTTTCCATTGCCTGTGCATGAAAGCAAGGCTGTTAAAAAAACGAACAATAGTGCCTGAATACAGCCCTTCATTATTTAAAGGTTCGTGTTATATTTGCCGAAAAGGCCAAAAGTACTAAATCCACCGGAGGCACACTTATTGTTGCTTCGTTTCCGGCAATAAAACAACGTAAAAATGATGAAAAAATTTCTAACCATAATTTTACTCGGCTCTTGTTTAACGGGCTTTGCGCAAGAATCAACCCGTCGTTTCCGTTTCGGACTAAAAGCAGCGCCAACATTGGGGTGGATTAAACCCGATTACCGTTCTCTGCCGGATGGGTATACTGTTGAAGGCGGAGGTCTTCGTTTGGGTTTTATTTGGGGGCCTTCAGCTGAATGGATGCTGAACGAAACATTTATCATCTCAACAGGTGCTGATATAAGTTATACTTCCGGTAAAATCAAAGGAAAAGTGAACACGAAGGTCAATAATTTGCCCTTGGCTTATGATTGGCAGCAGGTGTATAAATTACGTTTTATTGATATTCCACTGATGTTGAAATTTCGTACAAAAGAAATTGGTTATTTCAGGTATTTTGGTGTCTTTGGCTTAGGTGCTGGCTTCAGGACCTCAGCAAAAACAGAGTTTTCGACTATTGTAGGAAGTAGTGAAACGATTGACCGCAGTGACAACTCAAAAAAATATGTCAACCTCTTTAGAGGCTCCATGCTTGTAGGCGGAGGGGCTGAATACAACCTTGCTGGAAACACCTCTTTGGTTGCCAGTATTGTGTTTAATAACGGCCTTACCAACCTGATTAAAGACCAGGGTGCCTCAACGCTCGACCCCAGTGTAAATTTGAAAGAGTCGGGTGTAAATAATTATTTCATGCTTAACCTTGGTGTACTGTTCTGATTGGTTCGCCTTTGTTGGTCATAGTTTGTTGTGATGAAGATTGCGCTGGCACAAATAAACTGCCTCATTGGTGATATTGAAGGAAACACTAAGAACCTGATTGCCTATATAGAAAGGGCAAAACGCGAAGAAGCCCAGTTGGTGGTATTCCCCGAATTGGCACTGTGTGGTTATCCTCCGCATGACTTGTTGGCTTACGATGAGTTCATCAGCAAATGTGAGCAGGCAATAGAAGTGTTGGCAAAAGCAAGCCTGGGTATTGCAGTCATTCTAGGGGCACCCGTGCGAAATAAAGGCACCAAGGGTAAAAACCTGCTAAATGCCGCGCTGTTATTATCTGAAGGGAAGGTGCAGGCTTTTGCTGCCAAAGCGCTTTTGCCTGATTATGATGTGTTTGATGAATACCGTCATTTTGAGCCGGGCGTAACATTTGGCTGCATCAATTGCAAGGGTAAAAAAATTGCACTTACGATTTGTGAAGATTTATGGGATGTTCAGGAAGACAAGCTTTATGTACGAAGCCCTATGGAGGAGCTTTTGCGTGAAAAGCCCGATTTGATGATCAATATTGCGGCTTCACCTTTCTCTGAAAACCAGCAGCGTACCAGAAAAAATGTGCTGCATACTGCATGTAAAACCTACCAGATTCCTCTTGTTTACGTCAATCAGGTGGGGGCGCATACCGATTTGATTTTTGATGGGGGTTCTATGGTACTCAACAGCCAAGGTAACCTTGTGATGGAGATGGCTTATTTCGAGCAGGATTTCCGGCTTATTGACAGCCAATTGATAAATATGGCTCCTGCTGTACCTTTTGAACACGAATACCATCCCGAAGGTGAAGCAGCACTCGGCAAGCTCCACAAGGCATTGATTCTTGGTATTCGTGATTTTTTTAGCAAGTCGGGTTTTTCTAAGGCTATTATGGGTTTGAGTGGAGGCATAGATTCGGCATTGGTTTACGCACTGGCCATCGAGGCGCTGGGTAAGGAAAATGTTCTGGGGCTGCTCATGCCTTCACCATATTCGTCAGACCACTCCATCAGCGATTCATTGCAGTTGGCAAGAAACCTTGGCGGGCACACAGAAACGATACCCATCTCAGGACTTATTGCCGCATTTGAGACAAGTCTGCAACCTTCATTTGAAGGCATGAGGGCAGATACAACCGAAGAAAATATCCAGGCAAGGATACGTGCTATTCTGTTAATGGCGTACAGTAACAAGAAAGGTTATGTGCTGCTGAATACTTCTAATAAAAGTGAGTCAGCTGTTGGCTATGGTACATTGTATGGTGATATGGCCGGAAGCCTTGCTGTAATTGGTGATTTATACAAGACAAAGGTCTATGCATTAGCACATTACCTGAATCGTGAAGAAGATATTATTCCTGAAAACATCTTGACTAAAGCACCAAGTGCCGAACTCAGGCCCGGACAAAAAGATTCAGACTCACTACCCCCCTATGAGGTACTTGACCATTTGCTTTTTCAGTATATCGAACGGCAAGAAGGCCCTGAAACGCTTATTGCACAGGGCTTCGAGCCGGAACTCGTTGCCAGGGTCTTATCTTTGGTCAACCGAAATGAATTCAAACGATACCAAAGCGCACCTGCCTTACGGGTTTCAGAAAAGGGATTTGGCTCAGGTCGCCGAATGCCTTTGGTAGGCAAATACTTTGCAAAATGAAAATCAACAATATTGTTCGTTGTACCTGCCCGCGTTGTGGTGAAGCACCGCTTTTTACAGACCCCAACCCATACAATATACGCACCTGGGACAAGATGCATGAACGCTGTCAAAAATGCAGTCAACGTTTTGAATTAGAGCCTGGTTTCTACCAGGGTGCAATGTATGTAAGCTATGCGCTTACGGTAGCCTGGAGCGTAGCGATGTACATTGTTTTTAAGGTTTGGCTCGACCTGAGTCCTTTTGCCTTTTTTATGCTTATTATCGGAACGCTGGCAGCATTAGCCCCCTTACTTTTTAGATGGTCACGATCACTGTATCTTCACTTTTTTGTTCCTTTTGAAGGGGGCGCAAATTCAGAGAAAGTTTAGTTGACTGAACATTTAGTCTTTGCGCATTTTGCGAAGGTAGAACTCAGCACCTTTGTTGCGTTTGGCGTAATACTTATTGAACTTATAGACGCCCTGCACGTTGAGCCCCCACCAGAACCGACGAGTCGGGCTGTACTGCATTTCTCCCTGTAGCCTGACCCGGGCATCTGATATGCCAATTCCCGAACGAAGACTTGCCGAAAATGCCAGTTTTTCAGAAACGTTATAGAATAATCCCAGGCCCAGAATAACCGAATAAGTAGTCTTTCGATAGGCATTTGGCTGAAACATAGGAATACTCACCTTTGACATGTCTTTGAGCCTGATTTCACCCGGATGTACACTCCCACCTCTAAACAGTGAGATCTGGGGGCCAAGCTCGAGTAAAAAACCCTGATGGTGCGAAGGGCAAAAAACAAACAGCAGGGGCACATCGGTATACCTGAGGCTTGTTTTGTAAGAGAAGAAAGAGTCAATATCAGCGGGGCCCTTACCCGGATACACTTTCAGCACCTGCCCGTGCATCAGGAAGTTGGTTTCTATCCGGATACCATAAATACGGTGATGATACATGCCCCCATCATCGAAGTAAAAAGTACCTGTAAAACCTCCGCCCCGGCCACCGGTATAGGCATAAGAAGTGTCATCAGGGGTAAATGAAACTGATTTATGAAATAGGTAGCTTGCATTGAGTGAATAATTCAGGCCCAGATGCACTGTCTGGCCTCGTATCGGGTTTACAATACCCGACACCAGCGCCCAAATCATCAGTACCTTGTTCGGCATCAGCATTTTGCCCGCACAAAGTAGGAAGTATTGAGTGTAAAATTCAAAAAAAAAGTCCCTGGTTGTAAGAACCAGAGACTTTATATTAAAATTAAGCTGAAGATTACATCATTCCGCCCATGCCGCCCATACCTGGGTTAGGCATTGCAGGTGCGTTTTCTTCTTTTTTATCAGCTACCACACACTCAGTAGTCAGCAACATTCCGGCAATAGAAGCTGCGTTTTCAAGCGCTACGCGGGTAACCTTTGTAGGGTCAATCACGCCTGCAGCAAGAAGATTTTCATACACCTCTGTTCTGGCATTGTAGCCAAAATCCTTCTTGCCTTCTTTCACTTTCTGAATAACGATTGAACCCTCGCCACCTGCGTTAGCTACAATCTGGCGTAACGGCTCTTCCAATGCGCGTTTCACGATGTTTACTCCGAAAGTCTCGTCTTCAGTTTCACCTTTAAGGTTGTCAAGTGAAGAAATTGCGCGGATATAGGCTACACCACCACCTGGCACGATACCTTCTTCAACTGCGGCACGGGTTGCATGTAATGCATCGTCAACGCGGTCTTTCTTTTCCTTCATTTCAACTTCGGTAGCAGCACCAACATAAAGTACAGCAACACCTCCGGCAAGTTTGGCCAAACGTTCCTGAAGTTTTTCTTTGTCGTAATCAGAAGTGGTAGATTCAATTTGTGTTTTAATCTGGCTCACACGGGCAGTGATATCTGATTTCTCACCAGCACCACCAACGATTGTAGTGTTGTCTTTGTCAATGGTTACTTTTTCAGCTTTTCCAAGATAGGTCAGATCGGCATTTTCAAGTTTATAACCACGTTCTTCAGAAATCAGCTGTCCGCCGGTAAGAATGGCGATATCTTCAAGCATGGCTTTACGACGATCACCGAATCCAGGAGCTTTTACAGCAGCAATACGTAAAGAACCGCGAATCTTGTTTACAACAAGTGTTGCAAGCGCCTCACTATCAACGTCTTCTGCGATAATAAGCAAGGGGCGACCTGTCTGAACTGCTTTTTCCAGAATTGGAAGCAGGTCCTTCATGGTTGATATCTTTTTGTCATAGATTAAAATGAAAGGGTTTTCAAGTACCGCTTCCATTTTGTCTGCATCTGTAACAAAATAAGGAGAGATATATCCTCTGTCGAACTGCATACCTTCAACTACCTCAACGGTAGTTTCTGTACCTTTTGCTTCTTCTACGGTAATTACGCCTTCTTTCTTCACACGGTTCATTGCCTCAGCAATCAACTTGCCAATAGCGTGGTCGTTATTTGCAGAGATGGTAGCTACCTGCTCAATTTTCTTGTTATCGTCACCAACGGCTTCACTTTGGCTTTTCAGGTTTTCAACAACGCTGGCAACAGCTTTGTCAACTCCTCTTTTAAGGTCCATAGGGTTGGCACCTGCTGCAACATGCTTCAGGCCTGACGTAACGATAGCCTGCGCCAAAACAGTAGCAGTGGTAGTACCGTCGCCGGCGATGTCAGCAGTTTTTGAAGCCACTTCTTTCACCATTTGGGCACCCATGTTTTCAATAGCGTCGGTAAGTTCAATTTCTTTGGCAACTGTTACCCCATCTTTGGTGATGGCAGGTGCGCCAAATTTTTTATCAATGATTACATTACGACCTTTGGGGCCGAGTGTAACTTTTACGGCATTTGCCAAGGCATCAACACCACGTTTTAGTTGATCGCGGGCATCTAAATTGAAGAAAATTTCTTTAGCCATGATTCTTTGTGTTTTTAAGGTTAGGTATTAAATGATTGCAAAAATGTCTGACTCACGCATGATCAGGTATTCTTTGCCCTGAACATTGATTTCGGTGCCGGCATATTTGCCATATAAAACAGCGTCTCCGACTTTCACTGTCAGAGGCTCATCTTTTTTTCCGTTGCCTACTGCAACAACACGCCCTCTCTGGGGTTTCTCTTTCGCAGTATCGGGGATAATGATTCCGCTCGCGGTTTTCTCTTCTGCAGCAGCTGCCTCTACAAGCACGCGATCCTGCAATGGTTGGATAGATAATTCAGACATGGTTGAAATTTAAAATGTGAAACAATATTGCCTCGCCTAGCGAAGTACGTGCCAAAACAATAATTGACAGTATTTGCTGTTAAGTTGTCGTTATGCCACCCAAAAGGCTGCCAAATTGACAAGTTTAGGGGGCTTGCTCGCTTGCCTCAGGTGTGTTACGGTGCTGTGTAGGTTTACGGTCAACGGCTGAAGCAGCCAGACATAAAACTACCAATACACCAGCAAGGGTCCAGGTTGCTTTCTCCAGAAAATCAGAAGTCTTCCGCACACCCATTACCTGGTTGCTGGCAGCAAAAGCTGAAGAAAGCCCGCCTCCTTTGGAGTTCTGAACAAGCACTATTAATACAAGCAGTAACGAACAAATTAAAATGAGTGCTGAAATGATACCTGACATGGTTACGTCTAGTTTTCGAGATTTTCAATAAGGGCGGCAAAATAACGGCTTTTTGCTGGATTCTGCAAGGATAATTTTTCGTAAATACGTATTGCTCTGGCTTTTTCTCCCTGTTCTGCGTATATACGGGCAAGCGTTTCGGATACAATCTCATCGTCATCCTCCATGCTTTTTCTTGCCATTGCGATGGGTGAAAAAAATTCTGTCTTCACCGGCCGACTTATTTTAGGGTCGGCAATGATAAACTGGTCAATCAGCTCTGCCCTGCTTTTCTCAGGCTGGTCAATTATTGGTGTAGCAGGCCTTGCCTGTGTTTCAGGCTGATTAACTGCAAGCAAATTCAGCCACTCAAAAAACGAATGAGCTTCTTCACTTGCCTGATTGTTTGTTGTTGTTGACTCAACAGATTCAGTTGTTCTTTCAATAAGCGGATACACTAAGATTTCCTCAAGCAGGTGCTCCTCATGGTCGGCCGGTATTTCAGTGACTAATTCATCAACAAGAGATGTTTTTTGTTCATCAACATGCGGCACTTCAAGCGTTTGTACCACCTGAACGGTAATTTCAGGCTTTTCTGGTTCTACCGGAAGTGGCGTTACATTTGCCTCCACAAGTGGGGCAATAGGCGTTTCCAATGTTTGAACCGTTTCGTTCTGATGAACAATTTCATACAAACGTACCCTGTCGGCACAATTTACTGCGGCATCTTTAAGTGCTTCCTCGAAACGGGTGTCGTTTCCTGTTTTATAGGCCCGGGCTAGGAGCATATAGGCCCCCTGAAAATAAGGGTAGCGCTTTACCAGCCCTGCTAAATCAAGGGCGGCACCGGCCTGTACCTTAAGAGGCTGTTGAATATATCCGGCAATTAGGTCGCGATTCATTACCAGTTAATTACCGCTTTGTTAAAAATATCCTGCGCCAACTGCTGGTTAATCTGGCTGATTAAATCCTGTTCAACACTCACCAGGTTTTGTGTGGCAGAGAAGTCGGCGAAGCGCGAAAACTCTGTTTCGAAATCTTTTGTGGGGTCTTTCTTATTGCTGAACCTCACAAATACCGTAATGGTAAGTCGGTTCGAAGATGCGCCCGTATTGCTTACCGCCACAGGTGTAACGCGATAATCTTTGATAGCTCCCTCCAGGTGCATATCGCCATTTGTTGACACCAGCCGGAGCGGACTCTGGGTTTGAAAATAATTACGAATATCTTCTGTCAATGCCTGGCTAAGGGTAGGCTGCACAAGAGATGCGTTGTTTGCAAACATCGCCACCGAGAGCGTTTGGGCCTCCCCCACTTGTGCTCCACTAAGCGAAACCCTGCAGGCGCCTAAAAAGACTAATCCGATCAGCAACAAAAAAACTTTCAGTTTGCACATTTGCTATAAATCAATGCCGTATTCTTTGATTTTCCGGTAAAGTGTTCTTTCAGAAATACCCAATTCTTTGGCTGCATTTTTACGGCGACCACGGCATTTTTCCAGCGCCTTGATAATCAGCTCTTTTTCTCTTTCATCTAAGGAGAGGCTTTCTTCTGCCACTTCTTCGTGTTCAGTTATCACCGGCTGCACCTGGGTGTTGTAGGGCTGAATTGGTGTTTCAGAGGTAACCTGTACCGGTTGATAATACCCTGGCTGAGCTACTTCGCTGTAGAGGCGGTTGATAGTTTGATGGCTTTGGTCAGAAAAACTAATTTCACCTCCCGGATGTTGCAGCAGCTCAATCATTAGCTTTTTCAGCTCCACCATATCTTTTCGCATATCAAACAAGACCTTGTAGAGCAGTTCTCTTTCTGAGAAATCTGCCGGAGACTCTTGTTTAACCAGGCTGGGCAGCATGCTTCCGTTTTGACCGGGCAGGTAGTTAGCAAGAATCGCCGCTCCGATGAGTCTTTCGTTTTCTATGATTGAAATTTGCTCGGTTACGTTTTTCAGCTGACGAACGTTACCTGGCCAGCGGTATGAAAGCAGTAATTGCTGTGCATCAGGTGCCAGTTTCACACTTGGCATTTTATAGCGTTCTGCAAAATCAGCTGCAAACTTCCGGAAGAGAAGCTGAATATCATCTCCCCGGTCGCGCAAGGAGGGAATATGCACGGGCACTGTATTGAGGCGGTAGTATAGGTCTTCTCTAAATTTTCCTTTCTCAATGGCTTCGGGTATGTTTACGTTGGTAGCCGCCACAATGCGCACGTCAGTTTTCTGAACTTTTGAGGAGCCTACTTTGATAAACTCTCCTGTTTCGAGTACACGTAACAGACGCACCTGGGTTTGCAATGGTAATTCTGCCACCTCATCAAGAAAAATTGTTCCTCCGCCCGCCACTTCAAAATAGCCTTTTCTTGCCTCGTTTGCACCTGTAAATGAGCCTTTTTCGTGCCCAAATAGCTCTGAATCAATGGTTCCTTCGGGAATTGCTCCACAGTTTACAGCAATAAAGCTTCCGTGTTTTCTAGATGAATAATGGTGTATGACCTTTGAAAACACCTCTTTACCTGTACCACTTTCTCCGGTTATCAGCACCGAAAGGTCGGTTGCCGCAACGCGCCAGGCAGTGTCAAGTGCACGGTCGAGCATCGGTGAATTGCCGATAATCCCAAACCTGTTTTTTATATCCTGTATATTCATACCTCAGGCAAAAGCTTCTTGTTCAACAGCTTGACCAATTAAGGTGGCTGCAGTGCACGAACTCACTTTCACCTGTACATAGTCGCCTGGTTTAAAATTCCCTTTAGGAAACACCATTACTTTATTCTGGCTGGTTCTACCCGAAAAATGAGCATCAGAGCGCTTGGATGTGCCCTCTACCAGCACTTCAAATACTTTGCCTACATCCTTTAAATTGCTCTCATGCGACAGACGTCCTTGCAGTGCAATTATTTCCTGAAGCCTTCTGTTTTTAACTTCTGCCGGAACATCATCCGGATAATTGCGCTCTGCATAAGTTTTAGGACGTACAGAATAACTAAACATATATGCAAAGTCGTAACCCACAGCTTCCATCAGGCTGAGTGTATCTTTGTGTTCGTCTTCTGTTTCACTGCAAAAGCCGCTAATAATATCGGCAGAGATACCACAATCAGGCATATATTTTCTGATAGCAGCTATCCTGTCGAGGTACCATTCACGGGTATAGCCTCGGTTCATTTTTTCAAGAATCCGGCTGTTGCCCGACTGAACCGGCAAGTGTATATACTTACAGATGTTTTTGTGACGTGCCATCACCTTTAGCACTTCGTCGGTCATGTCTTTCGGATGCGAAGTTGAAAACCGCACACGCATTTGTGGAAGGGTCATGGCCACCATTTCAAGCAACTGATCAAAGCGGGTCACCTCCTTCAATTCGTCAGATGTATATGTATCCTTTTTCAATCCTCCTCCGGCCCATAGGTACGAATCAACGTTTTGACCTATCAGGGTAACTTCGCGATAACCCCTGGCAAAGAGGTCTTTTGCTTCGTTAATAATTGTCTGAGGTTCCCGGCTTCGTTCTCTTCCACGGGTAAATGGCACCACACAAAAAGAACACATGTTATCACAACCTCTGGTGATGGAGATAAATGCTGAAATTCCGTTTGTATCAAGCCTGACAGGGGTAATATCGGCGTATGTTTCTTCTTTCGATAGAATCACATTAATGGCTTTGTGACCGCCCTCAGCTACTTTGATAAGGTTTGGAAGGTCGCGATAAGCATCCGGCCCCACTACCATATCTACCAGTTTTTCTTCTTCGAGCAGTTTACCTTTGAGTCGCTCGGCCATACAGCCCAATACGCCAATAAGTAATGCCGGATTTTTCCGTTTTACCCTGTTGTATTCATTTAACCGGTTTCTAACCCTTTGCTCCGCATTATCACGTACAGCACAGGTATTTACAAAAATAAGGTCTGCTTCTTCAAAGTTTTGGGTTGTTGAAAAGCCTTCTTCACGTAAAATTGAGGCAACTATCTCGCTGTCAGCAAAATTCATCTGACAACCATAACTTTCAAGATACAATTTCTTTGAGGTACCTTCAACTGGTGCTGTCATTATAGCTTCACCCTGCCTGTTCTCGTCTGTAACCTTGTTCATATTATTTCAAAAAGGGCTGCAATTTAGTGAAAAACAGGCTATGTATGACAAATTGTCACCCCTTTGGCTGAAATAAAATTTGGAAAAACCTGTATTCTTTGCTTTTCTTTGCCCGCTTTATCCCATTCAAACCCCTTATACAGAATGGCCAAAAACCTTGTTATTGTTGAGTCGCCTGCCAAAGCCAAAACCATTGAAGGTTTTTTAGGCAAGGATTTTCTGGTGAAATCATGCTTCGGGCACATCCGTGACCTGGGGAAATCAGATTTGAGTATAGATGTAGCCAATGGTTACTCACCTCGTTATGAAGTATCACCTGATAAGAAACAGGTAATTGCAGAACTGACCAAATTAGCCAAGCAGGCAGAGGTAGTATGGTTAGCGTCGGATGAGGACCGTGAAGGGGAAGCTATCTCGTGGCATCTTGCAGAAACGCTTAAATTGGATGATGCCAAAACCCGGCGAATTGTGTTTCATGAGATCACAAAGCCTGCTATTTTGAAGGCAATTGAATCACCCCGTCAGATAGACATTAACCTTGTAAACGCCCAACAAGCCCGGCGGATTCTTGACAGACTGGTTGGTTATGAGCTTTCGCCGGTACTATGGAAAAAAGTAAAACCCTCTCTTTCGGCCGGAAGGGTTCAGTCGGTTGCCGTAAGGCTATTGGTTGACCGTGAAAGAGAAATTACCCAATTTACGTCTGAATCGTATTTCAGGATTACCGCCTTACTCAATGGAGACCATCAGGGGAAAAAGTTTGTGTTAAAGGCTCAGTTGCCCGCCAAACTTAAATTGCAGGAAGAGGCAGAGGGCTTTCTGAATTCATGTATTGGTGCCGCTTTTACTGTAACAAACATTGAGAAGAAACCTGCAAGGCGCAGCCCTTCTGCACCGTTTACAACATCTACCCTGCAACAGGAAGCATCAAGGAAACTGGGGTATTCAGTAAGTCAGACCATGGTTATCGCACAGCGCCTTTACGAAGCAGGTAAGATTACCTATATGCGTACTGATTCGGTGAATCTGTCGGAAACGGCTCTTGAGGCTGCCAAACAGCAGATCAGCCAGCAGTTTGGCAGCAAATACCACAAGTTACGCAAATTTACAACCAAAACCAAGGGGGCTCAGGAGGCACACGAAGCCATCAGGCCAACCTATATGGAAGACGCCAATGCTGGTTCAGACAATCAGGAGAAAAGGCTTTATGATTTAATCTGGAAACGCACGCTTGCCTCACAGATGGCCGACGCTGAATTAGAAAAAACCGTTATTACCATTGGCATTTCGGGCAACAACAAGACATTGGAAGCCTTGGGCGAGGTGGTTGTATTTGATGGGTTTCTGAAAGTGTACAGCGAAACCGCAGACGAAGGGGCCGACGAAGATGAGGGAACAGCAGGTCTCTTGCCTCCGGTACAACCTGGCGCTCCGCTTGAACTTGAGGAAATGACCGCCCTTCAAAAATTCAGCAGCAGCCCGCCAAGGTACACAGAAGCAAGTTTGGTAAAAAAGCTTGAAGAACTGGGCATTGGCCGTCCTTCTACTTATGCCCCCACCATTTCTACCATTCAAAAGCGCAATTATGTGGTAAAGGAAGACCGTGAAGGTGTCAGCAGGAAATATACGCAGATGGTACTCAAGGGGGCAGCAATAAAGAAAGAGGTTAAAACTGAAATTACGGGTGCGGAGAAAAACAAATTGTTCCCCACTGATATCGGAACAGTTGTAAACGATTTCCTGATGGAACATTTCAGCCAGATTCTTGATTTTAATTTTACTGCCAAGGTTGAAAAGGAGTTTGATGAGATTGCAGAAGGCATGCAGGAGTGGAGCAAAATGATTGACTTGTTTTATCAGCCGTTCCATGCTGATGTGGCACGTACGAATGAAGAAGCCGAAAGGGCAACAGGCGCACGTTTGCTGGGCAATGACCCTAAATCAGGTAAGCAGGTTTATGTACGCATAGGCCGTTACGGGGCTTTGGCGCAAATAGGAGAAAACGACGACCCTGAAAAGCGTTTTGCCAATCTACGTACCGGCATGCGTCTTGAAACAGTTTCACTTGAAGAAGCGCTTGACTTGTTTAAGCTGCCTAGAAATCTGGGAGAATTTGAAGAAAAAGACATGGTAGTTGGTGCCGGTAGGTTTGGGCCATACATTAGACATAACAATGCCTTTTACAGTTTACCCAAGACCGATGACCCGCATACAGTTGATGCGGAACGCGCAATTGAAATCATCCTGGCCAAACGCAAAGCCGATGCCGAGAAGGTTATTGCAAGATTTCCCGGCGACCCTGATATTCATGTTTTAAATGGCCGCTTTGGTCCTTACATCGCAAAAGGAAAAGAAAATTTTAAAATACCCAAGGGCACGGATCCACATGGATTAACATTAGAAGACTGTTTGACGATTATCGCTTCAGATGCTGCCAAACCCAAGGTGATTCGTAAAAAGAAAAAATAAAATTGTTGTAATCCGGGTTTCCTCCGCACATTTACTGTAATTACTTGAATATTCTTTCACTTTTTGATCAGCAGCATGTCGTAACCCTGAAGTCAAGGGTATGGATGCCGGGCACACTGGGCTTACAAATAGCACCATACAGCACCGATCAGTTATTGAGTGAGCGAACACCTTCTGTAGTATTGCTTAGCGCCGGAGAATACGACTTAATATCGCATCATGTTCGGGAGCAGTTATATGGGTTATACCTGGTAAATGAGCGGATTTCTATTGCAGACCTCGGTCATTATACCGGCGACCTTGATGATTTGCCGGAGGTACTTGCCCGCCTGATGAGTTATGGTTCATTTCCGCTGCTTTTTGCCAGCGAGCAATCTCTCACCCTGTCGCTTTATACTGCCTACTGCCGGTTAGAACGCACAGTTAATCTAATTTCAGTTGACGACAGGCCTGATCTCGACGATGTGGATGGCCTATTGGGAGAAAACAACTGGCTTTCACATGTATTGGCACATTCTCCCAACTTCCTGTTTAACTATTCACTTATTGCGCACCAGAATTACCTAAGCAACCCTGAGGCAATACGCAGTCTCGAGCTGCTGAATTTTGATTTGCACCGATTAGGGCAGGTAAGGCAGTCGGGCGAATCTACAGAGCCTTTCTTCAGGAATGCAGATTTTTTGAGTTTTGACATATCTGCAGTACGGTCGTCTGATAGCCCTCAAAACCTAAGAACAGGCCCCAATGGTTTATATGCAGAGGAAGCATGTAGATTGATCAGGTATGCTGGGATGAGCAATAAACTTAGCTCCGCAGGAATATTTGGCTGGCTTGGTGGAGCATCTGATTACAACCCGTTAAGTGCAGGGCTTGTAGCACAATTGATATGGCATTTGCTTGATGGCTTTTTTAGTCGCATTGAAGAAGGGGTTCCTGGAAATGCAAATGATTTTACAATTTACAAGGTAAGCACAGACACAGCCGAAACAGATATACAGTTTTATAAGAGCAACCGTAGTGGCCGTTGGTGGATGTATGTGCCAATGAATAACCTTCAAAAGAATCGTTTTAAGAAGCATCAGATTGTTCCATGCTCTTATGAGGACTACCAACAGGCTATGAAAGGCGACATTCCGGAGACCTGGTGGCAGACTTTTCAAAAAATGACATAAATTATATTTGGCTGAATATCAGCGCATTGATACGATTTCAACATAAATTATTAACTAATTATTCACATTATTTGTTGCAGGTATCGTATTTATTTGTGTACTTTTAGCCGCAAATTTTATTCAAGAACAAGCAGAATTAGATGAAAGTACGGGTTACGGTAGTCGGTTTAATGTTGGCGTATGCAGCAACAGCGCAACAGGATCCTCAATTCAGTCAGAATATGTTTAACCGCTTGCCCGTTAATCCGGGATACGCCGGAAGCAGTGGTGCCATTTGTGGCACTGCCTTGGGTCGGAGCCAGTGGCTCGGATTTGATGGCGCACCGCAAACCTTTGTACTTGCAGTGGATGCTCCGCTGAAAGTTGCAAAGGGAGGCATCGGCTTAACATTGATGTCTGACGCAATTGGTGTAGAAAGTTCTGTTGCTGCCCGTGTAGGTTATGCTTACCACATGCCTTTGGCAGGTGGTAAACTAGGTATTGGTCTTGACTTGGGCATGGTCAACAAAACCCTTGGTCAGGGCTTAAAGCCATTGACCCCAAACGACCCAAGTATTCCAGCCGGCGGTGCTGGTGCTACTGTATTTGATGCCGGTTTGGGTGTTTACTATTCAACAGATAAGTTTTACGCAGGTCTTTCTTCCACACACTTACCCCAGGCTACGCTTGATATGAGTACTGCGAAGTACCGTATGCGCCGTCATTACTATGTTATGGCCGGATACCAACACCAGTTGTCAAATCCGAATTTGATGGTAGTTCCTTCAATTTTCCTGAAAAATGCGGTGACCACACAATTTGATATTAACTGCAACGTTTTCTATAAAAAGAAATACTGGGGAGGTTTATCCTATCGTATGCAGGACGCCATTGTGATTATGGCGGGGGCGAATGTTTGGAAAGATTTGAAACTGGGTCTTGCTTACGATGTAAACACCTCCAAGTTGAATCCTTACAACAATGGAACACTTGAATTCATGCTGAATTACTGTATGGTAATAAAGAATGAGCCTAAAAGACAGGTATACCGAAACGTAAGATATCTCTAAGAATTGTCTGAAACCTCAACCCAATAGTTGCGTTAACCCATTACAAACAATTTTGAAAACACTCCCGTTTGTCAAAGTGTCAACGCCTTTTACTCACCAATTCCGTAAATTTATGTACAACCCCATGAAGAGAGGTGCCTTTAACACACTTGCTTTTCTGAGTTTTGCCACCGTTCTGGTGAGCAGCTGCGGAAACAGCGGCAACGGTTACTTAACCGGTGTGGAAGGTCGTAAAAACTGGTATCAGGAAGATCCGTACGGAATGGTGTACATTCCAATGGGTAGCTTCAATATGGGCCCCAGTGACCAGGATGCGACCTTTGGTGTGACCAGTCAGAGTAAAACGGTATCCATGCCGGCTTACTACATGGACC
This sequence comes from Bacteroidia bacterium, assembly GCA_019695235.1. Taxonomy (GTDB): domain Bacteria; phylum Bacteroidota; class Bacteroidia; order M30B66; family M30B66; genus JAIBAI01. The sequence continues at coordinate 50,280 of JAIBAI010000005.1, read as the reverse complement.
AAACGGAGATTACCAACAATGAGTACCGTCAGTTTGTGAACTGGGTGCGTGACTCTATCGCCCGTCGCATCATTGGTGAAGAAAATGAGGATTTTTTGCTCACTACCGATGAATATGGCAACGATTATCCAAGTCCGTATTTAAATTGGGAGGAAGATTTCAGGTATGACGACGAGGATTACCGTGAAGCGCTTGAGGTGATGTATTTGCCCGAAAACGAACGCTTTTACGGCCGTAAGGAATTTGATACGCGTAAGTTTTTATACGAATATTGGTGGATTGACTACCAGGCTGCTGCCAAAAGAGGAAATCGTCCACAAGGTTTGAAAGACCGTTCGGTATTTATTCGCCGCGAAACAACCCATATCTATCCTGACACCCTTGCCTGGGTGCATGATTTCACCTATTCATACAACGAGCCGCTGACCAATATGTATTTCTGGCATCCGGGTTATGATGATTATCCGGTGGTAGGTGTTAGCTGGAAACAAGCCCGTGCTTTCTGTATTTGGAGAACAAATCTTCGTAATGGTTTCTTATATACTGAAAACGAATCGTACGAACAGAACTATCGCCTTCCGACCGAATCTGAGTGGGAGTATGCAGCCCGCGGCGGACTTGACCTAAGTCCATACCCATGGGGAGGGCCTTATATCCGTAACAATGTTGGTTGTTTCTTAGGTAACTTCAAACCTTTAAGGGGCAATTATATTGACGATGGCGGTTTGACCACCTTACGCGCTGACTCATACAACCCGAACAATTACGGTTTATTCTGTATGGCGGGGAATGTAGCAGAATGGACGAGCAATGCTTATGATGAGTCGGCTTACAATTTCATGCACGATAACAGTCCGGACTATGTTTATGAAGCAAAGCCGGATGATCCTATTGCTTTGAAACGTAAAGTGATTCGTGGTGGTTCATGGAAAGATGTTGCGTACTTCCTGCAAACCAGCTCAAGAACTTATGAATACCAAGACACAGCTAAATGTTATATCGGCTTCCGTTGTGTAATCAGCTATATCGGAAGAGATAAAAATGATGAGGCTGAATAATCAAAGATGATTTTAACCGTTTTTCTTTAACCACTCAAACCAACAAAAACAACAAATGGCAAATTTTCTTGCAACAAAAAAGGGTAAACGCCTCATGGGTATGATTTATGGAATCGGTGCCGCGATTGTAATCGTCGGAGCACTATTCAAGATCCTCCACTGGCCGTTTGCGAACGAAATGCTGATCGTAGGTCTGCTTACCGAAGCTGCGATTTTCTTTATTTCGGCATTCGACAAGCCACATGAAGAGCCCGATTGGACATTAGTTTACCCTGAGCTTGCAGGCCTTGATGAATCTGGCCATACTATTGATAAAAAACCTAAAGGAGGAATCCAGGATGCAGTTTCTCAACAACTTGATAAAATGCTTGAAGAAGCAAAAGTTGGTCCGGAACTTATTGAAAGTCTTGGAAACAGCCTGAAAGCACTTGGCGACAACACTTCAAAGCTTGCTGATATTACCGATGCTTCTGTTGCCACCAATGAGTATGTAAGCAATATTAAAAAAGCATCTAACAGTGTTGAATCATTGTCGGCTTCTTATGTGAAAGCAGCTGAATCATTAACCGGTTTCTCAGTTAACAGTGAGGATGCATCTTCTTATGGAGAGCAACTTCAAAAGGTTTCAAAAAACCTGTCGGAGCTGAACTCTGTTTATGAATTACAATTGCGTGGTGCTCAGGCACATGCTCAGGCTTCGACCAAGTTGTATGAAGGTATTGAGCAGTTAATGAGCAATTTGCATGAGTCAGTAACAGATACCAAACGTTACAAGGAGGAAATGTCGCAACTGACCACGAACCTTACTTCGTTGAATACTATATATGGCAATATGCTTTCTGCCATGAATTTCAATCGCTAAATCATCATCCCAATTTTTAATCCCTCTTTAAAATAAGAAATGGCTGGCGGAAAAGAAACACCGAGGCAGAAGATGATCGGGATGATGTACCTGGTACTTACAGCGTTACTTGCGCTTAACGTATCTAAGGAGATTCTCGATGCATTTGTGGTCATGAATGATGGCCTTATTAAAACTGATCAGAATTTTACCCAAAACAATGGTCGTCTGTACGAGACCCTGAAAAGGGCACTCGAATCTGAACCTGTTCGTGCAAAAGTGCCTTATGAGAATTCTCAGAAGGTTAAAAAATGGACAGATGAGTTGTACAAAATGGTTTCGTCAATTAAATCAGAAGTAATTCAGGCCGAGGAGAAGGTTCCAAAGGAAGTTGCCGACACCATTCGTCTTGAATACATCAGTTCAAAAGACAAGTATGATGAAGCTACGCGTATTATGTGCGGCTTAACAGAAGACGGTTCTGGTGGTAAGGCACGTGAGCTTAAAAACAAGATCATTGAATTTAAGAAAAATCTTGTTTCCGTGCTTCCGGAAAAAATGCAAAAAAACACGAATCTTGGTTTAGACACCAATGACCCCCCACAAAAGGGCTCACAAAAGGAAACCTGGGAAACAAATAAATTCTACCACCTTCCATTAGCTGCACAGATTTCGGTGTTATCACAGATGCAAACTGAGATAAGGAATGCAGAAGGTACGGTATTGAATGAGCTTGTGAAATCTATTGGTGACGCTACTATAAAGGTAGATAAACTGGCAGCCCAAATGATTCCATCTGCGAATGTGGTAACTATAGGTGATGAATTTACTGCGAAGATTTTCGTTGCTGCTTTTAACTCAAAAATGACTCCTGATGTAACAGTGAATGGCCGTCAAATAACAGAAACTGACGAAACTGGTTCAGTGATTTTTAAATCACGCCCCGCTTCGGAAGGCCCGCAAAAAATCACTGCCATTGCCCGTTTTATGAATGCAGAAGGCAAACCGGAAGAATCAAAAGTTGAATATGAGTACATGGCTATTAAGCCCGCTGCCGTTGTTTCACCTACTTCAATGAACGTATTCTATATCGGTGTTGACAATCCGGTATCTGTATCAGTACCTGGCTCTGACCCTACCAAGGTAGAGGCTACATTGGCCGGTGCACAAGGAACCATTAAAAAAATCAAACCCGGAGAATATGTTGTAAATGTTTCCGGGGGTACCAAGTGTACTGTTCCTGTTTCGGTAAAAAGCCCGCAAGGCAAGACCGCCAACATGGGTGCACCTGAGTTCCGGATTAAACGTATTCCAGACCCGGTTCCAATGGTTATGGGTAAGAAAAGTGGTGCAACGCTTTCTTCACAGGAACTTGTTGCTGCCGGTGGTGTATCTGCGGTACTTGAAAACTTCGACTTTAAGGCAAGCTTTCAGGTTACTGGTTTTGAGTTTGGTATGAATGTAAACGGGGTATATATCCCGATTCAGGTTACAGGAAACAAATTCAATGATGCTATCACCTCTCAGCTCAAAAAAGTGAAGCCTGGCACCCGCGTGTTCCTGAGCGACATTAAGGCCAAAGGCCCTGATGGCTCAGTTAGAACCCTCGATGCATCATATAAGATTCGATAATTCAACCTTTAAAATTGACAGGTCATGAAGCGTAGTATCTTTTTTCTGGCAGTTCTTAGTGGAATCTGCTTTAGTTCCGGGGCACAGGTCTTGAGCCCTGACACTCCGAACGATGGGGTGTACAAAAAAGACGCTATCCGTGAACGCCAGCCCATCCCTTATGCTCCTTTACGGGAAGCAGATGTGATGTGGAAAAAACGCGTTTGGCGCGTAATAGATTTGCGTGAAAAAATGAACCTGCCTCTTTATTATCCATTGGTTGAAACTAATGGGATGCGGAGTTTGGCTGATTTGCTATACAATGCCGTAATGACAGAAGGTTCACCAAGAATTTTTAAAGGCGGGGTAGATGATTTCTCTGAAATCATGACCATCACCGAATTGAAAAATTTCGTTGAAAAGGTGGATACAATGTATGTTCCCGACCTTGATAATCCTGATAATCCGCCGGTTATGAAGGTGGTGCCCCGTAAATTTGAACCTTCACGGGTTAAAAAAATATGGGTAAAGGAGGAATGGTTCTTTGATAAGCAGCGTTCTGTGCTTGACTGCCGTATTTTAGGTATTTGCCCTATGTATGAGAACGAGGACAAAGAAAAAGGGGATACACCTTTGTTTTGGATTTACTTTCCGGAAGCGCGGCCACTACTTGCCAAATACGATGTATTTAACCGGTTCAACCCTTCTGAACGTCGTTCATTTGATGACATTTTCTGGAAAAGGCAATTTAGTAGCTATATCACCAAAGAAGAAAATGTGTACGACCGTGTAATTGGTGATTATGCTAAGGGAATGGATGCATTACTGGAATCAGAACGCATAAAGCAGGAAATCGTAAACTTTGAGCACGATCTCTGGGAGTTTTAATAAAGCGTGAGTAAAAATGTAAAATAGCGGCTAAAACAATGTTTTAGCCGCTATTTTTTTAAACGAATGCTTCTCCTTTATCTGCCTTTACATTGTTCACAATCTGCCTGATTTCCTGCTCTTCATCTTTTTTACAAATCAGCAGAATGTCATCTGACTCGGCTACGATATAACCTTCAAGCCCCTGAATAGCCACGAGTTTTTCATGCGGCACATTAATAATACACTGGTTTGAATTATAGAGCATTACATTTTTGCCGATAACAGTATTACCGTGTTTGTCTTTAGGTGAGTTCTCATAAAGCGAGCCCCAGGTACCCAGGTCAGACCAGCCGAAATCAGACGGAATAACATATACATTGGGTGCCTTTTCCATGATACCGTAGTCAATTGAAATATTGGTACAGCGTGCATAAGCCTGTTCAATATAGGCTTGCTCCTGGGTGGTATAATAGTATGTTTTTCCGGCGGCAAACAATTGGTTTACATCCGGCATATAATTCTCCATGGCTTTCATCAGACTTTGCAGGCTCCAAATAAAGATACCGGCATTCCATAGGAACTCGCCACTTGCGACAAATGATTTTGCCAGCTCAAGGTTTGGTTTTTCGGTAAAAGTCTTAACCTTCTTTACTTGTGAATTATAGGGTAAATCAGGGTCATCGGTAAACTGAATATACCCGTAACCCGTATCAGGCCTCCCGGGTCTAATGCCCATTGTTAAAAGGGCATCATTTTCAGCAGAAAAATCAAATGCCGATTTAAGGTGTTCAATAAACACCGTTTCTTTTAGTATCAGATGATCTGAAGGTGCAACAACCAGCAGGGCATTCGGATTTTTGAGCTGGATTTTATGTGCAGCATAAGCCAAGCAGGGAGCAGTATTTCTTCTTGCAGGTTCAAGCAGTACCTGGTCGGTGTTTAACCCGGGGATTTGCTCATGTACAAGGGTTTCATAAGCCTTGTTGGTTACAATGATGATTCGTTCGAGAGGAATCAGGGGAAGAAAGCGCTCCACTGTTTGTTGAAGCAAGGTTTTTCCGGTACCAAGCACATCTAAAAACTGCTTGGGGTGACTTTGTCTGCTCATGGGCCAGAAGCGGCTTCCCACTCCCCCGGCCATGATAACACAAAAAATGTCTTTTGGCTGTGCCATTTTATTTTCTAAGTTTCAACATGCTTGAACGGAGCAAATCAATCACCTGTGGAATCTGTTCAAGCTGGCAGGTACCCACTGAAATACGGTACCATGTGGAGCTGCGTGAAGCACCAAAGGCGTAGAAAGGAACAACTGCCAGAGATGCATGTTCAAGTAGGAAACCTGAGATTTGTTCAGTTTGCGTAATAGGGGTTCCGTCAGGTAATTGATAAGCTGTTAATTCGATACTTACTGTAAGATAAATAGCTGCCTGCGGTGCAATTGCCCTTACCGGGAAACCTTCACTTCTTAGTTTTTCAAACCCGTTGTAAAGTGCCATCAAGCGCTCATGGATGCGGGTTTTCAGGCTGTCCATAAAAGTATTCACCGCCTGGTGCTTGTTTAAGAAAGCTGCTGTAGCAACTTGCTCAGCTTTGGGTGCCCAAGCGCCAATATGCCCTAGAATATTTTTCATTTTGTCAATCACAGCAGCCGGGCCAAAACCCCATCCTACCCTGACGCCGGTGGCGGCTAATGATTTAGAAATACCATCAACATAAACCGTATACTGACGCATTTCAGGCAGTAGTGACACAGGGTCAGCGTGTTTGGTGGTTCCAAAGGTTAAAGTCCAGTAGATTTGATCATACAAGAGATACAGTGGTTTTGCCCCTGGTGCTCTTTTCTTGTTTTCTGCTAAAACCAGTTTGCATATTTCCAGCAAGCCGTCAGGTGTAAAGACCGTTCCGGTTGGGTTTAAAGGCGAACACAAGGCAAGCAGGCCGGCTCCCTGCAGGTGGGGCTCGAGCTCACTTGCTGTAGGCATGAAGTTATTTTCGGGTTTTGTTTCAACAAATACCGGATTGGCGTGGCTTAGGTGGGTATAATGGTTGTTGTTCCATGATGGTACAGGAAACACGACCTTATCTCCCGGGTCAACCAGTGTTTGAAAAGCGGCATAAATCAGCGGTCTGGCTCCCGCTGCAATCAGAAATTCATCAGGGCTGTAGTTGAGCCCCTGGAAGGTCTGAATATACCTGGCAACACTTTCTCGAAGCGAGGCAATGCCATTGGCTGCGGGGTAATTGGTATGGTGTTGGTTGTAGGCATTTACAATTTCTTGTTTGAGTTCTTCAGGGATGGGGAAAATCGCGGGGTCATAATCTCCAATGGTGAAATTATAAATTTGTTGGCCTTTGCGTATTTTATCATTTATTTCACCGGCAAGTTTAATAATTTCTGAACCCATAAGACTCTCAGCCATCTTTGCAACTGGCATTTTTAAATTTGCCTGTAATTGTTCCAGACCCATCTTAGCGCATTTTAAATTGGCTGCAAAGGTCGCAATCTTTTGTAAAAAACCTATGTAATGAGCGTAACTTCTGCTGCCGGACTGATGAGGTATGCTCGTGCCGAGTTCATTTCAAGACAATGGAAATGCTTACGTCGTTTTTCACCTTTTTTAAACACACGCCCGGAGCCAATTTTAAACACTGCACCCTCAGGCAATTCTTCCAAAAACAAAGCTGGCTCTGTGTCGAACCTGCGCAGTGCTATTGAAAGGTTATGGTCGGAGCAGCTACTTGCAGCAGGATTATTCAGGTATTTGCGTATTTCATGCAATACTTCAGCAGGGAAAATCAATTCGTGCAGAAATGGTTGCATAAGGCCAATAAATGCAGTTTTCCATTCCCGGCCATGTGGTTTAACTTTGTTTTTATAGGTATTCCAGGTTTCAAGATGGGCTATCTCGTGTACCAGGGTCAGTAAAAAAGCATAAGGGTTGAGATTGTGGTTTACTGAAATTTTATGGCCTCTTGTTTTTTCTGAAGGCCGGAAATCACCCAATTTCGTTGAACGTTCTTTGGTGATTGTCAGGTGAATACCTCTTTGAATTATCCATTCACAAATAAGCCCAACAGAAGGCTCCGGAATATATCTGCTTAGTATTTTTTCGTATTCAGCTTTCATACCCATGGCAAATATGCAGTTTGCCCATATTAAAAAAATTAGCTTCGGCTGATTTTTTTTAACATTTAGGCCTTAGCCTTATATTGAACTGTATTGATTTTCGATACCTTGTCATCTTTTTAAAGCTATGCGAAGTTACTTTAACTCAGGGCTGTTTCTTGCGGCGATTCTGCTTTTCTTTCTTCCATTTTTAGAGGTTCGTTGCGGAGATGGAAGTCGTTTTGCGAAGATGAATGGGTTCGACATGGCTTTTGCCCGGGGTCCTTCATTCGAGTCGGAAGAAAGCGAAGAGTTTATTGCTGATAATGAAGAACTTATGCAAAAAATGCAAGCTGAAAAAAAGCAAGATTGGTTTACCCTTGGGGTTTTATTGGCTTTAGGGTTTGGTATTGTTATTCAGTTTATCCCAAAGTTTCAAAAGCCCGTTTTTAGCATATTAATTTCCTTTTTTTCGGTGGTACTATTGTCTGTGATGATGTATGCGATACGGAAAGTATGGGATCAACAGATGGCTGTGTATTTGGATAACCCCTTCTTTAAAAATATGTTTTATGTGAGGCTTCACTTTGGTATTGGGTTATGGCTTGTTATAGGCTTGAACAGCCTTATTATTATACAGAACATCATTTTCTTTTTTCAGGATCGCCGTGCCAGTTTTCTTCAGGAATACAAGCCAGAGAACAACTAAGGCCGGTAGGTTCCGGCGCCGTTATAGGAATTACGGTAATAGGGTTCTGATAAATTGCTGATTAACACTCCTTTCCGGGTGCTCGCATGTACAAAATATCCATTCCAGAGGTAAATTCCTGTATGGTCTGTTTTTTTTGAATTAATGGAGAAAAAAATGAGGTCTCCTTCTTTGAGTTGCTTTTCCTTTAGTGGTTTTGCATTTTCTTTTTGTCTTGCCGCACTATGGTCAATTTGTAAATCATAAACCTCCCGGTAAATGGAGCGTACCAAACCAGAACAGTCGGTTCCCTTTTGGGTATCTCCGCCATATTTGTAAGGGGTACCTATCCATCCGGCTACGCAATTGAGCAGCTTTGTGTCATAAGTATCGGGGAGCTTAATTGTCAGTTTTTTCTCGAGTTTTGCACGCTCCGCCTGATGGTTTACACTTCCCGAGGCCCTTCTGCTTGCGGAGCAGGAGCTAAGTACGATAAACCATACAAGCATCAGGTATGGGGCAATATTTCTCAAAAAATATATGGATTGTGTTGCATCATAGACTCCCATTCATCCGGCTCAAACTCAGGTCGGATTTTAAGGCCATCGTATTTTATTTCAAGCCCTTCTCTGTATTCTACTTCAATAACAATGCTACCATCTGGCTTATACAAAATCCATGTTCCATTACGTTTCCCGTTCAGGTAGGCGCCCGTCCAACGGATCTTAGCATTTTCAAAATAAGCCCGGTGTGTGCCCTGCCCCTCCCCTGCAAGAAAGTTACCTTCAAAGCGCAAATTACCTGTTGTGTCTTTGTAAACCCATAAACCATGAGGTTTTCCGGCAATAAAGGCTCCGTGAACCAATAAATACCCCTGTTTAAATAACCAAGGTCCTTCACGCTCATCATCTAAAAATTCACCGCGTGAAAGAGTGTCTCCATATTTGTCAAGTTCAAATGAAAAGCCATCTTCTTTACCTTTTAAATAATTGGTTTCTCTAAATAATTGTCCGTCTTCGTAAAACCATTTCCAGATTCCATCGGGCTTTCCATTAACGAACATGCCATATTGTTCTAATTGCCCATTGTCATGATAGTATTTCCACTGCGCCACTTTTTGTCCTTTCAGATAACTTCCTTCAGCCTTGAGGTTTCCTTCCGGGTAAAATTCTTTCCAATACCCCGTTCTTTGCTCTGCACTATCAAGTTTCCCCTCTGAGAGCAATTTTCCCTGTTGATCGTAATAAGCGGCTTTGGCATTGCCTCCCAGTGAATCAAACCTTAATTGCATCCCCACGGGTTTTCCGTTTAAAAATGAGCCTTTGGTTTTTAGTTGTTTGTTTTTATAAAAAACCTGCATTGGTATGGCTTTAGCAGGTTCGCCCTGCAGCTTGCCCATAATATAATGTTCTACCTTTAGCAGCTGGCCGAGTTGGTTGAACCATTTAATATACCCATGCACTTGTCCATCCTGATAATTTATTTCTTTCCGAACTACTCCACTAGTATCCACTTCAATCCATATCCCCGTTTGTTTTCCTGACAAATCAAATCTGTTCACTGGTTTGCGTGCGGTAAGGAGTCCCTTTGAGTAATCAAAGACAACTATTATTTTTCCTTTTTGGTCAAATTCAAACCCTCTTCCATCCTCCTTATCATGGTGGAAGGGTGTATTAATCCTGGGTGAACCATCCGGGTAAAATTGTGTTGAAACACCCTCCTTCTGGTCATTTACGAAACTTTCTCTAATAATTATCTCCCCCTTTTCGTTGTAGGTTTCCCTGTGTCCATTCTTTAAACCCTTCTTAAAATTTATCGTGGTAATTAAAGTGCCTTTCGTATTGTAAAAATTCCATGTACTATCAGTTTTGCCCGCATGCATTTTTCCTTCAGAGCGCAATGTTCCGTCTTCATAAAAATTTCTCCAATACCCTTCAGGTTTTCCCAAACGGAGCATCCCCTGTGAAGAAATTACTCCGTTTGAGAAATGGTATTTTACCAATGAATCCTGTGCTTCTGCTGGGTGAAAAAACAACATGAACAGGCACAGAGCGCAAAGGTTGAATAGTTTCATTAATAGCCGAACAGGTCCTTTCTATTGAGTTGCTTCACTTTGCCGTATTTTCTTAAAACTTCTTTTTTAAGAATTGCAGGGTCGGCAACCACATACATTGCAAAACGCTCATGGCTGAGTTTGTTCTGGTGAAATTTATCTATATCATTGATTGTCAGAGTATTTAGCCGTACAAACTCTTCTTTCCGCTGGTCGTTGAGTAAACCTTTATTTTGCTGATTTCTATAAAAATCAAGTAGTCCGGAAGGTTTAATCCAGGCGTTACTGAGTTGACTTTCTTTTGCCTTTTTAGCAGTTTGAAGCTGTGCCGGCAAAATTGGCATCTTATGCAATAATTCATTCATAGCAACAATAGCCGAATCTGCTTTATCTGCTTGTGTTCCGATATAAGCACTGAAGTATGATGGTTTATTTACATGCCAGGGAACGCTAAAATAGCCATTGCAAGAGTATGCCAGCGCCCTTGCTTCTCTGATAGTTTGAAATACGATAGAAGCCATGCTTCCACCGAAATATTCATTAAAAAGCGCATAAGTGGCAGAGCTGTCGTAGTTAAAACCGTTATTCGCCGCACCCAGCCAACCTATGTCAGCCTGCACCATTTCGTACGGATAAAACAGCAATTTCCTTTTTTCGGATGCAATTGGGGTAAACTTCTGTTTTGCCTGAATGTTTATGAATGGCTGTTTTACTTCATGGTACTTATTGAGCAGTTTACTAATGTTCAAACTGGGCTCAGGGCCGTAATAATATACCTGGTGCTGGTACTGCCGAATGAATTTAGATTTCATTGTAAGTTCATCTAATTTCAGCGACTTAAGCTGCTTGTTGCTCAATACCTGATTAAAGGGGTTTTTAGGCCCGTATAAAGCATAATTGACCATTCCTACCCTTATGGTAGCTCTGTCGGTCAGGCGGTCGTCACGCTCACGTATTATCGTTGAAACAAGTGTATTTAAAATTTCCTGATTATCAGATGGGTTATCAACAAAGTAGCATAGTAATGCGAGTGCTCTTTCAAAATGTTCTGAATCACCGCTAAGGCTAATCCGGGTTTGGTATTCACCAACAGAGATATCAATTGCGCAGGCCAGGCGATAAAGCTCGCGATTGATATAATTCATATCGTATTTTTTACTTCCGGCCAGTTGCAGGTAGCGGAAAGCCAAAGGAAGTATCTGATCGTTAAGGCTTCCGGTTTCATAGACAAAGTCAAGTTTAAAGCGCTTGTTATCTTTGTTACGCACATGGTTTAGTGTTATGCCAGCGTTTAACGTTTCTGTTTTTATATCTTTTTTCAGGTCAACCCATTTCGGTTCTTGTGTTTTTACTTCATTATCAAGAATATCCTTCGCAAATTTTGAAACATGGTCTCGATTTAGCGTAACGGTTGAAATTGGAGGCTTATCCATTTTCTGAACGCTTGTATCGCGACCTTGTTCTTTCAATACTACAACATAGTTCTTGTCAAGATACTGTCGTGCTAAAATGCTTATTTCCATTGGCTTCACCTGATCCATTTTCTCTTTTTCATTCAGGGCTGCGGTAGGTTCTTCTCCGTGGATAAAAGGGTCAAGCAGGCGAAAAACCCTAGATTCATTCACTTCTGCTGCTTCCATGCGTTTTAAAGCCAGATTAGAAGAGATGGCTTGCAGCATTTCCTGATCAGGTTTGTTTTTTTTCAAAGAATCAATTTGAGCGAGCAGGAGTTCCTTTACCTGTTCAAGGCTTTGTCCTTCCAGCGGTTTTCCTTCTAAGAACAATACAGAATAATCGCTAAGACGGTAAATTCCGGCGCTTGCCGAAAGAACTTTTTGAGGAAGCAGTAAATTCTGCTGAATCAAACCAATTTGCTCATTTCCAAGTAATTGTTCTAAAAGGTAAAAACGTTCAGCCAATCCGGTTTTATACACTGAAGGCAATCTGAAACCAATCAAGACGGATTGACTTTCCTGACCGTACACTTTTGTTTCCTGAGGGTTTATCAGGATGTCTTCCTTTGGGGGTGTTTTTTTCACTACTTCTTTTGCCGGAAGAGTTCCGAAAGATTTTAAAGCTAATCCGGCAACTTCATCAGGTTCAACATTTCCGGCAATAATCAAGGCCATATTACCAGGTATATAGTGCGTTTGGTAATATTTCCTGATTTCTTTCATTGAAGGGTTTTTCAGGTGTTCAGAGCGCCCGATTATAGTTTGTGTTCCGTAGGGGTGTTTTTTAAACAATCTTTGCATCAGTGCTTCAAAAGCCTTGTTGTCATCAGCATCAAGAGAGATATTTTTTTCTTCAAAAACTGCTTCCAATTCTGTATGAAAAAGTCTTAATACCGGATTTCTGAATCGTTCAAACTCAACCTGCATCCAATTTTGAAGTTGAACGGAGGGTATTTGGTTAATATAAACTGTTTGGTCGTACTCAGTAAATGCATTGGTTTTAGTAACACCCATTTGCTGCATAAGCTTGTCGTACTCATTGGCAATTGCAAAATTTGAAGCCAAAAGTGAAACAGAATCAATGGCTTGGTAAACTTTCTTTCTTTTTTCTGGGTCAGTCAGGCCATTGTACTTTTCATACAGGCTTTCGATTTTGTTCAGGTAAACTACTTCTTTTTGATAATCAATGGTTCCCATTTTATCTGTACCTTTAAATAGCATGTGCTCAAGGTAATGGGCAAGCCCGGTATTGTTTGCCGGATCGTCCTTCCCTCCTGCCCTAACGGCAACAGCGGCATAAAAATCAGGTGTAGATTTATCAGGAGAAACAATCAGTGAAAACCCATTTTTAAATGAGTAATATTTTGTTTGAAGTGGGTCATTCGGGTAAGAAATACAAACCCATTCACTAGTGCTGTCAATGCGTTGTTCAGGCTGCTGAGCACACAATGGCAGATAGAGCAGGCAGGCTGCTACCAGACGTAAAACCATTTTAAAAACTTATAAACCGAGTGAAGCAGAAATATCGAGCATCCGGCGAATAGGAACTTCTGCTTTTTTCCTAATCTGCTCATCAAGTATTAGTTCAGGGAGTTCATACTCCATACAGAGGTACACTTTTTCGAGGGTATTTAACTTCATGTGCGGGCAATCATTGCAAGCACATTGGTTATCTGGGGGTGCAGGGATAAAGGTCTTCTCGGGTGAAGCCTGTATCATCTGGTGTAGGATGCCGCTTTCGGTTGCAACAATAAAAGTTGAAGCCTTACCTTGTTTGGTTCTTTTTAAAAGTGCAGAGGTAGAGCCAATGAAATCAGCCAGTTCAAGAACAGCCTCTTCACATTCAGGGTGTGCAATAACTTCAGCATCCGGATAGCGTAGTTTGAGCTGAACGATTTTTTGTTTTGAAAAAATCTCATGTACCATACATGAGCCATCCCAAAGCAACATTTCACGACCAGATGTTTGCATGATATATCTGCCAAGGTTTTTATCAGGGGCAAAAATTATTTTCTGGTCTTTTGGCAAACTTTGAACGATTTGTGCCGCATTTGATGAAGTACAGACAATATCAGTCATTGCTTTGATTTCTGCTGTACAATTAATGTAAGAAATCACCATGTGTTCAGGATGTTGAGCTTTAAAAGCAGCAAAACGGTCAGGTGTGCAGCTATCTGCCAGTGAACATCCAGCATTGAGGTCAGGAAGGACCACCTTTTTATCCGGGCATAAAATTTTCGCAGTTTCTGCCATAAAATGTACTCCGGCGAAAACTATCATGTCGGCTTTTGTTTTGGCTGCCTGCTGTGCCAGGCCAAGGCTGTCTCCGATATAATCAGCAACATCCTGAATATCAGCATTTTGATAATAATGTGCTAAAACAATCGCATTTTTTTCCTGTTTTAATCGTTTTATTTCTGCGAAAAGGTCGAGTGAAGGTTCAATTGCTTTTTCGAGAAAACCGTTTTTCAACAACTCACTTTGTATCATTATTTATTTTAAAAGATTTAAAAAAGAAAAGATAATATGGATAATAGGCTGTTAAAGGCGTTGATTAGTTTTTTTGTAATGTTTGCTTTTCACGCTATTATCACTTTTTGAACACAAAATTAACAAACAAGAATTTGTAAAGCATTGTTTAGCAATGAATATTTAACGAAATCAACAAATGCTGAAAACCTTTTCATCTGATAACTTTCATGAAACTCGCCGGTATTGATTGTTAATGCTTTGTTGTTAAAACATGGAAACAGAATAGAAAGTATTTCTTGTGGCGAATAAATTTTATGCTAATGAGTTAATGAATCCGGATAGACAAATTTATTTTTCACAATTTTTGAGGTCTTATTCACTTACAATTCACAGGCATTTGGTGGTTTTCAAAAAGCTGTTGTATTTCGCCTTAATTTTGCATTTATGAACATAGCAATAGGATCAGATCATGCCGGTTTCGCGTTTAAAGAAGATTTAAGCTTCTTTTTAAAAGAAATAGGTTTTACTTCACTTGATTTTGGTACAAATACTCCGGAGAGTATGGACTATCCGGATGTTGCGCATCCGCTTGCTCTTGCGGTTGAAAAAGGTGAATGTGAGAAAGGCATACTTATTTGTGGCAGTGCAAATGGAGTAGCCATCAGTGCGAACAAGCATCAGGGCATCAGAGCAGCAGTTTGCTGGAACAAAGAACTTGCTTCGCTGGCACGTAAACACAATAATGCAAATGTATTATGTATACCTGCCCGATTTGTTAGTATAGAAACAGCACGCGATATGGTCAGGACCTTTCTAACTGAAAACTTTGAAGGAGGTAGGCACCAGTTGCGTGTAGATAAAATTTCATGTGTGTAATTTGAATTCACGTATCAATTTTGGGTCTATTTTCGTTAAGCAGCATGTAAATTGAGAGATAACAGAAAAGCATATTGCGTAAAAAATGAGTAGAAATAACTTATACTCAGAAGCTTATGGAGAATTGCTTCAGAAAATTGATGCATTTATTCGTAAGTATTACCTGAATCAGCTTATCAGAGGGCTTATATATTCAGGTGGGGGCATACTTGTATTTTTTCTGCTTTTAAATACCTTAGAGTATTTGGGTCAGTTTAACCAGACCGGCAGGGCTGTGCTTTTTTACTCCTTTGTATTGTTTTCAGGGTTTGTGCTTGTAAAGTTCATACTTGTACCTCTGTTTCACTTATATAAATTAGGTCGTGTAATCAATCATGAACAAGCTGCCATCATTATTGGGCGGCACTTTCAGGAAGTAAAAGATAAACTGCTAAATACATTACAGTTACAGGAACAGGCTGCACAGCAAGGCGAAAATATTGAACTGATACATGCGAGTATTGATCAGCGAATTCTTGCTCTCAGACCTGTTACATTTAGTAAAGCCATTGATTTCAAGCAAAATAGAAGGTATCTCCGGTATGTTTTAGTACCTTTTATTGTATTGGTTTTAATTCTGTTAGTATCTCCATCATTTCTGGCCGGGCCAACAAGGCGAATTATCCGGTATTCAGAAGCATTTCAACCAAAAGCTCCATTTAACTTCAACATTGAGAATAAAACTTTAAAAACACCAAGTAAGCAGGATTTTGATCTTTTGGTTAAAATGACTGGTTCGGTTCTTCCGGCAGAGGTATTTATTGATATAGACGGAACAAAATTCAGATTGGAGAAAAGAGAAAAAGACCTGCACCTGTACGGTTTTAAGAACGTGTATCACAACACAAAGTTCAGGTTGTATGCCGACGGTTTTTATTCGCAGGAATTTGAATTACAGGCCCTCCCCGACCCTGTTCTGGTAAATTTCAGGATAGCACTTGATTATCCTGATTATACTGGCTTAAAAGATGAAGTACTCAGTAATACTGGAGATTTAAGTGTACCCGCCGGAACAAAAGCGCTTTGGGAGTTCAATGCCCGTGACACTGAAAAGCTAAGTATGCTGTTTTCAGATTCGGCAATTGCTTTAAAGCCTGATGATAAAGGAGCTTTCAAAAAGCAGTTAAAGCTGATGCAAGATAAGCGGTATAAAATTCAAACAGAAAACCGTTTTCTTAAGGGTAGAAATGAAGTTGAATACATGATTACGGTGAAACAGGATGAATTTCCACAAATCACTGTGGAAGAGAAAGCTGATTCGCTCCTAAGTT
Organism: Bacteroidia bacterium; assembly: GCA_019695235.1. Taxonomy (GTDB): domain Bacteria; phylum Bacteroidota; class Bacteroidia; order M30B66; family M30B66; genus JAIBAI01. The sequence continues at coordinate 33,941 of JAIBAI010000005.1, read as the reverse complement.
CAAGGATGTTTTTTAAGGGTGAGATTGCTGATGATTATGGCTTTGATAACCTGTATTTTTATATTGAGCGTACACCGAAACAGGAAGGAGAAATCATTGGAACACAAAAGATTCCGGTTCCATTTTCGAAACAGTACACCAATTCAAGTTTTTACTGGTCGCAGGAATTTTCAGAACTTGGTTTGGTACCAGGTGATGAACTTTCTTATTGGTTTGAGATATGGGACAATGACCGTATAAGTGGTAGCAAAGCCTCAAGGTCGCAAAAGCATATTTTCAAGGTACCTACTTTAGAAGAGCTTGAACAGCAGCAAGAGCAAAACAACCAGGAAATGAAAGATCGTCTCAAAGAGACGATTATTGACTCAAAAAAGATTCAAAAAGAATTAGATGAACTCAATAAACGCATGTTAGAGAAGCGTGATATGAGCTGGCAAGACAAAAAGAAGCTTGAAGATTTGCTTGAGAAGCACAAACAGCTAAACAAAGATGTAGAAGAACTAAAAAAGGAAAACCAACAGAATAACAGTCAAAACGAGGAGTATAAAAAAAGTGATCAAAGGATTTTAGACAAGCAAAAAGAACTTGAGCGCCTGTTTGAACAGATTCTAAGTGAGGAAATGAAAGAAAAGATGCGTGAATTAGAACGATTGATGGAAAATCTCGACAAGAATAAGTTGCGCGACATGGTAGATCAAATGAAGTTAGACAATAAAGACATTGAAAAGGAGCTGGATCGTTCATTAGAGCTTTTTAAGCAACTTGAATTTGATCAAAAACTAACAGAGACAATAGAAAAGCTTGATCGTTTGCGTGAAAAACAGGAGAAACTGTCGAATGATACTCAGAAAAGTCAGGAACAAAAAAAGGCAGAACAGGATCAAATGAATAAGGAGTTTGAAGCCCTCCGGAAAGATCTTGACGAGTTGCAAAAGAAAAATGAAGCCCTGAATGAGCCCAAGAAAATGGAAGACACAGATGCCTCTGAGCAGGATATTCAGCAGGATATGCAGAAAAGTTCAGATGAGTTGGGTCAGGGAAAAAGTGGAAAAGCTTCAAAATCACAGAAGAGTGCATCAAAAAAGATGGAAGAATTGTCGCAGAAAATGAAACAGATGCAGGAACAAAATGAGCAGAAGGAGATGGAGGAAGATATCGGCAAATTGCGGGAAATACTTGAAAACCTTATACAGCTATCATTCGATCAGGAGCGTGTGATGAAGCAGTTACAAAAGACACATCCTGGAAATCCTCTTTATGTGGGTCTGACCGCCGAGCAAAAGAAAATAAAGGATGACGCAAAGATGATAGAAGACTCGCTTTTTGCTTTAAGCAAGCGGGTTGTGGAGATACAGGCATTTGTAAACCGTGAGATTTCAGCCATTAATATGAATATGGACAAGGCAGTGGCATACCTGGCTGAAAGACAGGTAGCAGCAGCTTCTTCGCGGCAACAATATGTAATGACATCTGTAAACAATCTGGCGTTAATGCTTGGTGAGATTACCAACCAGATGCAACAGCAAATGGCGGCCAAAAAGCAAGGCAATGGTTCATGCAGCAAGCCCGGGAAGAACAACAAGCCCGGTCAGGGGAAGCCTTCAATGGCCACCATGCGACAACTGCAGCAACAGCTTAACGAGCAGTTGCAGAAAATGAAAGAAGGTATGGGCAAGCCAGGAACAGGTAAACAATCAAGTGAACAATTGGCCCGGATGGCAGCACAACAAGAGATGTTAAGAAACCAAATCCAGAGCCTGATGAATGAAATGATGAAAGAAGGGAACGGGAATAGTGGAAATTTGCGTAATATTGCTAATAAGATGGAACAAACTGAGACGGATTTAGTGAATAAAAACATCACAGCTGAGACCATTCGCCGGCAGCAGGAAATACTTACACGCCTTTTAGAAGCTGAGAAAGCCGAGCGTGAGAAGGGCTTAGAAGAGAAAAGAGAATCAAACGAAAATAAAAAAGAACTTACACGTAACATTTCTGCCTTTGATCAGTATAACAAGATAATCAGACAGGAGACAGAATTATTAAAAACGATTCCCCCCTCTCTGAGACCTTTTTACAAAAACATGGTTAAGGAGTATTTTATACAGTTCAACAACTAGCATTCAGACAATGACAATAACCGATACGCGATCTGTAACCTTCTCTTCAGTGAAAGAAAATGTAGCCCTGGTTGAAAAATTTGTAGATGAAATTTGTCAATTTTATAACATAGGCGACGAGCATTATGGTAATATTTTGATGGCGCTCACCGAGGCTGTCAGCAATGCTATATACCATGGTAACCGCTTGAACCCTAATAAAGCCGTGCGGTTCTTTTACGAAACCAAAGGCAATAATCTTTGTTTTACTGTTGAAGACGAGGGAAACGGTTATAACCCGGATGCTTTGCCTGACCCCACAGATCCTGAAAATGTTGAGATGCCTAATGGCCGGGGTGTTTTTTTAATGCGTCGCTTAACTGACGACATTCATTTTTACAATGAGGGTCGCAAAGTGGAGTTGTATTTTCGTATTCACCATCAGTAATCCCCGGTTCTGGTACAATTTTTTACTGAGATAGAAAGTTTCAAGCTAAAGCAGAAACTTGCACTCAAGGCATGGCTCAATGAGGTTATTCGGCGTGAGGGATATCGCACCGGTAATTTGTCTTATATTTTTTGTTCTGATGCGTACCTGCTATCAATCAACCAGCAGTACTTACAGCATGATTATTTTACCGATATTATCACCTTTTCGCACCAGGAAGCCGGTAAGATTTCGGGTGATTTATACATCAGCGTAGAACGGGTGCTTGAAAACAGCAGCCTTTACAATGGTTCATATATAGATGAATTGCACCGGGTGATGGTTCATGGTGTTTTACATTTGTGTGGTTACGGAGATAAATCACCTGCCGAGGAGAAAAAAATGCGGGAAACAGAAGATTTTTACCTTAAACAGCGGAGTAACAAGCTACTGGGAGTGTAGAAGGCCCGAAATTGATTAATTTTGCCGCCCTTGTTCCACGTGGAACGTATTAGAGATGTTTCAAAAGTATGATGTAATTGTAGTAGGTGCCGGGCATGCAGGTTGTGAAGCCGCTGCTGCCGCTGCCAACATGGGCTCAAAGGTGATGCTTGTGACCATGAATATGGGAACCATCGCCCAGATGTCATGTAATCCGGCCATGGGTGGTATTGCAAAAGGCCAGATTGTTAGAGAAATTGATGCTTTGGGTGGTTATTCAGGTATAGTTTCTGACCTATCAGCCGTTCAGTTTAAAATGCTTAACCGTTCAAAAGGCCCGGCTATGTGGAGTCCGCGCACCCAAAACGACCGTATGTTGTTTTCGGCTGAGTGGCGTAGCATGTTAGAGAAGACAGAAGGGGTTGATTTCTTTCAGGATATGGTGAAAGAAATTATTGTAGAAGGCAATCGGGTGATAGGAGTTAAAACATCTATAGATGTTTGTATTTACGCTAAATCTGTGGTACTAACCAATGGTACTTTTTTAAATGGTATTATTCATATTGGTGAGAAGCAGATGGGGGGCGGGCGTGCCGGAGAAAAAGCTGCAAAAGGTATTACAGAGCAATTGGTAAGTCTAGGTTTTAGAAGTGGCAGGATGAAAACAGGAACGCCTCCGCGAATAGATGGAAGGAGCCTGGATTATTCGAAAATGGAAGTGCAACCGGGTGATGAACATCCTGGAAGCTTTTCTTTCAGTAAGACTCCAAAACTTAGTAAACAGCTTAATTGCTGGATGACCTACACCAATGATGAGGTGCATGACATGCTTCGTACAGGTTTTGACAGGAGCCCTATGTTCAATGGCAGAATTCAGGGGCTTGGACCAAGGTATTGTCCTTCAATTGAAGACAAGATAAACCGCTTTGCAGATAAAGACAAGCACCAATTGTTTGTTGAGCCAGAAGGCTGGAATACCGTTGAAATTTATGTTAATGGCTTTTCTACCTCTTTACCGGAAGATGTTCAATACGAGGCATTGCGTAAAGTTCCGGGCTTTGAGAATGTAAAGATGTTTAGGCCTGGTTATGCCATTGAATATGATTTTTTTCCACCAGAACAGCTTTTACCAAGCTTAGAAACAAAAGGCATATCGAATCTTTATTTTGCTGGACAAATAAATGGCACCACAGGGTATGAAGAAGCTGCCGGCCAGGGTTTAATTGCCGGTATCAATGCACATCGCGCGGCCAATTCATTAGCGCCTTTTATATTAAAACGTTCAGAAGCTTATATAGGAGTACTGATTGATGATTTAGTAAATAAAGGCACAGATGAGCCTTATAGGATGTTTACCTCTCGTGCTGAGTTTCGTATTATGCTCAGGCAAGACAATGCCGATCAACGTTTAACACCCCTTGCTTACGAAATGGGACTGGTTAAAGAAGAACGCTATGCTGCCACAATAGCGAAGTACCAGCGAATTGCCGGTTTAAACAAGTTTATCCATGCGAATAATGTTGAACCTGATGAAGTAAATGTTTATTTGGAGCAAGAGGATTCAGCACTTATTTCGCAGAAGCAACGAATTTCACGTATTGTAAGCAGGCCGGGATTAGAACTTAAAAGTCTCTTAAAGCATAGCAAGGCATTGAGTGAGTACGCCATAGAGCATGGTATTTTTGAAGAAGAGCTTGAATTGGCCGATATACTTTTAAAATACGACGGATATATAAAAAGAGAAGAGGAGATGGCCGAGAAGTTAGGCAGGCTTGAGCACATTCATTTGCATGCAGATTTTGACTACCATGCATTAGAGTCGCTTTCATCGGAGGCGAAAGAAAAACTTTGTAAAATCAAGCCACTAAGTATTGGTCAGGCTTCACGCATCAGTGGGGTGTCACCTACTGATATTCAAGTGTTGGTTATTCATTTAGGTCGTTAAGGTTTCACGTGGAACATTTAGAAAAACTCAGTAATTGCCCGGTATGCGGAGGCACAGCTTTTAAAGATACCCTACAGGCAACAGATCATACAGTTAGTTTGGAGCAATTCAACATAGTAAGCTGCGAATCTTGTGGCTTCGTGTTTACCAATCCCAGACCATCCAAAGAGCAGATAGGCAGGTATTATCAATCATCGGCGTATATTTCTCACAGCGACACATCGAAGGGATTGGTCAATAAGCTCTATAAGTTTGCACGTACACTTACCCTTGCAAGTAAATACCGGCTTATCAAGCCATATCTGGGCAATCAAAAGCTGTTAGATATTGGAGCAGGAACCGGGTACTTTTTGAAGTATTGTTCTGACAAAGGGATAATGGCTGAGGGGGTGGAGCCGGATGCAGATGCACGTGCATTGGCCGACAAGCAACATCGTTTGCGGTTGAATGGAGAGGAATATCTTGAGAAGTATCCGGATGAAAACTTTTCAGTTATTACCATGTGGCATGTATTAGAGCATGTGCATGATTTAAATAATCGTATTTTAGAAATACGGAGATTGCTTAAGCAAGATGGCAGGTTGTTTGTGGCGGTTCCCAATCATAATTCAGCCGACGCACACCATTACAAAGCATTTTGGGCTGCCTATGATGTGCCTCGACACCTTTATCATTTTGATCCAGAGAGTATCCAAAAGCTATTCGAAAAACATGGATTTGTTTTGGATGCCATCTTACCGATGTACCTGGATGCATTTTATATTTCTTTGTTAAGCGAAAAATACAAGATCGGCAAAACTTCTTTTTTCAAAGCATTTTTTCAAGGCCTCCTTTCAAACCTGCAGGCAGGAACAGGAAAATATTCAAGCCAGATATATGTCCTTTCGAAAAGGTAGTTTTAATGCGATTTAAGCGCTGCGGCCCCTGTTTTGGGGAAAAGATATTCGGGTGTGGGAGAAAGTGCGAGAAAACCGACCCCACGAAGTAGGTTTTTGGGTCTAAAAATAAAATTTTTATACCCGGCGGTTTTTCAACCACCCTTTTTTCGGTTTACGTTTTCTAAATTTTCATTGGTCCAAAATTGGTGGTTGTATAAAAGACTTTTTTGTTTCGTTCAAAAAGCGGTCAGCGAGACGTTGAATGATTTCTTTTTTATTATCCCCTCAGATGCATTTCTTCTGGCTTTTATCTGCCAGGTTTAAATCACAGAAGAGTGTAAAATTTATTTTAGTTTGCGCTGCTTTTAGTTATTACCCGGGCGCTTATTTATAAAACATGGTTGCCGTGTAAGCAAAATAATGCACAAGGATGGTAACACTTAAAAATGCTTGCGGCTTGCGGCCTTGCATTGTATCAGGCGGAATCTGAAGGTTTTGTAAGGATAAATCTGAACGTTTTGTAAGGCGAACTTTGAACGTTTTGAAAGGATAAATCTGAACGTTTTACCAGGATACATTATTATTAGGGGGACCACCGGGCCCCCGCCACTACCAAGTTACGAATAAGCTGAACAGGTGCTTTTGCATGAGATGCAAATTTTTTGCATCTCATGCAAAGAAAACGGATGCATTTGTAGGAATACAAACCATACAGCAGAATATTTTTTATTTCTTTTCGGCACTGCCGACTATCCGACAGTAAACTTCCGGTGCTCCGGGCATTAGAGAATAAAGAGGAAATCAAACGTAAGGGTGCTCACAAGTAAAATGTTTGTGAATGCCGCTATTTGTACCGGGATGCTGTGAAATTTTCAGAGCATTTGTTCCGGAAAATGCATAAAAAAACCGGCGCGAAGCCGGTTTAAAAAGAAGAAGTCAGGTATTAATGACGGAGAACAAATGGCTGGGTAGCCAAATCGGCATCTCCAATAAGAGAAATAAAATAGGTGCCTGACACAAGGTGTTTCACGGGGATAGACAAGAGTTGTTGCGGCTCAAAATATCCGGCAACATATTCACGGTGAACAATCCGGCCCTGAACATCAGCAATCTGAAGCCATTCGATTTTACCTGCGCTTTTGCTGTTTAAGCGAATAGAAAGAATTTCATTTGCCGGATTGGGGAAAAGTTCGAAAAGCGCTGAATTTTTAGTTTCTGGCGTTTTAAGCGCTGTAACAACATCAGGAATCACTACTACCGAAGCTTGTGAAGCATTTGAACAATCGTTTGCACTCATGAGCAATGATACATTGTACACGCCAGGTGCGGTATAAATATGCTGTATTGTATCGTTTCCGGTAAGAATTGTACCGTCGCCCATATCCCAGCTGTAGGCAATAGAAGAATCTGTCTGATGTGCGAAAAACGAAACTGTTGAGCCGGCCATCACAGGTTCTGCAGGGGCATCAAATGCAGCATCAATTGCTACTGCCGCATTTACTGTAGCAGGCAACATTTGAGCATAACCATCGGCTTTCTTTACAATGCTCAGGTTGTAATCTGCATCTTCAAGGCCTACAAATAAATGTTCGCCAATAACATCTTCAGCCTTTGCAAGCTCAGTAAGTCCGTCGGCAGAAAGTAACGATACATCCCAAGGATTGGCTGAAGGGTTGTTGAATTTAACCACTCCATCGTTCTGACGGCAAGATTCACTTACAGCACTCACCTGAGCGGGCAGGTAATAATGCAGGTAAAAACGATCTTCAAGACGGCCAATAACAAAGTTAAAATTCAGCACTGTTTCCATCCGGAGGTTGTAGAACTTGTTGTTCAGCCGATCTTCGAAATAGACAACCGTGGTGGGTTCTAAATTAAGCAGTTCAAGAAGTGTAATTTTATATGCACCTGCTTTAGTAATATTCAGGGTAATAGCTACTTCTTTGTCATTGGTGAATGTTCCCAATGCATTAATAGAGAAATCATCTTCTCCCATCTGGCTGAATATATTCGGCACCCCTGGCACCCCTGCCGGAAGCTTAGAGGCATCGTACATCATGTCGTACCCGTCGGTTGCGCGACTGTCAATATATACCACCATTTCATCCGCACCCGCGCCACCCAATAGTTGAAGGCGGGTCATTACTAATGGAATAATAGGATCACCTTCTTTTGTATCAGGTGTTGCAGCTGACAAACTAAGAGGTGAAAGCATCGAAACAAAGGCAAGGGAGAGAATGCCTTTAAACAAGTCAGGGTACCGGGTTCTAAGCATGTTTTTTTCTAAAAGGGGAACAAAAATAATGAAATAAATTGAAAATCAAAAGAATATGTTTGAACCCACTATGAGATTGTTCAGATTGAAACGTATTTTAAAGGAGAAGGTTACGAAGTCAAATGCCTATAAATATTTATTCTGCGTGCCGCTTTTTGATAAATTCGCCCCTTAAAATTTAGCAGGTATGACCAAAATAAAAGTTGCCAATCCGGTAGTTGAACTCGACGGGGATGAAATGACCCGCATCATCTGGGCCTTTATCAAGAATAAGCTCATTTTACCTTATCTTGATTTGGATGTAAAGTATTATGATTTGGGTATTGAACACCGGGATGCCACCAATGACCAGGTGACAATAGACGCCGCCGAAGCGATTAAAAAATACAATGTTGGTATTAAATGTGCCACCATCACACCTGATGAAGAACGCGTTAAGGAGTTCAATCTCAAACAGATGTGGAAAAGTCCGAACGGTACTATAAGGAATATTCTTGACGGAACGGTTTTTCGCGAGCCAATAGTTTGCAGTAATGTTCCACGTTTGGTACCTAACTGGACAGCACCGATTTGCATTGGTCGTCACGCCTTTGGTGATCAGTACCGGGCGACCGATTTTGTGACCAAAGGGAAGGGCAAGTTGACCATTATTTTTGAATCAGAGAATGGTGAGCGTGAAGAGCGTGAGGTTTACAATTTTCAGGGAGACGGGGTAGCACTTGCCATGTACAATACAGATGAGAGCATTCGTGGCTTTGCCCGAGCCTGCTTTAATCAGGCGCTTTCAAAAGGCTGGCCGATGTATCTGAGCACTAAAAACACCATTCTTAAAAAATACGATGGGCGCTTTAAGGATATCTTTCAGGAGATTTACCTGAATGAGTTCAAAGAAAAGATGGATACTGCCGGAATTACCTATGAGCACCGCCTGATTGACGACATGGTAGCAAGCGCACTTAAATGGAGTGGCAATTTTGTTTGGGCTTGTAAAAACTATGATGGTGATGTTCAAAGCGATACCGTTGCGCAAGGCTTTGGCTCACTTGGCTTGATGACATCTGTATTGGTTACCCCGGATGGGAAAACCATGGAAGCCGAGGCAGCTCATGGAACAGTTACACGCCATTACCGGATGCACCAGCAGGGCAAAAAAACAAGTACCAATCCCATTGCCAGTATCTTTGCCTGGACAAGGGGCTTGCAGCACAGGGCGAAATTAGATGGGAATGATGCCTTGATGAATTTTTGCCATACACTTGAAAAAGTATGTGTTGAGGTTGTTGAAAGCGGCAAAATGACCAAAGACCTTGCTATTTGCATTTATGGCGATAAGGTTAGTCAGGAGCAATATCTTCACACAGAAGAATTCCTTGAAGAAATCAATCGCCAATTGGCCAGCAGCCTGGGCAAATTGTAAGCAGAAATAAATAAACGTTAGGGGCTCCCGCTTAATGATTTCGAATCATAAGCGGGAGTTTCTTTTCGGCCGGGCCGTTTGTCAGTAACAAAAAGTAAAAACCATCGGGGAGGTTTAGATTAAAAAGGCCTTGTTCATTAGGTTGTTTGCCAGATAAAATGCTTCTACCACTATTGTCAAACACTTGATAGAACCAGGATGAAGCAGGGGAGGAGCTGAGATTTTTTACTTGAAAACTTCCGTTGGAGGGTTGTGGGTATATTAGCAGAGATTGGTTTGCAAAATCGAAAATTCCTACTGTAACATTTACTGATTTTACCATTGAATCGCGACCGCAATTATTACTTACCACCAATTTTACCTGATAATTACCAGGCGTAGCATAGCTATGTGAGGGGTCTCTTTCTGACGAAGTACTGCCATCGCCAAAGTCCCAGAAATAATTTGAGCTGGCAACAGAAGTATTTACAAATGCAGTACTGCCTTCAACATCAATGATAGTAAATGAAGCAGTGGGGGCATTCACCGAGTGCACCCGAACGGGGGCCGACATGCTGTAACAAGCCTCGCCTGAATTGCCGATTGTATCTGTATATTCTCCGGGGTTTTTAACTACAATTGTTTGGGTGCTGTCGCCATTGCTCCAGCTATTTCCTTCTGCTATTGATGAAACCAGTATTACACTATCTCCTTCACACATATTGGTATCGCCAATTACTGTAATTACAGGCGGTTCAGGTCCTTTATTTGACCAGCTTACCCTCAGGCGCATCATCTGGTTACTAAAGGCATTCTCGCCGTCTTCGGTAATTATTAGGTAATACGTTTTATTTGGCGGAACCTGAACGCTCAATGAAAGACTATCAGGTCCTTTAACAACTTCTTCTTCTAATGCAGATGAAGGGTTCAGGGAATCGGAAATTACTTTCACTTTCAGGTCAAATCCCACTGGAATCTGGTCAATTTTCAGAAGGGCTTCGCGGCATGTATTTGAAGTCATTTTGAATATATCACGATCAGCCGCTCCCAGACGGTTGTTGGTATTGCGTCCGTTGATTTTAAAATTGAAAGCGCCATCGTTTGCAATAGAATGTGCATCACTGAATTGATTGTTACATTCATAAATATCACTATCGTCGAAGCTTGAGTTGAGGGTATAGCTTTGGTTTGAAAGGTTATAAATGGCGTTGTTACCTGAACAGCAGCCATTAAACTCTGTGATTTTCACATAAACCGGTTCTCCATCGGTAAGGGTAGAAAGCGATACATTGCAGCCATGACAAGCAGCAACTGCAAAATCTATTTGTTGCCTGCGTGAATTATAAACAGTTAACTCTAATGCCTGGTCTGCCGGAACCTGTGTTGCCGAAAGCGACAACACGCCGCATTTGTTTGGAGTTAATTTAAAATAGTCAAGGTCCCAGGCTTGCTCGCTCATCCTGTAATCAACACCATTGAGTTTCGCACGAACAGCGGTACCAATGGGTAGTAAATAAGCATCCTCGAAACGATTATTACATTCGCTTTCATCGCTTGTATCAAATGACCAAACAAGCATGTATTTGTCTTGAGAGAAATTATATACCGTATCATTTCCTGTTCCACAACAGGTATCAAAATCAGCAATTTTTATAAAGTATTTTCCGGTGCTAAGAAGTGCAGTTAAATTAACCGATTCACCTTCGCCGGATGCAGTGATTTTGTTAACCAGTTCTTGTTGTTCACTGAGTACAGAGAGCACCAGTCTTTGTTGTGATGCTGCATTCATAAGGTCAAGCCGCAAGACCCCACATTGTGGTACTGTTACCGAGTACCAGTCTTCATCAGGGTTGCCGCTGGTTGCAAAGCCTCTTAAAACAGATTCAAGTTCACCGGAAAGACCGAGTGAAATAGCCTGGTCGGGTATATTATTACACTCAAAATGTTCGGTGGTATCGGCACGCAGCAGCACCCCGTAAGGGCCATTAATTCCGGGGATAAGAAAATGCATTTTCAAATAAAACGCACCGGCACCATTCAGTTGAAAAGTGTGCCGATTGTCTCTTTTTACCTTACCAGTATAAAATGGCTGTAGGGTATCATTTTGGTGGTATAGTGAGAATTGAATTGCAAATTGTGAGCTACTGGTGTCACGAAACCCCCAAAAGAACCGATAGGCAGTACAAGTGTCAAGGTTTATTGCGTATATATCAATATCAGTGAAAGCCATACTGTCAAGCGAAGAACTGTCGGGCATTAGCACAGGGGCATTATGGAAGAAGTTATTTTGACCCATTGGGTCTTCTGCCTGGGCTGAAAGTGGTTGTCGTAGCAGGCAAACCAGCAAGCAAGCGGCTGTGAAAACCCAATGATATAGGCCCTTGTATCGCATAGGTTTTATTGTATAATTGAGAAACCGGTAAAAGGAACGAGAACCTCCGGAATAATAATTCCATCGGGGGTTTGGTTGTTTTCGAGCAAGGCTGCCACAATGCGAGGCAGTGCAAGTGCAGAACCATTCAGGGTATGTGCCAGCTTAGGTTTTGCATCACCTTCACGGAAACGAAGCTTCAGGCGGTTGGCCTGGAACGCTTCGAAGTTGGAGGTGGAGCTCACTTCAAGCCATTTTTCTTGGGCGGCAGAAAACACTTCCATGTCGTAGGTAAAAGCGGATGCAAATCCCATGTCGCCACCGCAAAGGCGCAGCACACGATAAGGGAGCTGTAACTCCTTTAATAGCCCGGTGACATGTGCTCTCATTTCTTCCAACAGTGAATATGATTGGTCAGGGTGGGCTATTTGTACAATTTCAACCTTGTCGAACTGGTGAAGGCGATTCAGGCCACGCACATCTTTTCCATAAGAGCCGGCTTCGCGTCTGAAACAGGGAGTGTAACCACAAGCCTTCACCGGCAACTGTTCAGCCTTAAGAATAACATCGCGGAAGATATTTGTAATGGGGACCTCGGCTGTGGGAATTAGGTACAGTCCATCTTCCGGCGCGAAGTACATCTGGCCTTCTTTGTCAGGCAGTTGACCAGTACCAAATCCGGAATCAGCATTTACAAGTAAAGGAGCCTGGTATTCAGTGTATCCGGCCTGATTTGCACGGGTTAGAAAATACGATATCAAGGCTCTTTGCAGTTGTGCTCCTTTTCCTTTGTAGAATGGAAATCCGGCACCTGTTACTTTAACACCCAGTTCAAAATCAATCAGGTCGTATTTGCGTGCAAGTTCCCAGTGGGGTAGGGCAGAGGCGGGTAGGGTAGGGGTGCTGCCATGGGTTTCTACCGTTTCGTTGTCGTCAGGACCATTGCCAAACTGAATGCGTTCATTAGGCACATTGGGTATTGTGAAGAGAATGTTACGGATTTCATTCTCCGCAGCTTCCATTTGCTCTTCAAGCGTTTTTGCATGGTCTTTTATTTGGGCACTTTCTGCTTTCAACTCATTTGCTTCTGCTGCTTTGCCTGCTTTGAAAAGATTACCTACCTCTCTGGCAATTTCATTTGAGCGCGCCAGCAGGGTATCTAATTCCTGTTGCGTCTGACGTCTTTTTTCATCCAGCATTAGCAAATCGGCAACTCTTTCGCTGACATCCAGGCCGCCACGTTTTTTGAGACCTTCAATGACAGTTGCCTTATTTTCTCTAAGAAATAATGTTTGAAGCATAATCAATTTTGATACAAATGTACCTCAAGTAAGGCTGAAATCAATGTGTCTGGAAAAACAATAGCTTAACAAAGGCTTGCTTTTTTGATAAAACAGCCATAACAAAGAGGTTTTATTGCCGGAATAATTTCGCACGGAAAAAAATTGAAAGAATTCTAAAGATGAAGAAAATCCTTCTCCTGATACAAATAACATTAGGTTGTTTGGGGATAAACGCACAAACCGGAGGTATCAGCGGAAAAGTTACAGATGCTGCAAATGGTGAGGCGCTAATAGGCGTTACTGTTTTCATAGATGGTACCACACTTGGCACCGGCACAGATATTGACGGAAATTTTCAGTTATTAAAACTGCAGGCCGGAAGTTATCGTGTTGTGGCAAGGTATCTTTCGTATTCAACACAAACTATTGAGTCTGTTGTGGTTAAGCCAGGAGAGAATTCGGTTTTAAATATAAAATTAGAAGCAAATGCCACCCAACTAAAAGAATTTATTGTTGAAGCTTCATACAACCGGGCAAGTACTGCTATGCAACTGATGGAACAAAAGAATGCAGGAATTGTTAGCGATGGCATTTCGGCTGATTTAATACGGAAGACGCCTGATAATGCCGCTTCCGACATTTTGAAAAGGGTTTCAGGGGCTAGCGTGCATGACAATAAATATGCTGTTATACGCGGACTTAATGACCGTTACAATGCCGCTTATGTAAATGGTGCTCCATTGCCTTCAACAGAGTCAGACCGAAGGGCATTTTCTTTTGATTTGTTTCCTGCTGCTACCATTGATAATATGGTGATATATAAGACAGCAGCACCTAACCTTCCGGGAGATTTTGCCGGAGGACTCATTCAAATCAGCACCCGTGATATACCGGAGGAGAAATTTATTTCTCTGTCAGTTTCTGGGTCATATCATACCCAAACTACAGGCAAAACAATGCATCATGGAGCAAGGGGGAAGACTGACTGGCTTGGATTTGAGGATGGGAGCAGGGCACTGCCGGAAGCAATTCCCGATCAGGTGTCATTTAAGTCAGCTGCGCTTTCTGATCAAAGAAAACTTGATTACAGTAAATCGTTTAAAAACAACTGGCAACTTCAACGTTCAACTGCCCCCCTGAATCACAGTTTTCATTTCTCAGGAGGTCTTCCCTTCAGGGTATTCAAAAAAAACGGGGGTGTAATTTTTGCGGCTTCCAGAGCTGCTTCCTATCGTTTTTCTTCTGTTGAGCGAAACTCCTTCGATGTTATGGATAACAACCAGGTATTAAGCCGTGTACAAGACAGTTTGAGTAAACAGGAGGTACTGAGCAGCTTGTTGTTGAATTTTGCAGTAAGGCCTGGAAAACAATCAAAAATAAGCTTGAAGAACAGCTATACCATAAATGGTGAAGACCAGACGGTTGTTCGCACAGGGGCTACCAATTTAAGCGATCCGAACAGTGCGCAAGCCATTCGGAACACAGCTTTCTGGTATACCGGTAACAAACTTTTTTCGAGCCAGCTTTCGGCTGAACAAACATTAAAAATCTGGGATATAAAACTTAGTGCAACAGCGGGGTATAGTAATATCCAGCGCGACATTCCTGATTTCAGACGTGTATCGTACAGCAGGTTGTTGAACAATCCGGATGAACCTTATCGGGCGCAGATTGGTTCAAACGTTCAGTTAGAGCAGGCAGGAAGGTTTTATTCGGGTCTGAATGAAGACATGAAAAGTGTTGCGGCAGACATATCAATACCAATTGCAGCAATAAAAAACACTGATTTTGCAGCCCAGCTCAGCGGAGGATTTTTTAGCCAGCACCGCGCCCGACAGTTCAGGGCAAGGCAGTTTGGGTATGTATTCAGGCCTGGTGCTGGTGTGCCTGCAAACATACGTGAAATGGGCCTTGATACCATTTTTGACCCATCAAGAATGACATATCAGAACGGACGTTATTTTATGATGGAAGAGGCGACCAATCCGAATGACAGATATCTGGCAGGCAATTCGGTGAATGCGGCATATCTGATGATAGACCAAAAGTTATTCGAGAAGATGCGGGTCATTTGGGGTTTCAGGTACGAAGTTTTTCGGCAGAATCTGGATGCCCTAACAGCAAATGCAGAGCCGGTGGAGGTACGACTATTTAAAAATGACTGGTTGCCTTCGCTCAACATTACTTATGCTTTGAATGCAAAAACAAATCTTCGTTTTTCAGCTTCAAAAACATTGTCAAGACCAGAGTTACGTGAGATTGCACCGTTTGCTTTTTATGATTTTAATATTGATTATGTAGTTGCCGGGCGGCCGGATTTGACCGTTGCGACAATACATAATTTCGACCTGCGTTACGAGTATTTCCCGGAGGCGGGCCAGGTCGTTTCATTTTCGCTTTTCGCCAAACAATTCACCAATGCAATTGAGTACATCAACGACCCTGATGTAGGAGCCGGGAGCAGGAGATTCGGCTATGCGAATGTTCCACGTGCAGTGAATAGGGGAGTGGAAGCAGAGTTTAGGAAACAACTCGCCATACTTGATGCAAAGTGGGGTACATCATTTTTCTCTAAAATTACATTCGTCGGCAATTTTGCCTTGATTCATTCAGCAATTGACATGTCGTCGTTTTCTCTTGCTGGCACAGGAAGTCGGCCACTACAAGGACAAAGCCCCTACCTGATTAATACGGGGGTTCAGTATACAGATGAGAAAAGTGGGATGGGTGCCAGTCTGATGATGAACCGTTCAGGTCGTAGAATTGCCTTTGCCGGTAATGCAGCCATACCTGATATTTATGAGCAGGGCCGAACAATCGTTGATCTGCAGGTGAGCATGAAAATCAGAAAAAAAATAGACGTTAAATTAGGTCTTTCTGATTTGTTTGCTGAAGATCAGTTGTTTTATATGGATTTGGATAGCAACAAAAAGTACGACGAAATAAAGGACAATAAAATCTTCAATTATTCATTTGGAAGAACAGTTTCACTTTCTGTGTCAATGAAATTGTGAACAAAGATTAAGTAATTGTTAATAGGGCATTTAAACTTAACGAACACATCATTTCCCGTTAAAAAACAGGTCATTTAAAAGGTTGAGTTTTGTCGCAAAATAAAAAAACATGAAACAGATCAGATTACTTTTTTTATGCCTGATATCAATACAGGCGTATGCACAAACACCAGAGAAAACAATAAACGGTCCCATTACGAAGGACTATACTTTTTACAACGACACTATATACGTACTTGATGGTTTTGTGTATGTTAAAAACAATTCAACTCTAACTATTGAGCCGGGTACATTGATTAAGGGGATAAAAGCGACACGTTCAACATTGGTAATAACAATGGGGTCGAAAATATATGCGAATGGAACGGCTTCGCAACCAATTGTATTCACCTCAAGTTTTAATCAGGGCAACCGCGCCCCGGGTGATTGGGGGGGTATTGTTATTCTTGGCCGGGGGCTGGTTAACCGCACTGCTGATTGTAATACATGTCCTGGTGCGGCTGTTGCAGCAAACCTCCCGGGAGTACAGGTTGCTATTGAAGGCGACCTTGACAATGCTTCAGGAGATGGCCTTTATGGGGGCAATGACAATACTGATTCCTCAGGTGTTCTACGCTTTGTAAGGGTTGAATTTGCCGGAACATTAATTACAAGTGGAAATGAAATCAACTCCATCACTTTTGGCGGTGTAGGAAGTAAAACCGTGGTTGAATACATACAGGTAAGCCATGCCAATGATGATGCGTTTGAATGGTTCGGAGGCGCTGTAAATGCTAAGTACCTGATTGCTCAGGGAAGTGTTGATGATGACTTTGATACCGATTTTGGATATTCAGGTAAAGTGCAATTTGCTATCTCTCAGCGTGATAGTTTTCTTTTTGACACCGGGTCAGGACCCACAACAAATGGATTCGAGTCAGACAACGATAGCGGGCCTACTTTCGGTGGTCCGAGAACTGCCGGGGTTTTCTCAAACGTAAGTATGGTCGGCCCATGCGCCAATGGCCCGCTTGATGATTTTGGTTCATTCCAAAACGGTGCAAGACTCCGCAGGAACACACAACTTTCAATTTTTAACAGCGTATTCATAGGGCAACGTACTGGTATCTTATTGGATGGTTCAGGCGTTGTTCAGGCGTTTTTAAACGACACCCTTCTCCTGAAGAACAACCTGATAGCCGGAAGTACATTGCTGAATATTACGACCAACCAGGCTGCTCAAACGCAAGCGGTTGTTGCAAAATTTATGGCCGGAGCCAATGATACTGCTGCAAGTTCTGATGGACTCCTGAAAAATCCGTTTGATTATTTGCAACCCGACTTTCAGCCAGTCAATGGTTCTGGCTTATTAGAAGGCGCATCGTTCTCTGGTGCTAAAATCAATGATCCGTTTTTCACACCAGTATCCTTCAGGGGGGCTGTAGGTGATGTTGACTGGACAGCAGGATGGACTGAATTTAATGCCCTGGAAGCAGACTATAGCCAGCCGGTTTATCCGGATTCAGCTAATGCAATTTTTGCCCATAAAACAGAAAGCGTCAATTTAATTAAAATCAGTCCTAACCCTGCAAAAGACCAGGCATGTGTTGAAATTGACCTGATTGAAAAAGGCAGGCTTGATATCGCTGTTTATGACCTTCATGGAAAATTAATCAAACATATTTTTTCCGGAAAACTGGAACCGGGTAATCAGCGTTTTTATGTTGAAACGACAGATATGCCGGCCGGGGTATATCTTGTAAAAATGCAGGAAGGACCCTATCATACCGTTTCTCGTATGGTAATTAGCAAATAAGAGGCAAAAAAACATTAATAGCGGTGGTCAAAGAAATCTCTTTGACCACCGCTTTGTTTTTGTGTGCCGGGTGAAACACCTGAGCGGATTATTCAAAAATAGAAGAGGCAGAGGGCATTTACTCCCGCCGCCGCAAGGCAAGAAGCGGGGGACTGATTTACACTGAACAGCCTTTCAATAAGTAAACTCCCGCTTGAACCAATAAGAGTACCGGGGGAAATAAAAGGTGATTTCCATGCCGGCATAGCCGCCGTTGTAATGAACCGTCTGATTTTGAAACCGGTTGCTGCTAAAACCTCCTTTAAACATATCCTGGAGGCCGTATTTAATAACCCCGCCAAAGTAGATAGAAGCATCGTTTTTAAACGAAGTGCCAATTTCAAATCCGGCCATAACAAAGAAAGCTGACCCTAAGCTTTTTTGGGTTTCTGTAGCAAACGAATATACTGGCAGGCTATCACCATCAGCCAGCACCTGTGTTTTTTCAGACTGACGGATACTTATACCGCCCCCTAAGTACTCACGGTGACGCATACTGCCCAAAAAACCTGATGAGCCGGCTACCAGAGGCACTTCAAAACGACTAACACGGTAACGAATGTCGGTCTTCCACTCCGGCAACCCGGTTTGGCGGATGGCAAAACTCTGATTGCTGTATAAAAATGAAATTTTGCTAAAAAAATGACTCCCTACCTGCAGCGAATTGCAAATTCCGGTATGAAAATAGGTGCGGGTAACCCCAAAGAAGCCATCCTGGAGCTCAGAATCTTTGTCGGGCCAGGCAAAAGTTGGCCCCGCCGTAATGCCGGGCTTCATATATGTCTGCCCGAAAATACTTGTGTTAAAAGCCAGTAGAAAAAATAAAAAAGCAAGTAACCGCATATCGAGGCCGAAAATAGACAAATCCAAGATATAAGTGTGGTTTTAAAAAATCAATTATATTCGCCGCCGGAATTAGACATGTCAACACTCGTGTTTCTGTTTATGGCTGCTTTAACGCTCGTCTCCGGGCTCAAGGTGGTGTTTTCTCGAAATCCAATCTACAGTGTAATTTGGTTAGTAGTCTGCTTTTTAACCATTACCGGGCACTATATTTTACTCAGCGCACACTTTTTGGCAATTGTAAACCTTATTGTTTATGCCGGTGCCATCATGGTACTCTTTCTGTACGTAATCATGCTGCTGAACCTGAATAAAGATACAGAACCCAAGAAATCGAATCTCTTTCAGGTTGCTGCCGTCATTTCAGGCTGCCTTTTAATAATTGTACTGGCGGCATCGCTTCAGGATTACAAAAGCAATGTGCATCCGGGCGCATTGGCTGATGACTTCGGTACTGCCAAAGCCGTTGGTAAAGTTCTATTTAAAGAGTTTCTCCTGCCTTTTGAAATGGCTTCTATCTTATTTATTTCAGCAATGGTAGGCGCTGTAATCCTCGGAAAAAAACACGTGAACGACTAATCATGGATTTGCTCTCACAATTATCGGCTCCGGTTGGCATCCAACATTACCTCTTTCTGAGTGCCATTTTGTTTGCTATTGGCGTAATGGGGGTGTTGCTTCGTCGGAACTTTATCATCATTTTTATGTCTATTGAGCTGATGCTCAATGCTGTAAACATCTTACTGGCTGCATTTGCCCATTTTAATAACAATCTGAACGGGCAGGTATTCGTGTTCTTTATCATGGTGGTAGCGGCCGCTGAAGTAGCGGTTGGGCTTGGTATTCTCGTAATGATTTACCGCAATATCCGCTCTGTTGATATTAATGCTTTGAAAAATCTCAAATGGTAGTGATTCGCTGAAATATGTTCGAAAACCTTGCCATACTCGTACCGCTGATTCCGCTTATCGGATTTCTTGTTTGTATCTTTCTTGGAAGAAAACTGTCAGAAAAGGTAATTGCTTTCGTTGGCTCTACAGCGATTTTAATATCATTCGGGCTTTCAGTTTACTTGTTTAACCTGTTTGTTCAGCAACCTGAGCCGCTACCCATGCGTTTCGCTATCTGGGAATGGATAAGCATCGGTAAACTTTCAGTCAATTACAGTATTCACCTCGACCAGCTCTCACTGTTGATGATGCTGGTAATCACCGGAATAGGCTTTTTGATTCACGTTTACTCTTATGGGTATATGCATGGCGATGAAGGCTTCCACCGGTTCTTCGCTTACCTGAACCTGTTTGTATTCTTCATGTTGATTCTGGTGATGGGTGGCAATTACCTCAACTTATATATTGGTTGGGAAGGTGTTGGGCTTTGTTCCTACCTGTTAATTGGTTTCTGGTTCAAAACTCCCGAATACAACAAGGCCGCCAACAAGGCTTTTATCATGAACCGCATCGGCGATTTGGGCTTGTTGCTGGGTATGTTCCTGCTTTTTTACCGTTTTGACACGCTTGAATACAATCGCATTTCCTCTCAGGCTTTGACGGTTGCAATGAATGACCCTTTGATTGGCATTGCCACACTGCTACTTTTTGTTGGTGCCATCGGTAAAAGCGCACAGATTCCGCTGTTTACATGGCTTCCGGATGCGATGGCCGGTCCTACCCCGGTTTCTGCGTTGATTCATGCTGCAACAATGGTTACTGCTGGTATTTACCTGATAATCAGAAGTAATATTCTCTACAGCCTTGCACCGGGCACGCAAGAAGTAGTGATGTGCATAGGCTTGATTACACTTCTTTTCGCCGCAACGATTGGCCTTAAGCAAAACGACATTAAAAAGGTGCTTGCCTACTCAACAGTGAGCCAGTTGGGATACATGTTTTTTGCACTGGGTATGGGTGCCTACACCGCTGCCTTCTTCCACCTTGTTACGCATGCCTTCTTTAAAGCATTGTTATTCCTTGGTTCAGGCTCAGTAATACACGCTATGGGCGGTGAGCAAGATATCCGGAAAATGGGTGGCTTGAAAAACAAACTTCCCATCACCTATGCCACCTTCTTAATCGGCTCAGTTGCAATTGCCGGGATTCCTCCATTAGCAGGCTTTTTCTCAAAAGACCAGATTCTTTTGGCTGCCTATATGCACCATCCAGCATTCTGGATTTTAGGTGTTGGTGGTGCCTTGCTGACTGCTTTTTATATGTTCCGACTGCTCTACCTTACTTTCCATGGTTCATTCAGAGGCACCGAAGAACAACAAAAACATTTGCATGAAAGTCCGGCCAGTATGACGATACCGCTGATGGTACTGGCTGCGGGCTCGGTTTTTGCCGGTTTGCTGAACCTACCTGCAATCATGGGTGGCGGGCACTGGCTCGATCGCTTTTTTGGTCCGCTGCTTTCTGGCTCTGAACTGGTGAAAGAAGACGTAATGACAGGCCATGCGCACGTTTCACACACCATGGAGTGGATCCTGATGGCCGTTTCGGTTGTCGCCGTACTACTTGTGGTGTTTTATGCCCGCATTCGTTACAAGAGCAACCAGCACCTACCACAAGCCGATGATGAAACCTTGCCTTTTTACGAAAAGCTACTTGCACGCAAGTACTATGTAGATGAGATATATGAGAAATTATTCGAGAAACCGTTCCTGAATGCCTCCTCGTATGTACATAAAATTTTCGAAGCCGGGATATTCGATCGTATTGTAAACCGTACCGGGCATGCTTTCCTGCTGGGAAGTAAGGCCTTCAGGTTTGCGCAGTCGGGTAATCTGGTATATTATATCTTCTCGATGGTTATCGGCGTATTGCTGATTCTGGCTATGAACTTATTCTTCAATCAACCATGACGGGTGCAGAAAACGGGAATATGCTTTCAGAACAACTGACACTCTTACTGCTGTTTTTTCCTTTATTGGCCGGCTTATTCGTGTTGATTTTCCCACGTTTGCGCAGTAGAGATTTGGCTTTTGCGGCCACCTTGGTGCAGGCAGCTCTGACAGGTTATGTTATATGGGTGTTTGACATCTACCAACATTCAGGTTTGTTGGCCAATATGCAGGGCGTTGTTGAAAAAGCATGGATTCCGACATTCGGCATTCGTTTTTTTGCCGGAATTGACGGTATTAGTATCCTGATGCTGATACTTACCAATTTCCTGATGCCAGTCATCGTACTCTCCACCTGGAATAAGGAGTTCAAAAACCCCTCCTTGTTCTATTTCCTGGTATTGTTTATGCAGACTGCACTGGTTGGGGTGTTTACTGCACTTGATGGCTTTTTGTACTATATTTTCTGGGAGCTTGCTCTGATTCCGATTTACTTCATCATTTTACTTTGGGGAGGCGAAAACCGGGTACGAATCACCTTTAAGTTCTTTATTTATACTCTTGCCGGAAGTCTTTTCATGCTGGTTGCTATGATTTGGCTGTTTTTACAAACAGGCGGGCAGAGTTTCGGGATAGATGCATTTTATTCACTTCGCTTGGATGATGCCACGCAACGTTGGATATTCTGGGCATTTATGGCAGCTTTCGCTATTAAAATACCCCTGATGCCATTTCATTCATGGCAGGCCGACACCTACACCACCGCCCCTAATGCCGGTACGATGCTACTTTCGGCAATCATGCTAAAAATGGGTATTTACAGCATCATTCGCTGGGTTTTACCCATAATGCCGGATGCAAGTGCTGCCTATGCTGATGTAGTAATGATTATGGGGCTTGCAGGGGTGATTTATGGTTCATGGATTGCCATTGGTCAAAACGACCTTCGCCGCTTGTTTGCCTGGTCATCACTTGCTCACGTGGGTTTGATTGCTGCTGGTATTTTCACCCTTTCACGCTCAGGTGTTCAGGGAGCGCTGATTCAAATGCTGGCGCATGGTGTAAATGTTACCGCCCTGTTTTTCATTGCAGAAATTTTACAGCAAAGAGTCCAGACAACCCGTCTCGATAAATTAGGAGGTATTCGCAAGCTGGCGCCTGTTTTTGCCTCTGTGTATCTGATAATTTCCTATGCCTCAGCGGCCTTGCCTTTAACAAATGGCTTTGTAGGCGAGTTTTTGTTGTTGGCATCTTTGTACGAGCACAATTATTGGTATGCTGCTATTGGTGGTTTAACAATTATTCTGTGTGCCGCGTATATGCTCAGGGCATACAAATTCAGCATGTTAGGCGCTCCGGCAGAAGGACAGGTTTTCGCTGATTTGAATTTTACCGAAAAGCTTGCATTGTTCAGTTTGGTTGGCTTTGTATTCCTGCTGGGTATTTTTCCTCAATTTATTTTCAATTTGTCAGATGAGGCGGTGAAATTCCTGATTTGGCACCTCAATAATTACCACGGAACCCCCTGAGATCATGACCGCTATTATTATTTTGGCATTGCTTGGTTTTGTTATTCTCTTTCTGGGAGCATATCACCTGCGTTCATGGCTTGTTCCTGTTGCGCTGATTGGCGTTACCACAGCCTTTGTGATGAATGCAGCTGACTGGGACCAGCAGAAAGAATGGTTTGGTATGATGTTCAGTGATAACTTTTCAGTTTCGTTTAATGGTCTGCTCATCTTCTGTACCTTGCTTATTTTCATGCTCGCCTCTTGGCATTTTCGTAATGAGGGCAGCATGGTAGCCGACCTCTATGCGCTGATTCTCTTTGCGCTTACCGGTGCAATGCTGATGACTTCATTCTCTAATTTGGTCATGCTCTTTATTGGCATTGAGATTTTATCAATTGCCCTTTATATTCTTGCCGGAAGTCGTCGTTTGAATCTGGCCTCTAACGAGGCCTCACTGAAGTATTTTTTAATGGGCTCTTTTGCATCGGGAGTGCTGCTATTTGGCATCGCGCTACTCTTTGGCACAGTGAATAGCTTCGATTTAGCTGCTATATCTGATTACGTCAACTCAGGCAATAAGCTTCCCATTGTGTTTCATACCGGAATCATGTTGGTGATGATTGGCTTTGCGTTTAAAATTGGCGCAGTGCCCTTTCATTACTGGGCACCTGATGTGTACCAGGGCTCACCGACCCTGATTACCACCTTTATGGCAACGGTTGTTAAAGTAGCCGGAATTGCTGCATTTTACCGCTTGTTCGACACCTGCTTCAGTGGCATTGATACCAGCGGCTGGTACCAGGTGCTTTGGGTAATCTGTGTGATTACTATCCTGTATGGAAACATTACTGCGCTTTTGCAAAATGAGGGCAAACGCCTGATGGCATGGTCGGGGGTAGCACATGCCGGATACTTGTTGATTCCTTTGTTGGCACTCAATGAGTTGTCGGCTTCAGCCATCTTTTATTATACCACCGCATATACTATTAGCTCCATTACTGTATTTGGTGTTATTATCGCCCTTGGCGGTACAGATAACGAAGTACCAATTGAACGCTTCAAGGGCCTGGCTAAGAACAATCCGCTAATGACCTTCGCTTTGGTGGTTGGCATGTTCTCTTTGGCCGGAATACCACCTCTTGCAGGCTTTTTCGGCAAGTATTACCTTTTTGCAAATGCGCTCAGTAATGGTTTGATTTTAGTGACGGTACTTGCAGTAATTGGCTCTCTTATAGGTATTTACTATTACTTTAAACCAGTAGTGCAGGCTTTTAATACCGAAGTAACTCCGGTACCCAGAATAAACAATGGTTTTGCATTCAACTTTGTGTTGATGCTGGGTATCTTCTTAACCATCGTGCTGGGTTTATTCCCAGATGTGCTGGCAAATCTACCCGGATAAATAAAAAATAAACCTTCGCCCCCGCCGGTGGCGGGTCGGATTAAATGGGATTTGGTTTGTTGAATGTTATCGTGGTATAAACAAGCGACCCCGCCGGGCAGCGGGTAAGGGGTACATGTATTGTCATTTAAGTAGTTGGCTCCTTGGGGGGCAACTGTTCCTCCTGGGGCTAAGGCTATCTACTGCGCTTCTAAGATTTGAAACAACTCATCGAGCTTGGGTGTCAGGATAATTTCAGTACGACGGTTCTTACGGCGTGCATCGGCGGTGTTGCCCTTGTCAATAGGGAAGAATTCACCCCTTCCGGCAGCGGTTAAACGGCGTGGGTCAACCTTAGAGTTGGCTGTAATAATGCGCACGATTGAAGTGGCACGCAAGACGCTTAAATCCCAATTGTCTTTGATAGAAGCACTTTTGATAGGCACATTGTCGGTATGACCTTCAATAAGCACATGTATATCTGATTCGCGTTCTAATACCTTTGCCAAATCTTTAAGGGCGGTAACGCCACGGGCATCAACCACCGTACTGCCGGATGCAAACAACAGGCGCTCTTCTAATGAAATATACACCTTGCCATTTCTCATGTCAACCGTAAGGCCATTGTCCTGAAAGCCTCTCAAAGCATCTGAAACCTTTGTTTTAAGTGCTTTTACCGTTGAATCTTTCTTAGCCAGCACCGATTCAAGCTCTTTTACTTTTGTTTCTTTCTCGTTCAGGTTTTTTTCAAATATTTTCAGGTCGGCACTCAGGCTTTCTACCTCTGCCTTTCGCTTCTGCAGGTCGGCCTCAGCAAGCTTGAGTTGGTCTTCCTTCTTGATCAACTCCTCCTGCGTTAGCTGAAACTGCCCCATCAGTTTCTTATTGTCATCCTCTTTTCCACGCATCAATTGCTCATTCTTTTGCAACAGCAGGTCATAAGTACTGTTGAGCTTATCATAGCTACTTGTTAGCCTGCGTAACGACAAGCCCAGGCTGGCGGTATCACCTGAGAGCGTCTTTGCCTGCTTACTCAATTCTTCAACCTTCACGTTAAGCTCTTTTTCTCTAGCGGTAAAGGTTTCGTATTTTGCTTTTAATTCAGCCAGTTCGCTGTCGCAGCGCTCGCGGGCTGCTTTCATATCATCAAATTGACGCGCCGGAACACATGAGCTGAGGTACATACTTCCGGAAATTATGCAGGCAAAAAAGAGCTTATAACTGTTCATTTTGTTTAGAATACTGCAAACCTATCGAAAATACAGCGTTTAATTTTGAGTGACATTCTAATTTAATTAACAGCAGGCAATGATTTCATTGCTGCACCTGAATTCAAAACCATGTATCCGGCAAATGAACAAATGCATGTTAAAACCTTACACTCCGCAACTTTTAACAGAACAATCCGTTTCTTTAATTAGAGTTTCAAACCAATGGCGATGAAACAGCTGAGTAAAAACTGGCTTACCGAAGACCATATTGACCTTGAATACAAGCAATATGTTTTATTGGCATACCTTGAAGAAGTAAGCAAAAGCTTTGCTGAAAAGCACTTGTATCCAACCCTTTCAGACTTGATAGAGCATTACCGGAACCTGAAAACGTTTCGTGAAAATTCAGATCAGTTATTTCAATCGTTTCGGGGGAGTTTAGAAGGGGTTGATATGCAGTACTTTAAGTTAACATATCAAAAAGTGGTACAAGACGACAATATCATGACCGAATTGGCGCAAATTGTTGATTTTTCAATGCCTCGTTTTGAAAAACATCTTGAAAATGGCCGTGAGATATACGAATATGTTGAAAGTCAGCTGAATATTGAACCGGTAGGCCTCATGCCTTTAAATACTGATAGTGGATACATGATTATGGAGAGTCAGCAAAACAGAGAGGTACGCATTTATGAGTATTCGGTTACATTGTTTGAAAATGCAGGTGAACGATTCAGAGGGATGTACACCAAATATATCCGCTCTGCCACATCTTCACCTTTTGTAAGTCCGCAGGCTCTCAAGCTTGAGCTGATGAGCCAGAACAAAGAAATGCCCAATCCGGCTACTTATTACATTCATACAGCCATTGCCCTGCCCTGGGAGGCAACTGCCCTGCCTGTGGCAAAACGCCTGCTAATGAAGCAGCTTTCGGGTGAATTTCTGTAAATTTGTACCATTGAAACTAATACCCATCACCCAAGCCCGGCATATTTTAGCCGGAATTATACTGTTTTCGGTCCTTTGTAAAGGTTATTCACAGCCAGAAGCACTCCCTTGCGGAACCTATAAGGCAACCGGGCATTTTATCAAAGATGCCCAGCAATACAGGCAAAACAGAGCGCAACTTGAAGCTTTTACTGCCACCTTCAAAGATTCATCTGTTAGCCGTGAGACAGAGATTAAGATTATTCCGGTGGTGGTACATATCATGCACAACTACGGCACTGAAAATATATCCGATGAGCAGGTGTATGATGCTTTGCGCATATTAAACGAAGATTTCAGAAGATTAAACCCGGATATCAACGAGGTAATTCCTGCCTTTGCCGGTATTACTGCTGACGTTGGATTTGAGTTTCGCCTTGCCCGGAAAGATCCTCAGGGGAAATGTACCAATGGCATTACCCGCACCCAAACCGTTTTAACGTTTAACGCAGACGACAACGTAAAAGAGCTCATATCATGGCCTACCAACCGTTACCTGAATATCTGGGTAGTTCAGAATATTTCGTTCAATGCAGGCGGCTATTCATATCTACCAGGGGTAAGTATCGCATCAGGCGTTGACGGGGTGATTATAATAAACCGTCAGTTCGGAGGTATTGGCACCTCATCAGGCGCAAATTTCGCCAAACGAACACTTACGCATGAAGTAGGGCACTGGTTTAATTTAAGCCATGTATGGGGCGATGAAGATATTGGGCAGACTGCAAGTTGTAGCGGGCAGGGTGATTTTGTTGGGGATACTCCGAAAACCATTGGAACAACTAACAATGGATGCAACCTGGCGCAAAACACCTGCACCAATGAAATACCAGACAAAGTAGATAATGTTCAGAATTACATGGACTATTCGGGCTGTGCATTGATGTTTACCCTGGGCCAGAAAAATCGCATGATAGCCGCCGCCAACTCATACATATCAGGGCGACGCAATATCTGGTCAGATTCAAACCTCGTATTTACAGGGGTAAACAATAGCCCTGGTGTTTGCACTCCTATTGCCGATTTCAAAGCAAGTGCAACACAGGTTTGTCCGGGTACCAGCCTTACCCTTTCAGACAAGAGTTACAATGCCACTATTGACAATACATGGACATGGAGCTGGTCTCTGCCAGGTGCAAACCCGGCAACATCTGATGCGCAAAACCCAACGATAAAATATAACAGCCCCGGCGTCTATCCGATAACCCTAACCGTTAGCAACAGCAAGGGTTCGGGTACACTTACTCGCACAGAATTTGTATATGTTTATACTGATAACCCTTCGATAAAAGCCCCCCTGACTGAAGGATTTGAAAGTGGTTCCTTTCCGGCATCAACGAGCAATTTCAACACCAACTGGCGTGTTGATGGGGCAGAAAGCAGTTTTGTGCGTACAAACGCAAGCTCCTCTTCCGGCAATTATTCATTGAAATACCAAAACCTTGACCATCCGGCAGGAACAGTAAGCTCAGTGATCTCACCTTCAATTAATTTTTCTGATGCGAAAAGCCCGGCTACCATCACCTTCAGACT
The DNA here is from genome assembly GCA_019695235.1 of Bacteroidia bacterium. GTDB lineage: Bacteria > Bacteroidota > Bacteroidia > M30B66 > M30B66 > JAIBAI01. The sequence continues at coordinate 5,673 of JAIBAI010000005.1, read as the reverse complement.
TGCTTATGCACGAAAGAACGCCGAGTCAACTGACAGGCTGGAGGTGTTTATTTCAACCGATTGTGGCAAAACATGGCAACGCCGCTACCAGAAAAGCGGGGCAAATCTGGCCACAACAAACAGCTTGTTAAAAAATGCATTTACACCCAATGCAGACCAATGGCGTACTGAAACGGTTCAGGTAGGTAACCTGGCAGGAGTAAGCAAAGGGCTTATCCGCTTTACCTTTACCGATGGCGACGGAAACAACCTTTACATTGACGACATCAATATTTTTGGTCATGTGCTGGGGCAGGAAGATTTCACCCTGAAAGACCGCTTACAAATTGTGCCGAACCCTGGTGCAGAAGAGGCTGTATTGGGCTGGGATGGAATTATGCTTTCGGGGGCTGAGATTTTCATTACCGACATTTCAGGGCGACTGATAGGAAGTAGGGTTATCACGGCAAATGCAAGTACTTCAGGAGGCATCCAACTTGCAGGCATTTGTTCAAACAAACCCCTTCCCGGAGTCTATATAGTTACTATTCAGCCGCTTGGCTCAAGTCAGAAAACATTAAGATGGATCGTACCCTAAGCAAATCTTCCGGCAAAAATCAGCACCTGCTTGAAACAGAAGCCAAGTGGAAGCAGCTTCTTGCCCATATTGCAAAAGACTTCGGGGGAGAGCCGGATTTGCAGGCGGTACTATTTCTGGTGGGGGTTCAGGAGTTAGGCAAAGGCAACCGTAAGTACAATAAAGACCAAAAGATGGAGGTGTTTCATATTGCCATTTGTACCTTGCTTGAGCCCTATGGTTATTACGAATTTGAAGGCCATGATGCGGATGGATTTCCGCATTGGAAGCAAACAGATAAGCTGCCTTCACTCAATGCAGGGCAGCAGATGTTTGTGATGAAAGAGGCTTTAATCAGCTATTTTTCAGACGTTTACCCAATAGAAGCGATTACTGAACTGTAATAACTTTCTGCACTGTTTCGCCCGGTTCAAGCTTAATTAAATCTTCGGTTGGCACCGGAAAAGAAACGTGTGTCACCTCAACATCGAGAATTGCCGGATATTTAAAAGTGAAGGTACTTAAGCCAGCCCCGTCAGTTAATGCTGTTTTGGGCAGATAATCAGCCATCTCACCTTTGCCGGAAGTCTGCGCCTGCTTAGAGGTGATTTTAACACGGGCTCCACTGAGAGGGGAACCACTTGCACGAACAACCTTGACAACCAACGTAGAAGTTTGATCTTCTTTCTTGCAGGAGCTAAGACCTGTGAACAGAAGGGCAATAATTAGCACCAGGTTGATTTTCGGCAAAGGTTTCATGGTATGCGATAGAGTGTTCAAATGTAATAAAAAAACGATTCCCTCATGTGGTTTCGTATATACGTTTCGGCAAGGCATTAGGTTTCCCTTATCTTTGCCTGGTATGGAAAAACATCCGCTAGTTGTAGAAATTGAAAGTATTGACCAAGAGCTGAATGCACTTCAGCTTGGTTCTGCTGAGCAAGCAGAGCAATTCAGGCTGAAATATTTAAGTAAAAAAGGCCGGATTAGCCTGCTGTTTGACACATTCAGAGCAGTAGAACCCCAGTACAGAAAAGATATTGGTAAATCGCTGAACGTATTGAAAAGCAAGGCTGAAGCGGCATGGAAAGCAGCTTCTTCTACAACAAATCATTCGGCGAAACAGGCACAACAAACAGATTATTCTGCTCCGGGATGGCCTTTTTCATTAGGCAGCCGGCATCCCCTTTCTATTGTTGCCAATGAGATTCAGGAGATTTTTAACCGCATAGGTTTTTCGGTAGCTGAAGGTCCGGAAATTGAAGACGACTGGCATAACTTCTCGGCTTTGAACTTCCCGAAAGACCATCCGGCCCGTGATATGCAAGACACATTCTTTATCAGTACTGAACCTGAGATGGCGCTGCGCACCCATACCTCATCAGTTCAAATAAGAATGATGGAAGCCGGACAACCGCCTTTCCGCATGATTATGCCAGGCCGGGTTTATCGCAACGAAGCCGTTTCGGCACGTGCACATTGTTTCTTTCACCAAGTGGAAGCGCTTTATATTGACCAGGGTGTTTCGTTTGCAGATTTGAAGCAAACACTGCTCTATCTTGCAAGAGAGCTGTTCGGGAAAGACACACAAATCCGCTTGCGGCCTTCGTATTTTCCTTTCACAGAACCATCGGCAGAAATGGATATCTCCTGCTCGGTTTGTAAAGGCGATGGATGCAATATCTGTAAATATTCGGGTTGGGTTGAGATTTTAGGTTGCGGGATGGTGCACCCTAATGTGCTGCGAAATTGCAATATTGACCCGGAAAAATATACCGGTTTCGCGCTGGGTATGGGCATTGAACGCATTGCAATTTTGAAATACCAGGTAAAAGATTTGCGTCTTTTTTCTCAGAACGACCTGCGATTTTTGAAACAGTTTAACACCGGTTGGTGATTTTGTTGCTATAAACAACAAAAGAATTCGCATAATAAATCACCAGTTTGTCTTTTAATTCACTGCATTCACAACTGCCTGTTGTACAGGTTATACCAGCGCTCAGGCAGGCACTCGAAGGTAAGAACACACTGGTATTGTCGGCCCCGCCTGGTGCAGGCAAAAGCACGCTACTACCACTTGCCCTGAAAGATGAAAGCTGGCTACAGGGTCAAAAGATTTTAATGCTTGAACCAAGGCGCTTGGCAGCCCGTGCTGTTGCCACACGCATGGCAGAAATGCTGGGTGAAGAAGCCGGAGAAACCATTGGTTACCGTATCAGGTTTGAGAATAAAATTAGTTCTAACACCAAGGTCGAGGTACTTACTGAAGGAATCCTCACACGTATGTTGCAAAGCGACAATACGCTTGAAGGGGTGGGGCTGGTGATTTTTGATGAATTTCACGAAAGGAGCATCCATGCTGATTTGGCTTTGGCGCTATGCAGAGAGGCACAGCAGGTACTCAGGCCTGATTTGCGCATTTTAATTATGTCGGCCACACTTGATACGGAAGGTTTGTGCCGGATGCTCGATGCCCCGCTTATAAGCAGTGCCGGTAAAGCTTATCCGGTGGATATACGCTATGGTCAGGAGGCCGATGAGCGTATGTTGCCCGAACTCATGGCACGCCAGGTGCTTACTTGTTTGATGGCCGAAAAGGGCGATATACTTGCCTTTCTTCCAGGCGAAGCAGAGATTGTTAAATGTGCTGCACTACTTGAAAAGGAAGCGCTTGATTTGGCAATCTATCCTTTGTTCGGGCAATTGCCTCCGGCAAAGCAAAAGCAGGCTTTATTACCGGATAAGGCTGGCCGGAGAAAGGTGGTGCTGGCGACCTCAATTGCTGAAACCAGCCTGACCATTGGCGGGGTAAGAATTGTTATTGACAGTGGATTTACGCGTAAGTTGCAATTTGATCCCGGCACTGGTCTTTCGCGACTTGTTACAGTACGTATCACTGCTGATGCTGCAGAACAGCGCGCCGGTCGTGCCGGACGTACCGAACCGGGCAGTTGTTACCGGATGTGGACACTTGCTACTCAACAAAGGCTTGATGCACGCCGTGTGCCAGAAATCATGGAAGCCGACCTTAGTGGTTTGGTGCTTGAGTTGGCTTCCTGGGGCTGTTTAAGACCAACAGACCTTTCGTGGATAGACCTCCCGCCCGCAGCGGCTTACGAACAAAGCAGGCAATTACTTGAGGAGCTGGAAGCGCTTGAAGGCGGCAAAATTTCAGAGCACGGCAAACAGTTATTACGCATGCCCTGCCATCCGCGCTTAGCGCACATGTTGCTCAAAGCAGAATCAAATGAGCAGAAAGCACTCGCTGCTGACCTGGCAGCAGTTTTAGATAACCGTGACCCTCTTGGCAGAGAGGCCGGTGCTGATATAACCCTGCGTATTGAAAAACTCCGCAGAACAAGGACAGGGCAGACTAACCGTGATGGGCGCTGGGTTCAGATTACAAAAAGTGCAACTTCATTTTGCAAACTCCTGGGAATTAACGAAGATAAGGGTCAGGTTGACCCTTATGAGACAGGATTGTTGCTTGCATTTGCCTTCCCCGAACGTATTGCCTCTGCACGCCCAGGCAACAATGCCCAGTTTCAATTGTCGAACGGACGCCTTGCAATGATCTCACACCAGGACCCTCTGGCACATGAGCCCTGGTTGGCTGTGGCCCATCTGGATATGCGTGAAGGCATGGGGAAGATATTTCTGGCAGCCCCGATACATCCGGGCGACCTTATTCATCGTGTGAAAGAACAGGAAGTTATAGTCTGGGATACCCGCAAAGGTGGATTGGTAAACAGCCAGGATTTACGCCTGGGTAGCCTGGTTCTGAAGTCGAAACCCTTGACAAACCCAGACCCGGCAAGGGTGAAAGCAGCAATTTTGGCAGCCATTCAACGCGACGGGGAGCAGTTGTTAAACTGGGATGCGGCAGTGTCAAGCCTTCAAAACCGCATGTTTTGTATGAGTGCCTGGAACGGAAGCAGCGACTGCCCCGATATATCAACAACAGCGCTTTTGAACCATCTTGAAGCATGGTTTAACGCTCCATTAGACAAGGTGAAAAAAAACGAAGACCTGCAGCGTATAGCCTTAAGACCACTGATAGAGCAATGGCTCGGTTGGGAACGTATGCAGGAGTTGAACCATAAGCTTCCTGAAAAGATACAGGTTCCCAGTGGTTCAAGCCTACCCATTAGCTATCTGCCGACAGGGGCAGCACCTGTTTTATCAGTGCGCCTGCAGGAAGTATTTGGTATGGCTGATACCCCCCGAATCAACGAGGGAAAAACACCATTGCTCCTGCACCTGCTTTCGCCAGGGTACAAACCGGTACAGGTAACAGCAGACCTGCGAAGCTTTTGGAATTCAACCTATTTTGAGGTGCGTAAAGAATTGAAACGGCGTTACCCGAAACACGCCTGGCCAGATGACCCATGGACGGCCATCCCTGTTGCGAAGGGCAGGCCAACAAAAAAGGGCTGAACTTTAGTTCAGCCCTTTTTTGACATTCAGTTGTAATAGTTTATTTAGTGATTAATTATTAGTTTTTTATTTACAGATTTTCTTTCTGATGAAACCATTACGATGTAAATTCCATTGGCAAAATCAGAAGTGTTTATACTAAGTTCAGTGGTGTTTGTTGTACCAGAAAACACTGTTTTTCCTGTTGTATCTGTTATTTTTATGTTAGGGTTTGTTGGAAGTTCATTAAGCGTAATGTAGCTGCTTGCAGGATTAGGTGTAATCATAAATTTTGGATCAAAGTAGTTCTTATCAATTCCCACATCATTACCTAATGAATACACCCTTACGTATCGCGCAGATTCAGTAGTTCCGCCACTACTAAAACCAGGGATACCAATGGCTATATTATTGCCGTCTGGCATGCTTATTGCCGCTCCTAAATAATCATAATTTTCCCCAATAAAAGCAGTGTCAGGTTGAACCCACTCTGTCCCATTCCAGCGATAAATTGCTGCTTTTCCTTTATAAGGGAGTCCATCCAAAGGATCACTTATCGCAATTGTGTTGGCATCCGGCATATCTACTCTACTACCTCCAGATATTCCTGCTCCTTTTTGAGTCCAATCATTTCCATCCCAACTATACATCTCTATTGATGACCCATTGCTAACCGCAAATGTATTTGCATCTGGCATGCT
>JAIBAI010000093.1 GCA_019695235.1 Bacteroidia bacterium | reverse complement strand
GTTCCGGGTTGATTGCCCTGTTCAGCCGGGAATTCCTGTCCCGCAGTATTCAGCCATAGCATACAGCCTGCCAATAGAATGAATAATGCCTTCATTTTTATCTCAAACGGATTCGGGTTCAAAACGTTTCCTGAACGATTGTAAAGAAAATATATTTTAGGTAGACTGATGAAGTTTTAAGCTATGGCTTTTCTTCCGGCAAAATTTGAATATTCAATTTTAACTGCCCATAAAGAGTGCTTTGAGCTCTGTTGCTTCTTCCGGCTTCATTTTTCTTGCCAGAATCAGGCTCAATTGCCGGCGGCGCAAGGCTCCGTCGAAGCGAATTTTCTCCTGTTCGGTTTCAGGAATCAATTCAGGCACGGAAATTGGATTACCTAACTGATCTACTGCCACAAAGGTATAGATTGCCTCGTTGTGCTTGATGCGCTCGCCTGTTGTCTGGTCTTCGACCCAAACATCAACATACACTTCCATTGAAGAGGTAAACGCCCGTGAAACCTGCGCTTCAAGTGTAATAATATCACCAAGCCGGATAGGTTTATCAAACGAAACATGGTTTACAGAGGCGGTTACCACAATGCGTTTGCAGTGCCGGTGTGCCGAAATGGCGGCAGAGATATCCATCAGGTGCAGTAAACGACCTCCCATCAGGTTTCCCAGGGTGTTGGTGTCGTTTGGGAGGACAATTTCGGTGGTTACAGCTTTTGACTCTTTGGCAAATCGTTTGCTTTTCATGGGTGCAAAAGTAGTGCTTTGACGGCTGAATTGATTTACTTTGCAGCCTTTCTGATGCAAACTATGAAGCTCGCAACAAAACTTATTCATGCCGGTCAGGAGCCTGACCCCTCTACAGGTGCTATCATGACCCCGATTTTTCAGACTTCTACCTATGTGCAAGCCTCGCCCGGGCAGCACAAAGGGTATGAATACGCCCGTTCACAGAATCCGACCCGTACTGCACTTGAGGCCTGCCTGGCAGAAATTGAGAACGCTGCATTTGGTCTGAGCTTTGGCAGTGGCGTTGCCGCTACTGATGCTGTGTTAAAACTGCTGAGCCCTGGTGATGAGGTAATTGCATCAGAAGACATGTACGGTGGCACTTACCGCCTATTTACCAAGGTGTTCGAGAAGTTCGGCATCAAATTTCACTTTGTACCACTTCATACCCCCGGGGCACTTTTGCCTTTCATCAATGAGAAAACCAAACTCGTCTGGGCTGAAACACCAACCAACCCACTGATGAACATTACTGATATCGCTGCCTTGTCAGAGGTGTGTAAAGCCCACAAGATTCTGTTGTGTGTTGACAATACATTTGCGTCGCCCTGGCTTCAAAGCCCTATTGACCACGGCGCAGACCTTGTGATGCATAGTGGTACAAAATACATTGGCGGGCACAGTGATGTAGTGCATGGTTGCCTGATGATGAATGATCATGAACTGCGTGAGAAATTGTATTTCATTCAGAAGAGCAGTGGTGCTATTCCGGGGCCAATGGATTGTTTTTTGATTCTTCGTGGTCTAAAAACCCTGCATGTTCGCATGCAGGCACATTGCAGCAACGGAAAAACTGTAGCTCACTTTTTACACAACCATCCGAAGGTTGCCAGAGTCTACTGGCCAGGGTTTGAAGACCATCCCAATCATGCTGTTGCCAAAAAGCAAATGCGTGATTTTGGTGGCATGATGAGTATCGAACTTAAAAAGCCAGGCATGGAAGCGGCACACAACATGCTCAGAAGTACCCGTTTGTTTGCTCTTGCTGAAAGCCTTGGTGGCGTTGAGAGTTTGATCAATCATCCTGCTACAATGACCCATGCTTCTATTCCGCATGAGGAGCGCCTGCGTATTGGTATTAGTGATGGCCTGATACGCCTTAGTGTGGGTATTGAAGATGTTGAAGACCTGCTGGCTGATTTAGAGGCCGGATTGAACAATGTATAAAGCAAGATGAAACAAGCCTGGATCACCGGTACCAGCAGCGGTCTTGGGAAGGCGCTTGCCGAATGTCTTTTGTCGAAAGGGTGGTGTGTATATGGTATTTCACGGAACCCCGGGCCTGAACATCCGAATTACCAGCACCTGGGCCTTGACCTTTCACAAGCCGGAGCAGCAGAGCAGCTTGATTTCAGCCCGGGGCAGGCCACAGAAGTGTTACTGATAAACAACGCAGGTACATTGGGCGAAATTGGCTGGATGGGGACGCTTTCGGATAAGACCCTGCGCGAGGGGCTTATCCTGAATTTGGTAAGTCCGGCCATACTAAGCAACCGTTTTTTAAAACAAACACAAGGCCTGCCGGGGCGAAGAAGCATACTCAATATCAGCTCAGGGGCAGCACAGAACCCTTATGATGGATGGGCAATGTATTGCAGCAGCAAAGCCGGATTAGACATGCTGGGTGAAACAATTGCACTTGAACGACAATTGCATCACGACTCCCAGACACGAATTTTCTCAGTAGCACCCGGCATATTAGACACCCCCATGCAGGCACACATCAGGGCAAGCAACAAGGAGGGTTTTAGCAGTCTCGATAAATTCACTACCCTGCACCGGGAAGGTAAATTAGCATCTCCTGATCAGGTAGCGATAAAACTCATTGAAATTATCGAAAATCCCGAAAAATATACGGCCAACAGGTACGATATCAGGGACTTGTAAATCAGTTTTAAAGAAACGAAACCGAAGCGCCCCCGATAGCTTCTGCTACACAAGGCATTTAGGGATTACAATAGTAGAAATTAAAAAGGCTATTGTGAAAGAAGCGCCCCTTTTTAACTGTTTATTTTTTCTTTTTTACTTGTTTTTCGATTTGCTTCAAACTCTCGAGATAGGCCTTTTCCACATCATTCAGTGTTTTGTTCTGGTATTTGCGAAACTCTGTTTTCGCTTTTTCTTCGGCAAGGGCCTGGCTTACGTTCCCCGCATCAGGCAGTAATTTTCTTCGGGTTGAAGCTAGTATGTGGTCTAACTCCGCAATGTAGTCTGCCATTTTCATGGGCTTCTCTTCAATGGCGTTTATTTCTGCCAAATCAAAATAGGCCGATACTAAATTGTTGAGGACTTTTAGCTCTTCGGCCTGCAAATAATTTTTGGCAATCAATGCTTCGGCCTGGGTGGGACGAGCACCTTTAAAATTGGTAAGCCCCGCAAATGGTTTGTCAGAATCTACTCTAAAATATATCACCTCGGCGGCAGTGTGCCCGTGGGCAGCAAAATGCAGTTTGTTTTGCACAATTTTAAAAAACGTGAGACTTTCAGTTGCTTTTGGGTTGTAATCCATTGCCGTGGCATATAAATCCAGTACCTGGCGGTACATTACTTTTTCGCTGCTGCGTATATCCCGGATCGTGTCTAACAGTTCTTTCCAGTAGTTTCCCCCTCCGCCATCTTTAAGGCGTTCACTGTCTATAGTAAAGCCTTTTATGAGATATTCTTTAAGGCGTTGAGTGGCCCAAATGCGGAATTGGGTGGCAATATTTGATTTAATGCGATATCCCAGCGAAATAATCATATCCAGACTGTAATGTTCTACATTATAGCTTTTGCCGTCTGCGGCAGTTGTTCGGAAATTCCGAACAACTGCCGCCTTGTTCAGCTCACCCTCCTCGAAAATATGTTTGATGTGTTCGCTTACGTTGGCTTTGCTGCTTTGGTATAGTTCAACCAACTGTGTCTGTGCAAGCCACACATTTTCGCCCACAAATTTCACTTGTATTTGCGGGGTATTGTCGGCCGATTGATAAATGATGATTTCACTCATTTCTCTTGCCTTTTACTTTTGCACAAATTGTAACCAATGTTTGTTCGAAAGCCACTAACAATTGCCATTACTGTCTTGTTTTTTTATTCAAACTCTTCTACAACTATTTCATGAAAAGGTAGAGAATGTCAAATATACAAAATGCGGGTCCTGAATAGCTTTTTTCGCATCCGTAAACAGGGGCGTTTTTCTG
>JAIBAI010000092.1 GCA_019695235.1 Bacteroidia bacterium | reverse complement strand
ACCGCAAATACATTTATGCCAGTGAACAGGCAGAGCACCAAAATATTTTGAAAGACCTTACCCAGCAAATTGAAAAAGCATACGGCAATTCTTTTTTGCTGAAGTTGGGTGATAATTGGCAGGCAGCTATAGCTGGGATGCCTGTCTGGAATATAGAAAAGACGATCAATCAAAAACAATTTTATCAGCAATGGGTTGCTCCATACATCCAAAAGGAGAACAGGGTTTTTGTTATTATCTCCGATGCATTGAGATTTGAATCTGCTGCTGAATTAAGAGAACTCATTTTGCAGGAAGATCGATACACCGCAACGCTGAATGCAGTACTGGGTTCATTGCCCTCATATACCCAATTGGGCATGGCTTCCTTATTACCACATATGACTCTTACGTTTGAAGAACAAAGCGATATTGTTTACGCAGATGGCATCAGTACACAAGGAACCCCCAATCGTACAAAGGTTTTGCAAAAGTCGTATGCCGGTAGTATCGCTATTGGTGCAGAAGAATTTCTGAAAATGAAGTCAAATACCGAAGGCAGAGAGTTCATCAAGCCTTACAATGTGATTTACATATACAGCAATCATATTGATAAAACAGGCGATGATAAAACGTCCGAAGGAAAAGTATTTGAAGCTACTGAAACAGAGTTTGAGTACTTGCTGCGTATTCTCAAACACATCAATAATATGAACGGCTACAATATGATTATTACTGCCGATCATGGATACTTGTATCAACACAATCGGTTGGATGAATCTGAATTCACCGATTTTTCTCCGGCTGGAACGCTTTATAAAACCAGCAGAAGATTTGTGTTAGGTAAGAATTTAGCACCAAATACATCCGTTCAAAAATGGGAAGGAAAGGCTCTGGGCTTTGCGGATGAAACTGAAGCCCAGATTCCAAAATCCATTAATCGAATCCGCATTCAGGGTGCAGGCAGCCGTTTTGTACATGGGGGTGCAAGTTTACAGGAAATCGTTGTTCCGGTATTGGAAATCAACAAAGCTCGTAAAAGTGATATTGAACAAGTTGAGATTGATATTATCAGCGGCACATCCAATATTACCAGCAACACATTTGCAGTTAGTTTTTATCAGAAACAGCCTGTGGCGGATAAAATTCAGCCACGTCAAATAAAGGCAGGTTTTTACACAGGTGCCGGGCAGTTAATATCAGATGTAGGTACACTTTTATTCAACAGCACCGAAAGCGATGCAATGGCAAGAGAAAAGCGACAAAGCTTTCTATTTACTGCCGAGGCTTCTAAACACAATGGGCAGGATGTTTACCTCAAGCTGGAAGAACAAATTGAGGGAACAAGTCAGTTCAAAATATATAAAAGCATCACTTACCGAATGCTCATCGCATTTAGCAGTGAGTTTGATGATTTTTAAAATGATAATAATATGGATGCATTAGATACAAAACTCAATCAGTCCTTTGCAGGAAAAGTAGTTCGCAAGGATTTAACCAAGCAAATCAAAGAAGGAGCTAATGTTCCGGTGTATGTATTGGAATACCTGCTGGGTATGTATTGTGCAACAGATGATGAAGCAACCATAAAGGACGGCATTCTGAAAGTAAAACAGATATTGGCTGATAATTATGTAAGGCCCGATGAATCAGAGAAAATAAAAGCCAAGATTAAGGAGAAGGGCCGCTATAAAATCATTGACAGGGTTACAGCAAAACTGAATGAGAAAGCTGACAGATACGAAGGGTTGCTTTCAAACATCAACATCAAAAATGTGATTATTGATGATAGTTATATCCGCAAGTATGAAAAATTATTGGCTGGTGGTATTTGGTCAATTCTCACATTGGAATATTGGTTTGATGAGAACTCAAAGGATTCACCATTCAAGATAGTGGAGCTGAAACCCATTCAGATGCCGGAAACAGATATATCTGATTTCATCAAGCATAGACAGGATTTTACATTGGAAGAATGGATCGATATCATTTGCCGTAGTGTGGGTATGGAACCGGTGAATTTGGATGAGAAAACCAAATGGCACCTGGTGGCCCGGATGATTCCATTTGTTGAAAAGAATTTCAACATCTGCGAGTTAGGTCCAAGAGGTACCGGTAAGTCCTATGTGTATGATGAGATTTCACCTTACTCCATTTTGATTTCAGGTGGACAAACAACTGTTGCCAACTTGTTTTACAACATGAGTACAAGAACGGTTGGTTTAGTTGGCATGTGGGATGTAGTGGCTTTTGATGAAGTAGCGGGCATCAACATGAAGGACAAAGACAGCATTCAGATCATGAAGGGTTTCATGGCCAATGGTTCTTTCAGCAGAGGAAAAGAAAGTGTAAATGCAGATGCCTCAATGGTGTTTGTAGGCAACATCAATGGCTCCATCGAAAACCTGGTAAAGACAAGTCACTTGCTTTCGCCATTTCCAAAGGATATGATTGATACGGCTTTCTTCGACCGCTTCCATCATTACCTGCCTGGTTGGGAAATACCTAAAATGCGTCCTGAGTTTTTTACCAATGCTTATGGCTTTATTTCGGACTATTATGCTGAGTGCCTGAGGGAGTTACGAAAGCACAACTTCTCAGATGTCATTAGCCAGTATTTCCGCTTAGGAAAGGACTTGAATCAGCGAGATACAATTGCTGTGAAACGTACCGTAAGTGGTTTGGTAAAGCTGCTTTTCCCAGATGGAAAGTTCACAAAAGAGGATATTCGGAAATGTCTTGAATATGCTTTGATTGGCCGCAGGCGGGTAAAAGAGCAGTTGAAGAAAATAGGTGGCATGGAGTTTTACGATGTGCATTTCAGTTATATCGATTTAGAGGATAACGAAGAGCATTTTGTTTGCGTACCCGAGAGTGGAGGAAAATCATTGATTCCTGAAGGCGATTTGCCAGCAGGAACTGTATATGCTATTGGAAAAAATGCTGATTCTGGCCACAAGGGCTTATTCCGTTTGGATATACAAAGGATGCCGGGTAACGGAAAAATAAGCGATACCGGTTTTGGTGGTGGCACAGCCATCAAAGAAGAATTGAAAGAAGCGGTGAACTATGTTCGTTCAAACCTTAACCGAATTACGCAGACGGCTAAGTTCAGCGATTTTGAGTTTCACCTAAAAGCCACTGACTTAAATGGTATTGGCAATACCAAAGGATTGGAACTTGCTATGTTTTTATCTATTGTATCATCTATTGCTGAAAGACCATTAATTCCGCAATTGGCAATATTGGGTTCAATGAGCATAGGTGGTGCAATCATTGGCTCAGATAATCTTGGGGAGTATCTTCAGGTTTCGGCAGATAGCGGAGCAAAGAAAGTATTGATACCTGCAGTTGATATGGCACAGTTGGCGAAAGTGCCTTCTGACTTAATTTCAAAATTCAGTTTAGTTGTTTACTCAGATCCGGTTGATGCGGCATTTAAGGCGATGGGTCTGGAATAATAAAAATTTAACAATGCAAGAGATTCAACTCAATATTATCCCATTCAAACCGGTAGTAGATAACCAAACTTTTGCTTTCTATGGCGAGAAGCAGAAGGGGTTTGCTCCTATCTATTGGGATAAGTTGTTTGAATCATTTCCCGAAGGCAGAGAAGACAAATACAAAAACTACTACAGCGATTTTCAACCCGCCAGGCCGGGAGCCATTGAAAAGAAAATAGTTTTTACAGAAGCCATTGGCTTTTCCATTCACTACTTCCGCTACATCATCCTGCACTATTTCAAAACCATTGAAGGGGCTATTGTATTTCCCAACTTTACCGAAGATGTGGAAGTGTGGCTGGAAGATACCGATGTACAGCACAATCAATACAGGCAGTACAATAAATTCACCATCAAGGTACAGTACAGGCAGGTTTCAGAAGGCTATGAAATGGTACTGGCTTATGATGGCACTTCCAAAGTACTCAAACAAAGCATTGCCGATATACGGGATTTTGATACCGATAAGTACAATCTCATCAATTGCA
>JAIBAI010000049.1 GCA_019695235.1 Bacteroidia bacterium | reverse complement strand
TGGAGGCGATACAGGTAGGGCATTTGCCGATGGGCTTATACCTGGCAAAGCTGACCAACAGTGATGGTACCGTCAGCACGCAAAAAATTGTGATAGCAAGGTGATAAAGGCAGGATATACGGCTGCGCGAAGGACTGCAATGGAAAGCCCGAAGCGGGAAGGATTGCGGGAGGCCGGACTTGTAATGAAAGGCCTGCCCCGACGCAAGGAGGGACGCGCCCAAAACATTTCAGAAAAACCTTACAATAAGATGGTGAATTATTGATTCAAATGAATTGTGTTTTGAAAAACAACCTTTCTACCGTAGCTTTTACTCGAAATCGAGAATCTGAATTTCGGTTCTGCGGTTTTCCTGGTGCAGTTTGTCTGGGCATTTAACACCGTTACCACATTTATTTTTCAGGCGAGTTTCTCCATATCCTTTTCCGGTGATACGGTCGGCCTGAATGCCCTTGCTGATAATGTATTCAGCGGCGGCTTTTGCTCTTTTATCTGAAAGAACTAAGTTATCGGCATCGCTTCCCTGTGCATCTGTATGTGAGCCTAATTCGATTTTCATCGAAGGGTTTTCATTCATCACCTGCACAACATAATCCAATACCCGCGCAGCATCCGGGCGAATATCATATTTGGCAAGGTCATAGAAAATACCCTCAAGGGCGATGGTGCCGCCTTCTGCTAATTTAAGGAGCTTGAGGTCTTTTATTATTTTACGCTCACCTTTTGCAACGGTAATATCCATCTTACTTTTTGAAGTTGAAAAATAACCTACACGGCGCGAATCCACCTTGTATGTATTTCCTTCAAGTAAAACCGTTTCGAAAAAACCATTGTCATCGGTAAGGTAATCATTCACATCACCTTTTTTATCGAGAACGCTCACACGGGCTCCGGCAACAGGGGCGCCACTTTGTTCATCTGTAATATACACCTGTAATGAAGCTCCCCGCTGAGGCGCAATACCTGTACCCAGCTTCACAGCAACATCCTCCTCTTTATCGGTACAAGGCGCTTTGAAAATGCGGCTTACTTCCGGTAAACCTTCTTTCCGGGCTACAACCTTGTATTCGTGGCAGGGATATAAAATAAACTTGAAATAACCTTTTGCATCACTTGTAGCACTGCCCACTTCTTTGCCCCCGGTGCTAAGATCAAACAACTGAATCGCTGCTCCTTCAATATCGGTATTGAGGTATTTGTTAAATACATTGCCGTATAACTTTGGCTTTTTCACCAGAATTCTGATTTCTTCACCGGGTTTTACCGGACAAGCCGTTTGAACAGGTATTACCTTCTCAGGATATCCATCTGCCTTAACACTAATCTGGTACCATTGGCAGGGCTTTAAAAAGGTGGAAGTCTTGCCTTCTAAATCTGTAATTCCTTCTTTGACAATGCTGTCACCTTCAAGCTTCCAACTAACATTGGCCCTGGAGATTGGTTTTACCTCATCCTGATCAATTACAAGAATTGCACCCGGCCTTGGAGAGTAGGTGAACCGGTAAATATCATCATTGCCCTTGCCCCCTTCACGGTTGGAGGTGAAAAAACCTGACCGGGCTCCGGGCCGCATAATAAGACCGAAGTCATCACCGGAACTATTTACCGGAGAACCAATATTGTCGGGCTTCGTTTGCTGTGCATCCTGAAGGTTGAATTTAAAAATATCAAGCCCCCCTAAGCCTCCCCAACCATTGGATGCAAAGTATAACAGGCTGTCGTTCAGCACAAAAGGAAACATTTCATTGCCTTCGGAGTTTACCTTTGGCCCCAGATTCTCGGGCTTCGACCAAACATCATTTTCCAAACGACTCACATAAATATCAGTGCCTCCTAAACCACCGGGCATATCGCTGATAAACCACATCGTAGTGCCCTGTTTGCCAAATGCAGGATGCCCTACTGAGTATTCAGCACTGCTGTGCGCAAACTTCACCGGTTTTGTCCACCCTTTGCCTTTAGGACTTGTAAACAGAATACTGAGTTTGTTGATATGGTCGCTACTGCGTTGCACCTTGCCATCGAAGTAATTGTTGCGTGTAAATGCCAGCATGTTACGTTCGGGGCTGTAACTTACCGGGCCTTCGTGGTATTTTGAATTGATTCGATCCGGAAGCCTTGTGGTGGAAGTGAGATTGGAGTCGTTTTCACCTGTACTTACGAATAAATCTAACCAGCGCCGGTTGTTCCAGGGGAAAACAGATTTAATGTATGCGCTGTTACCTCTTTCTGAAACCAGCATCAGTCCCCCAGGGTAAAACGCCGGACTAAAATCAGCGTCTTTAGTGTTTTCGCGAATATTCTCTACCCTGAACTGACCCGATTCCATGAACAAGTCAACATAATTTGTCAATGATTTGGCAAAGCGTTCCCCCCTTTTATCAGCACCCATCAGCTGATCATATTTTTGGAAATATTTTGTAGCTTCTTCTTTCTTTCCAATCATCTCTAATGCCTGGGCGTAATAGAGGATGTCTTCATTCCGGTTGATACCCACCTCAATAGCTCTTGCCAACCATTGGGCTGTTTTTGCCGGATTATTTGTCTTGCGGTATGATTCGGCAAGATTGCGTATCACAGAACGGTTTTCCGGATTTTTTCGGATAACGTATTCGTACAGCTCTATTGCCGGTTCATAAGAGAAGTTTTCAAACAAGCGGTTCGCCCTTCTTTCTGCCGGAGATTGGGCACTTGCTTTTACCCCCAGCAATAGGCAAAGCATTGCTATGATTTTAAACCTGAATAGTATGTTCTGAGTGCTGTTCATCAGAAATATCTGGGCGTAATGGTTCTGTTTTTGTTAAATCCGGCATCCACCCGAAGCATGATTTCATGGGTGCCACCGGTATAGCCTCTCATCCGGTTGGTGGTCTGGTCATAAGCATACCCCAGCCTGAAAGTCTTGTTTAGCTGTACCTCAGCCATCAACACAAATGCACTTACTGAACGGTACGAAGCCCCGATGCTTAGCACATCAAGCCAGTACACATTAGCATTAAGGTCAATCTGAACCGGCGCCCCGCCTACGTGTTTTACTAAAAACGAAGGCTTTAATTTCAGCATCGGATTAATTGTAAAAACATAGCCCCCGGCAACATTCACATGGGTTCTCAACCTTGCCACATACACCGTGTTGAGCTGCTGATTGCTTAAAATATTGTTCTGTATATGCGGAAGGCTTACCCCGAGGTAATATTTATCAGAATACCAAAAAAGCCCCGTGCCGAAGTTAAAGCTCCAGGTATTGATGTTGTTGGCAAACGCATCATCGTACTGATAAACCGGACTGAGTTTAAGCTCTGAAAGGTTGATGTTGAAATTTCGTGCGCCTGCCTGAAGACCTAATGACAGGCGTGATTTCCTGAAACGCAGGTGGTATGAATAGGCAGCCATGGCGGCATTGGTACTCATATCACCCAGGCGGTCATTGATGAAACTGATGCCCAGCCCAACTTTCTCGTTTTTCATGGGCGCGTGGGCGGTAAAAGTGGCCGTTTGAGGCGAACCTGGAAAGTTTAACCACTGCCTTCTGAACAAACCGGTAGCTACAACATGGTCATTGGTGCCCGCATAAGCCGGGTTAATGGCCATCATGTTGAACATATACATACTGTACATAGGGTCTTGCTGCGCCTGTATATTCAGAGCAAACAGCAAAGCTGCCAGAAGGGATGTAAGCTGTTTTTTCATGCTTAACCTGAACGACAAAGTTATTGATTTCATCTCCATAAGGTCAGGTATCCTTTACGATGGTCAGTTTCACCCTCAATTTTTACGATGTAAAAGTACGTTCCTTCCGGCAAATAATCGCCAGATAGTACATTTGGCTGGTTACAGGTACCATCCCAGTTATTGAGGTAATTGTTGCTTTCATATACCAATGTGCCCCAACGATTGAACACCAGCAACGAAATACGTTTACCATTCACACCATAAATGACAAACTTGTCATTTACTCCGTCTTCATCCGGCGAGAACCCTTCCGGAATAAACACTTCTGGTACTTTACACGGAATACTATCTCCATTGAGCAAGATAATCTGAAGGCTATCAGAATACACGCAAGGCCCATTTGATACTGTGTACAACAAGATATTCAAGCCCGGAGAAAATCCGCTGACAACAGATTGTGCATCTGCCGTATCGTTCACAATGGCATTGCCCATCAGCACCGACCAAGTGCTTGTAACCGCCCCTGAATCAGAAGCATACAACTTGAATTCTTCATCCGTAGGGCAAATCGAAGAGTCAACTCCGGCAAAGGCATTTGGCATCAGCCATGCGCTTACCTGCATGGTGTCGGATGATACGCAGGTTCCATTGCTGATGGTCCACACAAATAAATGCTGACCAGCCTGCATATTCAACACCGGTGTTTGTGAGCTGTCGGGCTGTTTGATGGCCGAACTGCCGCTAATGCTCGTCCATACCCCTGTGCCAATCATTGGGAGATTGCCTTCGAGCAGCGTTGAATCACCACAAATCGTTTGGTCAAGGCCAGCCTGTGCCTTCGTAGGGACTTGTTGAACAGTTATGATAACAGTGTCGGTTTTTTCTTGCAAGCCGCTGCGTACGGTCCATACCAAACGGTTAAGCCCTGTGCTAAGGTTAAATACCATTGTACTTGCATTGGTACTATCGGCAAACTGGCCGCTACCTGCTGCAAATGTCCAGAAACCAATACCCGGAGCCTGTGCTGGTGTTGCGTTTAGCCTGGTTGAATCTGCACAAAGCGTTTGGTCATCTCCGGCATTTATCTGTATCTGACTGGTATCACGTACCCAAATAAAGAGGGTATCGGGCTTACAAATTGCCGGAAGTGGGAAGCCTGAATCACAAACCATCACCACCACGGTATCCAGACCTACAAAGCCAGTATCCGGCGTATAAGTAAATGCCCCGTCAGGATGAACAACTATCTGGCCATTTGATGGTCCAAGAAGCGGAATACTGTCGGTTCTTAAAGCGGTTTCCTTGTCTGAATCATTGAGCATTAAATTACCCGTTACAGGTGTACCCAAGGTAGTTTCAGCGCTGTCGTTCACAATTTGTGGCGCATCATTCACAGGGTCAATCCGTATGGTCAGGGTATCTGGCAAACAAATGGCAGGCAATGGGAGTCCAGAATCGCATACGGCCACAATAACGGTGTCGTAGCCATAATAATCCGGTTCGGGCGTATATGTATAAGAACCGTCCGGATTCAGGCGTATCGTACCGTGTGAGGGACCTGATAGAGGCACCGTATCAACGCTCAGTGTTGTGTTATCAGGGTCGAAATCACCCACAAGCAAGGAGCCACTGCCTGATTCGTCTTCAAGCAGTATCAGGCTGTCTGGAGTGATAACCGGTGGGATGTTTTGCTTTGGTTTTACCAGTATTATCAGTGTGTCAGTTCCACACATTGGTGGCAATGGGAAACCCTGATCACATACCCGAATCAGAATGGTATCGGCACCGGCAAAAGAAGTATCGGGGGTATAAGTAAACTGCCCGGTACTGTCAATGACAAATGTGCCATGCGTTGGGCCTGACAAGGGGATGGTATCCACCACCAGTGTAGTCGAATCCGGATCGGCATCACCATTGGCAAGTATGTTTCCGGTGAGTACAGAATCAACAGGCGTAGTAAGGTCTTCACTGTATATCAGCGGAGCATCGTTTACCGGATGAATCACGATAAACAGGGTGTCGTTCTCACATATTGGCGGCAGTGGTATGCCATTGTCGCAAACCCTTACCACAATGGTATCCTTGCCGTAATAATTCGTGTCGGGCTTGAAAACAAATGAACCATCCGGATTTAAGGTGATACGGCCATGTGCAGGACCTGAAACCGGAATGGTATCTACACGGAGTTGGGTGCTATCAGGGTCGTAATCGGCAACAGTAAGCAGGGTATCCACCAGCAGAGAATCTTCCTGAATGGCAAACGAGTCGTTAGCAATCACGGGTGGGATATTGCACTTACGTGTAATGGTAACGGTATCGGTGGTGTCAGAACAAAGGCTGCCGGAGATGGTCCATACAAAAACATTGGCTCCTTCGCTTAGATTGGTAACCTGGGTGTTTACAAGGCTTGAGTCGGCCAATATACCGTTGCCGGAAAGAATTGTCCAAACCCCATTGCCCGACAAGGCTCCTGTAGCATCCAGTGTAGCAACCGAATCGCATACAATCTGGTCGGTTCCGGCATTGGCAGTATCTGACCTGAACACCGTAATCTGATCAGTTGATGGTGGGCAGGATCCGTTGCTGATGCGCCATTCGAACACATTATTACCTATACTTAGTTTGGTAAATTGGGTCGTGGTAGAGGTACTGTCGGTGATGCTTGCGTTTCCGCCTACAACAATCCAGTTGCCCAGACCTACGGCAGGGGCATTTGCGCTTAGTTGTATGCTGTCGCCACACAATGCAGTGTCAGCCCCTAATACGGCGGTTGATGGTGGGGTATCACGTGTGATAACTACTTCATCGAATGAACCGGGGCAGGCGGCGGTGTCGGCAACCGTCCAGCGCAGGGTATGGGTTCCCTGACTTAGTCCGCGTACCACCGAACCGGGCAGGTGTACACTGTCAATTTGCGCAGTACCGCTAATGACGCTCCACGAACCCTTGCCAAATAAAACCGGATCTGCCTGGAGCAATGCGGTATCGAGGCATATCTGCTGATCAGCGCCAGCATGGGCTTTTGACGGGGCTTGCTGGCGGGTAATGTTTACATCGTCGGCTGTATCGCGACAAACACCGTTTTTGATGGTCCACCGAAGTTGAATAGTGCCCGGCTGAATACCGCTCAACACAGCATTGGCCTTGCCTGTTGAATCAATTTGTGCATTTCCGGAGATAAGCGACCATGTTCCGTTGCCAACTAAGGGGGTATTGGCAGCAAGCGTCAGAACACTATCACAGATGAGCTGGTCTGCCCCTGCGAGTGCCGGGTCTGGCGGCAAATCCCTGCGTACAGCAAGCTCATCAAAAACCTTGCACAGGCCGTTGCTGACGGTCCAGCGGAAGATATTGACCCCGGCTCCAAGACCTGAAACAAAACTGCCCGCATTGCTTGAGTCGCTAATAGTACCGGTGCCGCTAACAAGGGTCCAGCTACCTGTTCCAACTGCCGGTATTGCTGCAGAAAGGCGGGTGGTATCCTGGCAAATCATTTGATCGCTGCCTGCATTCGGACTGATGGGGTTATCATCAACGTTAATTACCAGGGTGTCGGTTGAGGGCGTACAGTTACCATTGCTCACCGTCCAAACCAGGCGGTTTTCGCCGATGCTGAGGTTAGTCACCTGGGTATTCGCGAGGTTTTCATTGTCGAGCTGCCCTGTACCTGTATGTACTTGCCATTGTCCGTTACCTACCAGGGGTGTTTTGGCTGAAAGCCGGAGGGTGGTGCCACAAAGGGTGGTGTCATTTCCGGCAGAAGCGGTATCGGGCGCTGCTTCGTTGATAATACTTACTTCATCGAAACTGCCGACACAAGAAGCTGGAGTGATGGTCCAGCGCAATACAGCGTCCTGGCCCCCTAAGCCGGAAACGGTAGTTGTTGGTGATGTCGGATCGGCAAACACTGCGTTTCCTGATATAAGGGTCCAAAGGCCTGTTGCCGGGAAGGGGTCATTGCCCTGAAGTTGTGCGCTGTCGGATGCACAAAGCCGGATATCCGCACCTGCATTGGCCTGTGTGGCAACTGAGTCGCGTATAATTACTACCTGGTCAGTTGATGGTGGGCAATTGCCATTTTGAAGGTTCCATTGAAACACATTTACTCCTTGCCCTAAGCCTGTTACAAGGGAGTTGGGAGCATTGGGGTCGGCAAATGTACCTGCACCGCTTACAATGGTCCAACTGCCTGTTCCGGCAATGGGTAAGTTAGCGCTCAGCCTTACAGTATCTGCGCATACTTGCTGGTCGTCACCAGCATCTGCCGCTCCTGGGAGGCTGTCGCGGACAATGCTTAGCTCATCAGAAAGCGGCGGGCATACCCCGTTGCGAATCGTCCAGCGGAGAATGGTAGTGCCGGGAAGCATGCCACGCACTGTTGTTGCCGCATTTAAGCTGTCATCGAAAGTTGCATTTCCTGAAACAAGCGACCAGGTGCCAATGCCATTGGCTGGAGTATTGGCTCCCAGCACGAGTGTGTCTGCACAAATAGTCTGGTCAGCACCTGCCTGGGGCGGTGTAGGTCTTGCCTGCACTGTTACATTCATGCTGTCAGTCTCAGGCGTACAAACACCGCTGCTGACTGTCCATACCAAGGTATAAAGCCCGGGCAGCATGTTTCTGACACTGGTTTGTGCCTGTGATGAATCTGCAAATTCTGCCTGGCCGGATACAAGTGTCCAAAGCCCGTTGCCGTTTACTGGCTGGCTTGCTGACAGGATGGTTGAATCAGAACAAATTGTTTGGTCGTCACCTGCAACAGCATTTGACGGTGGCATGTCGCGCCGTATATTCACCAAATCGAATGCACGACAGGCGCCGTTTACAACTGTCCACCGGAAGGTATTCGTTCCTGCCTGTAAATTGCTGAAAGCACTTTGAGGGTCAAGGGTATCGGCAATCAGCGCAGCACCGCTGATGACACTCCATGAGCCGGTGCCAATTGAAGGAGCGGCAGCATTAAAAGTTCCGGCATCAGCACAGTAGGAAGTATCGTTTCCGGCATTGGGTACAACCGGGTTGGCTGATACGGTGATTTTTACAGTGTCTTTTGTGGGCGTACAGGTTCCGTTGGAGATGGTCCATACGAGTAGGTTTTCGCCCGTTGCAAGGTTTGAAACCTGGTCTTTGGGGTCGGCATTGTTTCCAAAGGTGGCGCTTCCACTAATTACCGACCAAGCACCGGTACCTGTAAGGGGTATGTTGGCGTCAAGGCTTGCCGCAGCGGCACAAATTAACTGATCTGGTCCGGCAACAGCAGCTGAAGGTGGCCTGAACCGGGTAATCAGTACCTCATCGGTACTCTTACAGGTACCGTTGCTGACAGTCCAGCGTAGCCGGGCAGTTCCGAAGCCAAGGCCGCTTACAGCCGAATTGGGAGCCGTAGGGGTGGTGATGGTTGCAGTACCGGCAACAAGTGTCCAAAGACCGGTACCTACCAGCGGTACAGTGGCATTGAGTACCGCATTGGGGCTGCAAGCCTGGATGTTCGCCCCTGCATTGGCAACCGAAGCCGGTGCATCAACTAAGATGGTGACGGTACTGGTTGCAGCCGGACAAACACCATTGCGTACTTCCCACTGGAATACATTGTTTCCAACCCCCAGGCCATTCACTGAAGAACCGGGCGAAGCAGGGTTGGCTATGGTTCCAGCGCCAGAAATTAATGACCAGGTTCCGGTACCAATTAAAGGACTTGTAGCAGCGAGTACACTGGAGTCTGCACAGATTTGCTGGTTCGCACCTGCATTGCTTGCAGAAGGTGGGGTATCGCGCCTGATTGTTATCTGGTCAACTGATGGCGGGCAAACGCCGCTGCGTACGGTCCATGCAAAGACATTGTCACCAAAACCCAAACCACTTACTGCACTGTTTGGCAACAGGGTATCGGCGATGGTTCCGGAGCCACTAACCAGGCTCCAGCTTCCGGTACCAACAAGGGGAACAACAGCACCCAAGGCACTTGCATCCGTACAAATCTGCTGGTCGCTGCCTGCATCAGCTACCGCGGGGGCAGCATTGCGCGTAATCAACACCTCATCGGTCGAAGCTGCGCAGGGGCCATTGGTAACCGTCCAGCGAAACACGTGGTCGCCGCTTGTCAGACCGCTTACGGTACTGTTAAATGCGGTAGAATCGCTGAATTGACCATTGCCTGAAACAAGCGACCACACCCCTGTTCCAACAGCAGGAACCTCAGCAAGCAGCGCTGTCTGGGCTGTACAAATAGTTTGGTTCGGGCCGGCATTGGCAAGACTTGGCGGGGCAAAGCGGGTAACGATGATATCGTCAGTTCTAACCTGACAAACACCGTTGCGTACAGTAAAGCGAAAAACATTGTTTCCGACACTTAGCCCGCTAATGGCTGAATTTATCAATGAAGTATCGGCAATAGTTCCTCCTCCGCTGATAACAGACCAGCGACCGGTTCCAACCAGGGGTTGAATGGCCGCCAAGGCACCTGCGTCAGCACAAATTTGCTGGTCTGGCCCTGCATTGGCAGCAGAGGGCATGATGTCGCGAACAATAGAAACGGTGTCATCAGAGATGCAAATGCCTCCGTTGGTAATGGTCCACCTGAAGCGGTTCAGGCCCGGGCTGAGCAGGGTAATTCCGGAGTTTGCCAGTGCGGGATTCGTAACCAAAGCAGTACCTTCGAGCACAGTCCATAAACCTGTACCCACATTAGGAGTATTGCCTTGTAAAGTAGCTGTTTCGGCACAAACCGTCTGGTCAGGCCCGGCAGATGCGGTAGTAGGTTGCTGAATCTCAGTAATCTGAACCGAACCATTAACACGGCAATGCGCACTGTCTTGTACCTGAATATTGTAAGTACCACCTGAAGCCGCCAATACACTTTTACCCGCTACATTGCTGTTATTGGGTAGCGTCCATGTGTAACTGTTGCTACCCAGTCCTTCTGTACTTGAGGCATGTACCTCTATATTGGTTTGTGAGCCGCTGCAGAAGGTAGCGCTGGGTGGGGTGATGCTGTCAATGGCAAGGTCGCCTGCCGGACAACAATCAAGGTCTGCTACAACTACCACATTATCAACATAGTCGCACTCCGGAAGGCTGGTAATAGGGAAATTGAACGGTATGGTTTTAGAGCCATCGTCGTTGAGTAGAATACTCAAACGGAATGGTTTTGGAAAGTCTTTAATATCAAGTGTAACCGGAATATCAACGCTTTCGCCCGGGTTCAGACGTCCATTGGTGCGGATGCTGTCTGGAGACGAACTGATGCGGCTTGCCGGTCCGGTAAAAGGATTTCCGGCATAAAAGCGAACAGGATAGGATGGTTCAGAGGGTGAACCACCGTCGTTTGTTACTTTTAATACCAGATTAAGTACCGAAGCACCCTGACATTGCTGGCTAACCAAATCTAACTTTACATCTGATGCCGGATAAATCGGGCAACCTTCCTGGGTTAAAAAAGTTGACTGGGCCAGGAAGCTGTTAAATGGTCTGTTTTCGTTACAGGTATAAAAGGGGCAGGCATTGGTGCTAAGCAGCACCTGATGAGGTTGTTGTTGCCTTGGGATGGTCAGGTTGGTATTGATATTAACATTGAAATAGTTGTACTGGTTCCAGATTGGCCGGCAGGGAGCCCATGCCTGCCCTGAGGATTTAAACACATTCACCCGGCCATATTGAATACCCGTTGTGGCGCAGGTAACGCAGATTTCAGCCTGACCATCACCGTCAACGTCAGCTACAACTGGCATTTCAGACCCGGTGCCGGAAGCACAGGGGTTGGAGCCAATAACTACCGGGGTACTACCACTTCCATCAAAGATGCGAAGGCTTGTTTCGTCACGGTAAACCAGCTCTTGTGTTCCATCCTGGTTAAAGTCGAACATGGTGATGCCGGTAAACCCTGATGCATCGCTGGTGGTGAGCGCCCATTTTTGTGATAAGGTGGGCGTGCCGTCATATTCAAATGCAAAGACCCTGCTGGCACGGGTTACCCCTATTTCCGGCGCACAGTCTTTGTCCATATCACCGATAAAAGGAACGCCTACCCAGTTGCCGCCTGTGTTGGGCAGGTTGGTTGTAGCAATCAGCACCGGACTGCCTTCATTAGGATTCCATACATACAGCTTTCCGGTGGCGCCCTCAGCTGCAACAACGATATCCATCTTCCCGTCGAGGTTGATATCGGCAAGCGAGGTGTATCCATCGGGCTGCCCGGTGATACGAATGGGGGTCATAGAATTTCCGGGCAAGCCACCGTTATTGGTCAGTACCACACGGTACACTGTATTTCCGCATGCCAGTTCCAATCCCGGATTCGAGGTAAGAATATCAGCAGCAATCGGATTAGCCAGGTCGCCAAACGCCTGGTTGGTCATGATAGAATATCCGTTTCCGGTGCCCCCGTCAATAACCTTGCGACCCGTTAAAGCATTGAAAATCTGGTTGTAAACATATACCTCCGGAATACCATCACGGTTAAAATCGGCAATTCCTACCGAAGAACCAAAGCGGGCATTCGAACCGTTGCCGTACTGGGTATTTGATTTCCACTTCAATGCACCAGTATGCTCATAACAATATAAATAACGGCGCTCAGAGGCGGGATTGTCGGCATGGTCAATACTGGCAATGATGATTTCGCCAAAGCCATCGCTGTCAATATCTGCCACAGCATAAGGATTAGGGCCTACCCAGCCCATGTAAGGAGTAATGATTTTGGCAATGGTTTGCCCTGTTGCCCCACTGATAATAAGGATGTTACGCGACCTTCGGGGGTCTGATCCCTTCATACTGTCGGCTGACATGATGATTACATCCGGAATAGAGTCACCGTCCATGTCTGCAACAAGGGGGGTCTGGTAAATCGGCACCTCATCAATGCTGGTCCATTGTGATTTAAAATTCAGAGGGCCTCCGGGTATAGCAAACTCGCATGAGGGCTTACAAATCAGTGTTTGCTCATCGCAGGGACAATCCGGGTCGAATACATCTATCAGATTATCTCCATCATCATCAATTCCGTTGAAGCAATTTTCCTGTGCCAGTAAAGAAAGGGGTGTCAGAAACAGGAAAAACAATAACAGGTACAGGCAGTTGAGGCTCCTGCCCTGGCGAAGCTTTTGGCCGGCTTCTTTGTTATTATTATTGGCTACGTTATACTTCATGCGTACTTGCCGGATGCATTAGCGGCAGTAGGTGCCCAAAGTTCTATTTTAATAAACTGGTATTTTCACCCGGTTTTAACAAACTTGTTAAAGGGCAAATGTTGAAAAGCTATTGTATATCTTTGCCAGCCAGCTTAGCTTATACAGAACAACAAACAAAGCCAGGCCAGCCAAGAACTATCTGAAACACATTTTTTATGCAGTACCAGAATATCCTTACCAGCAGCACTGAACAAATTTTTACCATCACCATCAACCGGCCCGACAAGTTGAATGCGCTCAATTACCAGACCATTCAGGAGATCGGACAGGCGGTGATGCAGGCAGAAACTGACGCAAACATAAGAGGCATCATCATTACTGGTACCGGAGAGAAGGCATTTGCCGCCGGAGCTGATATCAGTGAGTTTGCAAATTTTAATGCTGCTGAGGCAGAAAAACTCAGTCGTGAAGGCGGCAAGGTGTTTACCGCCATTGAACAATGTACCAAGCCTGTTATTGCTGCAGTAAATGGCTTTGCCCTGGGCGGCGGTTGCGAATTGGCTATGGCCTGCCATCTACGTATTGCCTCTGCAAATGCACGTTTTGGGCAGCCGGAAGTAAATCTGGGATTGATTCCGGGCTATGCAGGTACACAACGCCTTACCCAACTGATTGGTAAAGGCAAGGCATTGGAGTATTTAATGACCGCCGATATGATTGCGGCAGAAGAAGCCTTGCGCTTAGGCCTGGTAAATGCAGTGGTTGAACGGGAAACCTTGCTCAGCACCACCGAAGCTACTTTGAAGAAGATTGCTACAAAAGCCCCGCTGGCAATTGCAGCCATCATACGTAGCGTAAATAGTTTTTATGCATTTGACCAGGATGGGTTTGAAACTGAAATTCGTGAATTTAGCCGTTGCTTTGAAACCGATGATTTCAAAGAAGGCACCACGGCCTTTCTGGGAAAAAGAGCCGCAGTATTTCAGGGACGTTAAAAAGTACCAAACCAGACGCCATGAACCCGCTACGTAAACTCGCCGGACAAACGGCCATTTACGGTTTAAGTTCAATTGTTGGCCGTCTGCTGAATTATTTATTGGTACCACTACATACACGGGCCTTTTCGCCTGAACAGTTTGGAGTGGTTACTGAAATGTATTCTTATGTTGCATTTCTGTTGGTGGTACTCACCTATGGTTTCGAAACCGCTTTTTTCAGGTTCGCCCGCCAGGAAGAAGACCGTGATGACGTTTATACCACCTCACTTGTCTCTCTGCTGTTTTCTTCTCTGGGTTTCTTTATACTGTGTTATGCTTTTGCCAATCCACTGGCCGAAGTAATTCAATATGGCAATCATCCGGAATATATCATCTGGTTTGGGCTGATTTTAGCCACCGATGCAATAACCACCATCCCATTTGCCAAACTCCGGCTTGAAAACAAGGCGCTTCGGTTTGCAACACTCCGGCTGATAAATATCGCCATTAATATTTTCCTGAATGTGTTTTTTATCTGGCTTTGCCCGTACCTGCTCAAAAATGGCAGTGAAGCAACAAGGGCATGGGTCGAAACGGTTTACAATCCGAATATTGGTGTCGGCTATGTGTTTATCGCTAATCTGGTGGCAAGCCTGGCCACCTTCCTCATGCTGGTTCCGGAGATGTTAAAAGTGTTAAAAAGACACAAAGATGCAGCCCGGTTCAATATCGGGCTATGGCGCCAGATGATGGATTATTCATTGCCCTTGCTTATTGGCGGACTTGCCGGTATCACGAATGAAATGTTCAGCAGGGTGAGCCTGAAATACCAGCTTCCGGAAGAAACAGCAATGCACGATTTAGGGATTTTCGGTGCTTGTTACAAAGTGGCTGTATTGATGACCATTTTTGTTCAAACCTTTCGTTTTGCTGCCGAACCGTTTTTCTTTTCACATGCCCGCCACAAGGATGCCACCCAAATTTATGCATCTGTAATGAACTGGTTTGTAATCACTTGTAGTTTGATTTACCTGTCGGTCATGCTTTTCATGCATATAATCAGGCATTTTATTGGCGCGAACTATTATGAAGGCCTTTCGATTGTGCCTGTTTTGTTGTTAGCTAACATGTTTCTTGGGGTTTATTACAACCTGAGTATTTGGTACAAACTCAATGATAAAACACGGCTTGGCGCCTGGATGACCATTGGAGGAGCCGTTTTGACAATTGTGCTGAATTATTGGTGGATTCCGCGTTACGGCTATGTTGGAGCTTCATGGGCTACCTTCACTGTATATTTGCTGATGATGATTTGTTCATATATTTTAGGTCAGAAGTATTATCCGGTTCCGTATCAGTTGGGGCGGCTCTTGCTAATACCCGGTGCTGCTGTTGGCCTTGCCGCTTTCGACAAGTTGCTTCCTGAAGGAGATTCACTTGCCGGATGGGCGGTACGATTGGCGATTTTGCTTCTTTTTAGCCTGATGGCGGTGCTGCCGGAGATTCGTAAAAAAAGCGTAATTTCACCGCCTTGAAACCCTGAAAATTCCGTATGAATATTAAAATCAGGAACTTATCCCGTCATCCCCTACCAGAATATGCAAGTGCCCTGGCTGCCGGATGTGATTTGAGGGCGAACCTCGACCAACCTGTTACACTCGGCCCCTTGGAGCGTGCAATGATACCCACCGGGTTGTTTTTAGAAATACCTGCCGGATATGAAGGTCAGGTTAGACCACGGAGCGGACTGGCTGCCAAGCATGGAATCACCGTTTTAAACGCACCCGGCACTATTGATGCCGATTATCGGGGTGAGGTAAAGGTGGTATTGGTAAACCTTTCGAATAACGCCTTTACCATCAACGATGGTGAAAGAATTGCCCAGTTGGTGGTAAGCAGCCATGCAGGCGTTGTTTGGGAAGAAACCACTGAGTTGGCTGCAACTGAACGTGGTTCCGGAGGTTTTGGTCATACCGGGTTGCATTAAGAAATTGAGAATATGAGAATTATTATACCCATGGCAGGGATGGGAAAGCGACTACGCCCCCATACCCTTGTAACCCCGAAACCACTGGTTGAGTTTGCCGGAAAACCAATGGTTCATCATATTGTAGAAGAACTTGCCAGAACATGCAAGGAACCTGTTGAAGAAATTGCCTTTGTGATTGGTGATTTTGGTCCGGAAGTAGAAAAAAGCCTGGTAGAAGTTGCTCAAAAGGTAGGAGCACGCGGTACAATCTATTATCAACACGAACCGCTCGGAACTGCACATGCTGTGCTTTGTGCCGCTCCATCACTCGAAGGCAAGGTAATCGTAGCCTTTGCCGATACCCTGTTTAAGGGTGATTTCCAGCTCGACCAAAGCATGGACTCGGTTATTTGGGTACAAAAGGTAGAAGACCCAAGACCTTTCGGGGTGGTGAAAACCAATGCGGAGGGGCTCATATCTGACTTTGTAGAAAAGCCACCTGTGTTTGTTTCCGACCTGGCGATTATTGGTATTTATTACTTCCGTGATGGTCAGAACCTGCGCAACGAATTACAATACCTGATTGATAACGACATCCGTGAAAAAGGCGAATACCAGATTACCAATGCCCTTGAGAACATGAAAGGCAAAGGGCTTCGCTTTGCCCCCGGGCAGGTAAAAGAATGGCTCGATTGCGGAAACCGCCAGGCAACCGTAGATACACATAAACGCTGGTTAGAACTGTTTCCAAAAGAAGCGCTGATGCCAGATGCTTCTGCTCAAATTACTGACTCACTGATAATACAACCCTGCTTTATCGGCAAAGGGGTGAAAATCAGCAGTTCGGTCATTGGTCCCTTTGTTTCAATTGCTGACAATACACAGGTTGCAAACAGCGTTATCAGTAACAGTATCGTGCAAAAAAACAACCAGATACAAAATGCGGTCATCAGCAACTCAATGGTTGGTAGCTATACACAGATTAAACTGTCAGCTCTCGATTTGAGCCTTGGGGATTATTCAAGCATTCAGGGAAATTGATTTAGATGCCATTCGTACGCCTTTTGGTTGCTTTTATGTTGCTGTCGGCTTTAATGCCGGCTTGCAGGTCACGTAGCCATGAGCCGCAGCAAAAGCATCCGGAAAAAGCACTCAGCGATAAGGAGAAGTTAGAGTTCAGTTTCCATTTTTACGAAGGTATCAAAGAGAAAACCATTGGCAACTTAGCAAAAGCACAGGCACAACTGCAACAAGCCATCAGGGTTGACCCAAGAAATGATGCAGCACATTATGAACTAAGTCAGATTTACCTGCTTTCAGGCAATACCGACCTGGCTAAAATCAGTGGAGAACTGGCACTACGCTTTAATCCGGATAATATCTGGTACAAGAAGTCGCTGGCAGAAATCTATGAAACAACCGGTGATTTCAGCAAACAAATACGCCTGTTAAATGAAATTGCCAAACAGGAACCTCAAAGCACAGAAGCACTCTATGCTCTGGCAGATGCTTATGGTCGTGCCGGCAAGTTTGAGGATGCCTTGCGGGTGTGTGAGCAGATTGAAGCCAGAGAAGGCACATCTGAAGAAATACTTATTCAAAAGAAGAACCTTTATCTGCGGTTGAATAAGCCCTCTAAAGCCATTGAAGAAATTAACAAACTAATCAAATTATATCCGGATGAGCCTGGCTTTCGTGGCTTGCTTGCAGAGATTTATCTGTACGAAAAAAAGCCTGACAAAGCACTCGAACAATATCAGGAAATACTTCGTTTACAACCAGCAAACCCAACGATACGATTTTCACTTGCTGAGTTTTACCGGGCACAGGGCGATAATAAAAAATCGTTTGACGAACTAAAGCTTGCATTTGGCAATCCGGAAGCAGATGTGGCACAAAAAATTCATGTGCTCTCGTCATATTTTATCATCACTGAAAAATTCCCAGAGCTGAGGCCACAGGCATTTGAACTTTGCCGTGAGTTAGTACAGGTACATCCTGACGATGCCCGTGCGCATTCAATTTATGGCGATTTTCTGTTTCGTGAAGAGCAATATCACGAAGCGCTTGAGCAGTACGAAAGTGCTGTAGCTAAAGACAAAAGCCGGTTTACTGTATGGAATCAATTGCTCTTAACCCTGAATGAACTTGACGACGCCGCTATGCTTAATGCGAAAAGTACAGAAGCCGCAGAAATATTTCCCCAGCAACCGGTACTGTATCTGTACAAAGGCTTGTCGTTTATGCAATTGAAAAAGTATGATGATGCGGTAGATGCACTTAAGGCAGGACTGATGATTACCGTTGAAAATGAAGCCCTAACGGTGCAATTTTTGGCAAGTCTCGGCGACTCGTATCACCGGTTGGGCAGGTACGATGAAAGCGATGAGGCTTATGAGTCGGCGCTCAAGTCAGACCCAGACAATGCATACGTGCTTAACAACTACGCCTATTACCTGTCAATTCGTAAGGTAAAGCTTACACGTGCCGAAGAAATGGCCCGCAGGTGCAATGATATGAATCCGGGCAAACCATCCTACCTTGATACGTATGCATGGGTTTTGTTTCAGTCAGGTAAAACCGATGAAGCGCTTCTGTTGATTGAAAAAGCAATTGCAAGCGGCGGGGATACAAACAGTACCATTGTTGAGCATTTGGGAGATATACAATGGACATTAAACAAAAAAGATGCTGCCATTGAAAGCTGGAAAAAAGCAAAATCCCTGGGTGGCGAGGTAGTAAAATTAGACAAAAAAATTTCGGAAGGGCTGGGGAAATAGGATGGGGCAAACACAAACAGTAAGGATACTGCTTATTGGAATAATTTTACTGTCAGTATTCAGTTGCAGAACAAAAAAACTGGCGGTTCAACCTACAACCGACACACTCAATACAGCCGCTACAAGTTGCCCGGTACCAGACAGTCTGCTCAAGCGACTTAGAGCAGCCAATACCCCATTTGAATGGTTCTCGGCAAGAATAACTGCCAATACTGATATTGAAAAAAAGACCAATTCGTTTTCTGCGAATCTGCGCGTACGTAGAGATTCTGCAATCTGGCTGTCAATTTCTCCGGCTTTAGGCATTGAAGTTGCCCGTGTTTTTATCAGCCCTGATTCACTTAAGTTCATTAACCGGATTGATGGCACTTTCTTCAGGGGCGACTATAAATACCTAAAAGAATTACTTCAAACAGAGGTGAATTTCGAAATGATTCAGGCAGTGTTGTTAGGTAATCTGTACATGCATTACAATCATGAACAGTACGTAAGCGAGCTTGATAAAGGGCTTTGCCTGCTCAGCACCTTGCGAAAAAGAAAGATTAAAAAAGAAACAGAGTTGGCTATTCCTGAAATCCTTACCCAAGAGATTTGGTGTTTGGCTGATAATCATAAAATCAGCAGGATGGAAATGCAAGACTATCGTCCGGTACGTAAATTTTCGGTTGAATACACTTCTTACCAGCCGTATGAAGACTATTTGCTTCCTGAAAAGCTTTTTGTACATGCAAGCGCCGCTAAGAGTGCAAGAATTGAATTGGAGTATTCACGCTTGCAAATGAATAAGCCATTAAATTTGCCCTTTAGTATCCCTGATAATTATGAGCCGATGCGCTAAGGTACTTTTCACATGGTTGTTTGTGGTTTCACCTGTTTTGCTTTGGGCACAAGGTTCAAAAAAGGAACTGGAGAACAAACGAAAACAAATACAAAAGGAGATTCGGGAAACTGAACAGCTAATCGCTGATACACGGAAAAGTAAAAAACTGAGCATTGGTCAATTAAAAATGCTCAACCGTAAGCTGGAGGAGCGTAAAAAACTTATTGCAAACATTCAGCAGGAGGTGGGCATGCTTAATACTTCAATACAAGGCAAGGATGAACGTGTAAAGGCCTTACAGGGTAATTTAGAGTTGCTTAAAGAAACCTATGCACGTATGGTCAGGCGTGCCTATATGAACCGCAAGCAGCAATCAGTGATGTTGCTGGTACTTTCATCTAATGACATTCATCAGGCCACACGCCGTTTATATTACCTTAAAAAGTACAATGCTTATTTGCGCGAGCAGGCGAATATGATTCGTAGCACCCAAGATGAACTCAATGATAATATTGCCGTGTTAAAAACCGACCTTAGCAATAAAAACCAATTGTTGGGATCGGAAGAAAGGGAGAAAAAGGCACTGAACATTGAAAAGACAGAGCAGGAGAAGGCAGTTAGCGAACTGAAAAAGAAAGAAAATGCTTTACGAAAAGACCTTGCCCGTAAACAAGCAGATGCTAAAAAAGTAAACGCTGCCATTCAACGTATCATTGAACGAGAAATTGCCCTTGAGCGCGAAAGGGCACTTGCAAAGGCAAAGGCTGAAAAAGCAAAAAGCCCGGGTACTGCCGCTAAAGCTCCCGGCAAGACAGCCGAACCTGAAAGTTCTGAGATACGTGTAACACCAGAGACAAGAGCTATGTCAGGCAAATTTGAGGCCAACAAAGGCAGCTTGCCCTGGCCTGTCGAAAAAGGGGTAATACAAGAAGGCTTTGGAGCTCATGCCCATCCTGTATTAAAGAATATCGTGACCTTTAATAACGGTATAGATATTTCAACGAACCTCAATGCAGGAGTAAGAACAATCTTTGATGGTGAGGTCTCGGGAGTTATCTCCATCCCCGGTGCAAATCAGGCAATCATCATCAAGCATGGCGAATACCTGACTGTGTATGGGAACCTCGATAAGGTGCATGTGAAACGGGGCGATAAGGTGAAGGCACGGCAAGTAATTGGTACAGCAGCAGCAGGCGACATTGAAAACCGTGGTGAAACCCATCTTGAAATCTGGAAAGGCCGGAATAAACTCAACCCGGCTGAGTGGATTGCCCGATTCTAATTGAACTGTCGGGAAAAACTATTATCGCATTTTTACCACTTTAACAGCTTGCATTCTTGAAGTTACGTGGAGTTTGCTGTAAATCTTTGAAACATTGTTGCGGATAGTATTCGGGCTTAATCCCAACTTTTGTGCAATTTCTTTGTACTCCAATCCTTCCACCAATAGTATTAAAATTTCTTCTTCTCTGTTGGTAAGATTGTATTCATCCTCTGCTGGTGGTTTCTTTGATTTGCCCTTTCGTTGTTCTGTATTGGTAAGTAGATTCAACACTTTCCGGGCAATACTTGGCGACATGGGTGCGCCTTCATTTTTTAGCAAATTATCTATCGCTTCCTTGATTTTCTCAATGGGTTCATCCTTCAACAAGTAACCATCTGCACCTGCTTGTATCGCTTTAAATATTTTTTCATCTTCATCAAAAATCGTCAGCATTAAATACTTTGTGTTAGGGAAACGAAGTTTCCCTTCTGAAACTGCTTCAATCCCATCCATCACCGGCATATCAATATCCATCAACACTACATCGGGTTCTACAGAATGCCTTGCCTCTCTCATTAATTGCAAAAATTCTTTCCCGTTTTCGGCAGTAAACAGCACTTCAAAGTCTGCGAAGCGACTCAGTTTTTCCTTCAGCAT
>JAIBAI010000091.1 GCA_019695235.1 Bacteroidia bacterium | reverse complement strand
ATTTTTCATGTCACGGATCAATTTGTGCAATCGGCATTTCATCCGGAAGGACAATTGCTCAGCATTTACTTTTTTGCAAAATTTAAAAATGACTTTCAGGCAAGTGAAACCGTTCCTCCCCATCCCTGGAAGGATGGAGCACAATTTTTCAGATGGCAAGCCTTAGAAAACTTCGATGAAAAAACACTTACCTGGCCTACCGATCAGGCAGTAATTCACCGGTTAAAAACTGAAGGGATTAGGTGCTGAGCCTTTTTTGCATCAGTGCTGTGAAAATATCAAACAGATGGCCTGGTTGAAATGATCGCCAGTTAAGCTGATTAACCTTATCTGAGAATAAAATATATTGGTCAAGTCCGCTTGCAACAAATTCATTTACCACATGTTCTCTAAAATTAAGTGCAATAATCCAGCCATCATCTAACTCGTCGAACCACTCTTCGTAATAGCAATCATCAGAATTATGGAAATTCAATACATTGTCGCCAATTAACACAAAATGCCGGATGCCCTCGGCAAGCATGGGGTCAATTACATCTCGCTTAAGAAACATAATATCGTTCCCTATTGCATCATTCCATTCACCAATAAGCTCGATTACGGCAAAGCCCTGTTCATAGTCAACATACAATGCTTTTAAATACATTGTTTCTGACCCAAAATAATCCCATTGGGGGTGCAGGTAGAAATTGTATATCTGGTTATTGTACTCAGACTCACTGTATTCACGCTCAAAAAAAGGTGAACGGGGGTCATCAGATGACACATAAAAATCACGCCAATTAAAAAAAGGCTCTATATCATGCATAGCACGAAAATACAATTTTTGCGAAAGAATTCATAAATTCACTTCATCCAATATTGCGTTCATTTCTCACATGGCTATTGTCATGAAATTGTAATTTTTTACTCAAATCATTGTTTTTTCCCACTCTTGTCGCCCACAAACTTTCTACAAATTGCAATTCACCTTATACTTGCGCCCTCGAAAAACGTACGCTATATATAGGGTACCTGAACTAAAAAAACCTTAAAAAGCAACATGAAAAAAGGAGTAACTGTAATTCTTTTATTGTTTTCAAGTATTTTATTTGGACAAGTCAATGAGCAAAAACATTTTAAAAACATCCGGCAATTGACTTATGGCGGTGACAATGCAGAAGCATACTTCAGCTTTGATGGTAAAAACCTCAGTTGCCAAATAACCAACAAGAAATGGAATATCTCCTGTGACCAGATTTTCGACATTGACATAGCCAAAGCCTCAGAGGATTCTACCTACAGACCTACTATGATAAGTACCGGAAAAGGACGAACTACCTGCTCGTACTTTATGCCTGACAACAAACATATTTTATATGCTTCTACTCATTTGAATGCAGATACATGCCCTGCCCCACCTCCGCATATACCCGGCAAATACCTTTGGGCAATATACCCTGAGTTCGATATTTTCGTTGCCGATAAAAAGGGACAAATCGTGCAACAATTGACAAACAAGCCTGGATACGATGCGGAAGCTACGGTATCGCCGGATGGTAAAAAGATTGTTTTCACCTCCACCCGTAGTGGTGATCTGGAGCTTTGGACTATGGATATTGACGGGAAGAATCAGAAGCAAATCACTTTTGGATTAGGTTATGATGGTGGTGCATTTTTCTCACCGGATAGCAAACAATTGGTATTTCGGGCTTCACGCCCCAAAACACCCGAACAAATAAAAGAGTACCAAGACCTCCTCAATAAAGGACTGGTTGCTCCTTCAGACATGGAAATTTACACCTGCAATGTTGACGGCAGCAATCTAAAACAGGTTACCAACTTAGGCAAAGCCAACTGGGCACCTTTTTTTACACCTGATGGTAAAAAAATCATCTTTTCATCAAATCACGCCGCAAAAAACGGTTACAACTTTCAACTGTATACCATCAACACAGATGGCAGTGGCCTTGAACAAATTACGACCGAAAGTGTGTTCAATGCATTTCCTATGTTTTCACCCAACGGTAAAAAAATCGTATGGAGCAGCAACCGCAACAATGGTGGCACACGCGACACCAATCTTTTTATCGCAGATTGGAAATAAATCTTTTTACAACCCAATGGTTTTTTTTCGTATTGGGTTACAATAAATAGATAGGCAACCAACAATCAATTTTCAATCAAAATTTTTCCTCTGTAATTATTGGTAGCAAAGGGCTACGGACAATTGTTTTGCACTACATGCAATTTCTTTGCATCCCATGCAAAAGCACCTATTCAGTTTCTTGGTACCTTGTCAGTGGCGGGGGCCCGGTGGTCCCCTTTAATATAGTATGGCAGCAAAATTTCAAGATGATTAAACCTTGATGTAAGATTTTCCTTACATACCTGCACATAATGCCTGATTTAGACCCCAAAGGGAACCGCATAGCAACTCGGCGGCGAATTACAAGAACACGACCGCCCTGATTTTGCCCCCTAAGCGCAAGCGCATAGCAACTTATATAAGTGCAACCGCTGCGGCTTATAGGCGAGGCCGACATAAGCAACAAAAAACCGGAGCAGTCGAAAACAAAACAAACCAAACCTTCACACTTTTGCTCCTTTTTCAAGATTACCTGCCGAAATTTTAATCGCCTGTATTTCAACCAATTACCCCCCTCCCATTTTTAAAATATCACGAAAATAATTTGCTTTTGCAATTTATCTTCCTTTAGCTTTACCTATCCATTAGCCCCCAATTTATTATGCTAAAACGTATATACGCCTTAGTGGCTTGGCTATGCCTTTGTCTTCCCCTTACTGCCCAACAGAGCGGCTATCCTTTAAAGTTTCAATTTAAAGATGCAAATAATCAGTTGCATGATACCTTGATGAACCGCATGCGGTTTAAGAGCTGGGCAGCTCAGGAATCGTTTCCGGGGTATTTGCAATGGAAAAGCCAGCCTTTTGCTGTTCAGAAATCAACGATTCATGGTTTGGGTCTGTTTGCCGATTCGGCACATACTTTTTTCACCGGCGACACTGTATGTGTGCTGTTTACCCAAAGAAGCACCACCGGATATTTTGAGCTGGATTACCTGCAAACAAATCCCGGCTCATTTATCAACGACAGTCAGCAAGCCAATTCAGAGGCAGCAATCGGGTCACAATACATTGTATTGCTGGCCAAACAAAACATTTCAGCAGGTACAGAAATAACCCTTGATTACAGACAGCTGCTTGGGCTTTTTGGCAATGATAACCAGAGTGCGGCAAGGGTAATCAAGTATTGGTAAAAAGCAGCAGCCATGAAATTATCAAGCTACCTTATCTCTCTGTTTCTGCTGGTATCAACAAGTTCACAGGCTGTTACGATTTTAGAGCTGCTTTCATTCACAGGTAGTTGCCGACCGGTAGTGCTTTTACCCGACAGCCTGTTTGCCGACAAAGAAAATGTGTTGGTTGATTTAAACGCCTATCTCAATGATTTTGATACCAGCGACAGTTTGGTGTACACCAACCAGGTTGCTTTGAGCAATACAAGCTATTTTGAATATTTAGGCTACCTGAGCTTTGACCCAAACGACACCCTGGGCAGCAGACACCATGCGTTCAGACTTGTATCCGATGATTTTTACAAACCACTGGGGGCTTTTACCAGGCTTAACATTGACCTAAGCTATAATAACGAGCTTGTTGTATCGCAATGGCGCATTATCAAAAATTGTTTATCTTGCAGTAATTGTCCGAATCGGTTTGCCTTAAACCTCTTATATAGCATGCTGCCAGCCTATACCTTTGGTGATGCCATTCCGTACAGCGGTTACGCAGGTAGTTTCAGTACCTTGGCAAGCTATCAGCAACAAGTACTCAGCCAATTACTCAACTGGCTGCTTGGCACTCAACAGCCGGATGTAGCAGATTACTTAGATGCTTTTGATATGAGCAAAAAGGCACAGCCTCTCGCTGGTGCATTTTGCAGCAGTGGCGGTGCTGGCTTGGGCTGTAGTTGCAGTCAGGACCTCTGGCAGGCAGCCACAATGATTGAGCCGATGCTGAAGATGGTGCATCAAAACCCTGAGATGTTTGGTGGTTTGTTAGAGCAATTGCAGGTAGCCTCTATGAGCAATTGTTTCTGCGCAGGTTCATACAGTGTTTATTTACATTCAAACGCAGAAGAAAACGGGTACAGTCTTCATTTTATGCCCTTTCAGCAAGGTTTACCCACGGTGCAGGCAGAGCTTGTTTTTGACAACGACAGTAGTT
>JAIBAI010000090.1 GCA_019695235.1 Bacteroidia bacterium | reverse complement strand
GCCATTTTCATCGGTCATTAAGATTCGAAACTGTGCCGTATTATTTGAATCAGGGGTAAAAGCCAGGCTGTCAATCAGAATATCTTCCCGGATGCGAACAGTCCCCGACACATCCAGCCTGGCTGTCGGCTCATTCACGCCTACACCGATGTTTTTGTTGGCGGCAAGACGTAAGGCTTCGGTATTGTTGGTACGGAATACTACATCCGTTGAATCGGTTGTGCCAATAAACTGGTTTTGGGGATCAGTCTCCGCATTGCCGCTCATGGTCCAGTCGGGTCGGGGAGGTGCAAAAATACCGGTTGAAGCATTTGCTTTACAGCTTTTTGCATCTGTAACCGTTACAGCATAGAAGCCTTGACCTAAACCGTAAATAGAATCTGCCGTTTCGTTTGCGGGTTGCCAGTGGATTGAATAGGGCGGATAGCCTCCGGAAACGTGTACTTTTAAATAACCATCGCTGCAATGATGGCACGAGGTATTAAAGCCGCCTTCGTACAAGCCTGCTTGTATAAACGCAGACAAGCCGGGAGCTTCGGCAAGTGTAAAATCAACTTTCTTCCGGTTAAAATTGGCATCAGTGATAAACACATAATGCAGACCGGACGAAAGTCGCTGTGCCGTGTCGGTTTGTTCGCCGTTACTCCATGAAATGATGTATGGTGGCACGCCTCCTGATACGCTGGTAAATGCTTTGCCATTGGCTTTATTGCAGCTGGCACTGTCAAGCTGTATGATGGTCACTGCAATTGAATCAGGGCTTGTGAGAAGTGTGCTGTCAAATGCGCTAAAACACCCGTTTGCGTCACGAATTCGGTAGGTATATAAACCTGTTCCAAGCTGATTTCTGAACAACATACTGTCGCTGATATCCATCCATTGTGCCTTGTAAGGTGGTACCCCGCCGTTAGCTCTGAGTTCAATCTTACCATCGGTAAACCCATCGGCTGAAAGTCCATAACCGCTGTAATCACTTGTTATAGCCTGCATTGTAAGTGGTGGTGGATCGTAAAGGGTGATGGAAGCTGATTTTGTTTTTCCGTTAGCATCCTGTACGGTAAGGGTGTAGGTGCCTGCTCCACCTGCATTCAACAGATGTGTGGTATTGGCTCCGTTGCTCCAGTTGTACTGATAGGGTGGCACTCCTCCGGTAACCAAGCTCTGAATTTCTCCTTCGTTTGAACCGTGGCAGATGGTATTAAACCCTCCGTGGTAAAACTTGGGTATCAGTGCAATTGATATTGATTTTTGGCCATACATTAACTGACTTGCAAGTACAAGTAAGAGATAGATGAAAGGTACAAACTTTTTCATAATTTGATAGCTTAAAATTGTCGAGGCCAGAAAGGAGTAGAATTATTTTCTATACCCCACCGGG
The DNA here is from genome assembly GCA_019695235.1 of Bacteroidia bacterium. GTDB lineage: Bacteria > Bacteroidota > Bacteroidia > M30B66 > M30B66 > JAIBAI01. The sequence continues at coordinate 2,891 of JAIBAI010000090.1, read as the reverse complement.
TATGTTGCAGAATCACATCGGGAGCAATGTTTAAACTACCCCCATTGAATACCCGAATGCCGTTCCATTGTGTGCATCCTTGAATAATGGTGTTGCTGATTGTTAATTTCTTACCGGGCAATACCTCAATTGAGCCGCCTTCTTCAAATAGAAGATTGGCGTTTTCAATAAACAAGTCTTCATTGACCACTAATTTGCCGGCAAATTTCACTCGTTGAATGGCTTCCTCAGTCATCAAGGGCATCCAGCCGGTATTTATCACCGGTTTGCCCGATTGCCATTGAACAAAGCTTCCAAGCGCTGGTGCATCTGAAAGGATGTTATCAACATAAACGTTTTGGTCTATGTTTACAGCACTGGGTAGGCAGCAACTTGTAAGCTCTAAGCCGGTTATTTGAATACGTGCTTTCTTTTCAGCGGCCATACTATCAAGTGGCAGTCGTGGCAACAATGCAATCCGGGTAAATGCTCTACCGTAAGGGATGGTACAGGTAAATGAGAAATATGTCCACTCGTTTATCGGTATGCAGTTGGCCGAATCATTCATCAGATAGGCATGTTGTTCTGTTGGTACAGCCGGGTATATGCCATCAGTGAGACCTGAGTTTGCCCATGTTGAATCAACGGCATAGCACAAAATCTTTACAGGCACATCGGTAAAAAGCGTATCGTGCCGGGCAAAAAAGCTAATCCGTACTTTCTGGCCGGCCTCAAGTATAAAAGGCATATAGGTGGCAGTTATGATGCCATCCTGGCTTGATGCAGCATGGGTAGTGCAGTTGAAAACAGCGGTTTGATTGTAGCCCATTAGGGTGTCGGTAATCAGGTCAATTGCCGGTGTTCCGTTGAAACTTACCCAGCCACACACTTGACTTGAATCGCTGTTAAATGGGTCGGAAGCATTGAGCGGATCGCCTTCGGCTTGTTCTGTAAAGAAGCCATTTACAAAAGTGAAACATTCGCTTTGTGGTGGCACACATACATCACGTACATTCAGCCGCAGTGTGTCTGCGAAGATGCATGCACCTTGACTGAGTACCACACGCAAGCTGTCGCCGTGATGAAAATTGCTGTATGTGAATTGGTTGCTTTCGCTCTCTTGTTTTAAGGTATTGTTCAGGTAAAATGCATAGTTGCCGCTTACGACGGGTAGAAGTTTAAAGAAGCTTGTGTTGCCCGTTATAAAGGTATCTCGGTTACCTTCTAACTCAAAATTATCAAATGCCAGTGCTGCGGCAAGAGCGCTGAGTGGATAAACATTTTCTGCATAAGTAACGGTGCCATTTTCGGATATACTCAAAGGTGGGTAATCAAAAATATCCAGGTTTAAACTGTAAGCTGATGCAGAGTAAACTTGCTGCGTTTGATACTGCACTACTGAAAAGATAATGGGTGCACAAGCATTAGCGGGTATCAGATACACGTCGTAGTTGTAGTGCTGCTGCGATTGGTTGCCGATTGCTTGCGCTATTGAAGTGAACGATGACATAATGTTAGGTAAGTAGTTGACCCCTTACTCCCTTTTGGTAAACATTCAATTGGTAAAATTGACCATCGTATCCTGTAACCGGAAACTGATACTCGTTCAATACCAGATATGGTAGGGAGGTGTAAACGTTATACACCATGATTCGGCTTGGCGCCAGGTTGCAATTTACAGATGCATGTAAAAGGGTACTTGTGGTGTATTGCCAAAGGTTATACTCAACTGAAAAATCAAGTACAATGCTACTATCGCCTGCCAGTTGCATGCCGGGCAAAAACCTGTAACCATGATAACGCATTTTATTTGTGGTATCTGTACTGTCAAAATTGATGCTGCCGAGGTATTGAAAAAACGCTGTGTCATTGAGTTGCAATACCAGCGTAACAGCACTACTACCCGGATTGTTAGTTACACCTGAAATGGAAATATGTGCATTTACCGTTTCCACATTTGTATGAATACTGTCCGGAAGAAAAACCACCGGTCTGGCACACCCTTTATACAAAAGCAGGTATTCATCAATGGTGATTGCCTGAGTTGGTATAGCTAAACAATTCAGCAGAAAAAGCCAAAGAATTGCACCTGTTCTCATAAGTTCACCAGTACTTTACTGCATGTTTAACGGTAGTATCATCTGCAAATAGGGCGATAAGAGCGGCATAGCTTATTGTAAGTTCAGTAAGTGGCGAAATGGTCTCTTTGGCTTTAAGTACAATGCTGTGAGCGGTAATTTCAATATCCAGATTTGCGTTTTGCGCATCGTTAATAAAAGAAGCCGGGTTTGTCTGAAGGTAATCAAGGTCGAACCTGCCGGTAGAAGAGCGTTTTACAAAAGCGCAAACAACCACATCTCCGGTGTTAAATGATGAAACCGAATCGGCAAATAAACCCAAGCCGTGAATGGTTGATTTTCGAACAGCAAAGGGCTGGTTTTTCCATTGCAGGTAATTTGGGAAACTCTCCATGCTGCCCCAACTCTTAAACCGAACACGGGTCATCAGCGTATCATGCAGCTGATTGCTTGCATCTCTAAATTGAAATTTCAGCGGATAGCCCCCTTGCTGGGCAGCAAGGGGAAGGCAAAGGCATAGCCATGCCATTAAGGCGTACATACATCTTAGCATAATAAAATGGGACTAATGAATAAAGGTTATGTAAAGCTAAAGGAAGATAAATTGCAAAAGCAAATTATTTTCGTGATATTTTAAAAATGGGGGGGGGTAATTAGTTGAATTACAGATGATTAAAATTTAACAGGTAGTCTTGAAAAGGGGACAAAAGTGCGAAGGTTTTGTTTGTTTTGACTGTGCCGTGTCTTTGTTGATTTTGTCGGCCTCGCCTAAGCGCCAGGGTTTTGGGGTTATATAGGTTGCTATGCGGTTGCGTTTAGGGGTCTAAATCAGGT
>JAIBAI010000089.1 GCA_019695235.1 Bacteroidia bacterium | reverse complement strand
CGGAACGCATCATTTGTGAGGAAAGAGACTTTCAAACTACGTTGGAAATGGTCCGGGTATTGGTGAAACATGCCAGTAAGGTATTTTCTGAACTACCCCAAGATGCACCAATGCCCAAGCGTAAAAACCAAAAGGAACGGTATCTGGATGCCTTACCTGCCAGCTTCAACAGGCAGGAGTACCTGAGAATTGCCGCCTCTATGTCCATACCCGATAAAACAGCCGAGGGCTACATTACCGACTTCTGCAAACGGGGGCTGATTCATAGGGTAAAGCAAGACCATTACCTGAATCCCAATGCTAAGGAAACTCAGGATTTAAGGGAAATCAAGAAAGGGTAAGCCAATGCTTGCCCTTTCGCAGATTCGGACTGGCCCGTTCAAACTGCCTGTATGCTGCCCAATCTAAGGGCTAACTGCCCTTAGCTTCCTCCGTTTCCTTAATTTCCTGAAAACCCAAAATCCCGCCAGAATGAAACAAAGGAAAAAAAGAGAAAACATTTGCAAAAAGTAGCGGATTTCACTACCTTTCGCAAAAAATTACTCTCTTGGAAGATTCAAGGCAACATCAGCGTGCAGAAGATTGGGTAAACCACCTGCTGGCTAAGGGTAAATATGCTTTTGCCCTGCACCAGTTCCGTGCCGATTTTCCCGGGCAGTCAGATACGGCCAATAAGTTCGCCTTGAAAAGGCTGGTAGATAAAGAGCAGATCATTTCCATCCACAAAGGGTATTACCTCATCATACCGCCCCAATACAGGTCAAAGGGAATCCTTCCCCCCACCTTGTTTTTAGATGCGTTTATGAAGGAATTAGACCGGCCTTATTACCTGGCTTTGCTAAACGCAGCCGCCTATCATGGAGCATCGCACCAGCAGCCGCAGGAGTTTTTTGTGGTTACCGGTTTTCCCGTGCTGCGGCCTATGCAGAAAAAAGGGCTGAAACTGAACTACATCAGCAAAAAGGAAATACCTGCAACACTGTTAGACACCCGGAAAACCGAGACCGGGTACTTAAAAATTTCAAACCCTGCCTTAACCGCCACCGATCTGATACAGTACGCCAAACGGGTGGGCGGCATCAACAGGGTGGCCACGGTGTTGGCTGAATTGGCAGAGAGTATACAACCCAATGCATTTGATGCCAATCTGCTGCAGCATGTTCCGGTAACTGCCTTGCAGCGGTTGGGCTATCTACTGGATAAAATATTTGACAATCAGCCGCTGGCCAACGCCTTATACATGGCCTTGCAAAACAACAATGCCCCTTTGTTTCGGATACCGTTGAAAGCCTCAGCTCCGGCCAAAGGTTTTGCATCAGACGAAAGATGGAAAGTAATTGTAAACACTACAATAGAACTTGACGAATGATACCACAGGCATACATAACAGAATGGGCCAGTCAGGTGCCTTGGCAAACCAACGAACAGGTGGAGCAAGACCTGGTGATTTGCCGTGCCTTGGTAGAAATTTTTTCAGATGAATGGTTGGCATCCAGTTTAGCATTCAGAGGGGGGACGGCTTTGCACAAATTGTATTTACAGCCTCAGCCCAGATATTCTGAGGATATTGATTTGGTTCAAATTCGGCCTGAGCCGATAAAGGAAACCATTCAGCGTCTTCAAGCTCGTTTATCCTTCTTAGGCGATTGTACTGTGGCTCAAAAGGCCAACAACAACACACTAAAATACCGTTTTGAATCTGAGTTCCCTCCGGTGCAAAACCTACGCCTGAAAGTAGAAACCAATTGCCGGGAACATTTCACCGTATTGGGCTACCAGCAATTTCCCTTTCAGGTAAATTCCTCATGGTTTACCGGTGATTGCAACATTACCACCTACCAATTGGAAGAACTGCTGGGTACAAAACTCAGGGCCTTATACCAACGCAGAAAAGGCCGTGACTTATACGATATGTATAAAGCATTGGTGCAAGTGCCCGGCATGGATAAAGAAGCCCTGCTCCATTGCTATCATGCCTACATGGAATTTGTGGTAGATGAACCACCTACGCAAAAGCTGTATCTGCAAAACATGGAAGCCAAAATGCAGGATGATGAATTTATTGGAGACATAGCAGCCCTCATACGGCCAACAGAAAAATACGACCAGGCAACTGCTTTTGAATTAGTGAGAACGGAGTTGCTGGAGAAAATGGATGAAAGCAAAAAAAAGTAAAACGAATTGTGAACCAATAAGCAAACTATGGCAAGAGAATTAGAAAGAGATGAGCTGCACCGCACCATCTGGCAAATAGCAAACGATTTGAGAGGCAGTGTTGATGGCTGGGATTTTAAAACCTATGTATTGGGTATGTTATTCTATCGGTTCATTTCAGAGAACCTTACATCCTACATTAACAAGGAGGAACAACGCACCGGTCATAAGAATTTCAACTATGCCGATATTTCGGATAAGGATGCGGAATTGGGCAGGGTGGATACGGTGAAAGAGAAAGGCTTTTATATTCTGCCATCAGAGTTGTTTGTCAACGTTCGTAAAAAGGCAAAGGCAGATGAAAATCTGAATGAAACACTGAGCCGTGTTTTCAAAAATATTGAGCATTCGGCCAAAGGCACTGAAAGCGAGGACGACCTCAAAGGGTTGTTTGATGACCTTGACGTGAATAGCAATAAACTGGGTGCAACCGTTACCAAACGAAATGAAGCACTGGTTAAAATATTGGATGCCATTGGCGACTTGAAATTAGGCGATTATCAGGACAATAGCATTGATGCGTTCGGTGATGCTTATGAGTTCCTGATGACCATGTATGCCAGTAATGCCGGTAAATCGGGGGGTGAATTTTTTACCCCACAGGAAGTATCTGAGCTATTGGCTGAAATTACGGTAGTGGGCAAAAAGCAGGTAAACAAAGTGTACGACCCTGCTTGTGGCTCTGGTTCGTTGTTGTTGAAGTTTGCTAAGGTATTGGGTAAAGAAAATGTAAGGCAGGGCTTTTTTGGGCAGGAGGTAAATATTACCACCTACAACCTTTGCCGCATCAACATGTTTTTGCACGACATCAATTATGAGAAGTTTGATATTGCTCATGGCGATACATTGACCGACCCCAAACATTGGGACGATGAACCCTTTGATGCCATTGTTTCCAATCCGCCCTATTCCATTAAATGGGAAGGTGATGCCAACCCATTGCTGATTAACGATCCCCGCTTTTCTCCTGCTGGCGTATTAGCCCCTAAAAGCAAGGCCGACCTTGCCTTTACCCTGCACATGCTGCATTGGCTTTCAACCTCCGGCACGGCAGCTATTGTTGAGTTTCCCGGTGTGTTGTATCGGGGCGGTGCGGAGCAGAAAATCCGCAAGTACCTGATTGATAACAATTATGTAGATGCGGTGATACAGTTACCACCCGACCTGTTCTTTGGCACTACCATAGCCACCTGCATTATTGTGTTGAAAAAAAGCAAGAAGGATAATGCCACCTTGTTCATTGATGCTTCTGCACTATCGGTTCGTGTAGGAAATAAGAATAAGCTGATAGATGATTACCGTAAGCAAATACTCAATGCCTATATTGAACGGAAGGACGATGCATATTTTGCGAAGCTGGTATTGAACAGCGACATTGCTGAAAACGACTACAATATTGCCGTAAGCAGCTATGTGGAGCAGGAAAACACTACCGAGGAAGTGGACATAGAAAAACTGAATGCCCATATTGCCGAGATAGTGATAAAGCAAAACAAGCTGCGTACGGCTATTGATGAAATTATTGCTGATTTAGAAGGAGGAGGTAGCTTATGAGTAGAATTGATGAAATGATTAATGAGCTTTGCCCTGGTGGAGTGCGATACGAAGCACTAGGTGTAAATTGTGAGGTTTTACGTGGAAAGCGGCTGACAAAAAAAGAACTCCATGAAGATGGTGATTATCCAGTATTTCACGGTGGTTTAATCCCTTTGGGTCGTTACGATAAATTTAACCGTTCGGCAAATCAAACTATGGTGATCAATACAGGAAGTGTTGGTGAAGTTGTTTGGAGTTCTGTTGATTTTTGGTCATCTGACGGCACATTCGTAATAAGAACATCTGATAATATCAACGATAGATTTCTTTATTATTTCCTCAAAACACAAGAGTCGTATTTAAAAACTCAAAAGAGAGAAGGAGGAGTACCAACTATTGATAGACAATCAGTCGAGAACCTCTCAATCCCGGTCCCACCTCTTGAAGTTCAAAAAGAAATAGTCAAAACCCTCGACCTGTTCACTGAATTGGAAGCTGAATTGGAAGCTGAATTGGAAGCT
>JAIBAI010000048.1 GCA_019695235.1 Bacteroidia bacterium | reverse complement strand
TTTTCTTCAAGAATAATATCTGCTTTGGTTTTATTGGCAAATAAGAGCTTGTTGTTTCCAATTTTATTTTCCTTTTCTAAATGTTTCAAAATGGCAATAAAAGGAGTCACCCCGGCACCACCGGCTATAAACAAACCTTCACCTTTGTAATGAATATCTCCAAAAACATCGTGTAATATTAATTCATCACCACTAATGGCTGATGCTAATTGGGCGGTCACGCCCTGATGCTCCGGATAGGTTTTAATTGTAAATTCTATATTTTTATCATCAGGCAGGGAGGTGAATGTAAATGCCCTTAATTCATTTTCCCATCCGTTTTTGTTGATCGAAATATCTATAGCCTGACCCGGTAAAAATTTTAAGCCTACCGGCTTTTCTGCTACAACTCGTATAACATCATGTGTCAGATTCTCAATCTTTATTATTTTAACCACCTGTTTCATAGGTTAATCGTCTTGTGTAGCTCAACAAATTCATATTGAATTTGTTTACCGTATTACCTAATTATTGTAATATAAAAAGTAATACGCTTCTACGTTGTCAAGATAAATCCCATCAAACTCTGCATCAATTATTTTTTTAATGTATGAGTTATCATTTCCGAATATGATATCCTGCCATTCTTTCTTCCAGAATTTCACCCAGAATTCATCCTCATAGCCTTCGTATTTTTTCTTGAGCCATAAAGGATGGTGCAGGCCCCAGCCCTTTTTCCAGTAGTACCTGAATTTCTCGGCTGAACCAATATTTATGTAGGACAATACTATCCTTTTTCCACCATTTGCCTTGGTCTTTAATTGATTAATTTCTGTTTCACTAAAAGCCACATCGTTGAAAAATAAATCGGTGATAATTAAGTCATAATTACTGGCCGAAATTTTCTGAATCATTTCAGTCTTTGACGCAAAATTATCTGTGCTGATTAGGTAAAGGAAGTTTTCAACTTGTTGAAGTTCATGGATATCCTTGTTGTTTTCATTGGGTACACTATCCGGTATTAAAGTGTAATTATAATTTGAATTTTCGCGCACAAAACAGATAAATTCCTGGTCGTAATTCAGCTTGAATGCATTGAAATTATCGCTGTTTGCACTCACATATTCTGAAACCAGTATTTTCTTTGAAGACTTAAGCTGGTTGAGCAAATCAAGGCGCTCTTTGTCAAGTGAATATTTCCCGTTGAAAAAAAGTTCTTCCACTCCCAGGCCATTGATGGCGTTCATATATGGCATATTAATGCCATCTTCTGTTGTAGCCTGGTTAAAAGCCAATTCAACGCCATTTTGAGGAATTACAATAAAGTCATTGTCAAAGCTTCGTGCGTAATTTGAAATATCAATGACAAACTCCTGCATTTTATTTGCCGCTTTTTGAGCTTTTTTCTCTTTTGAGCAGGCAGTAGTAATCAACATGATAGTACCAATGGCCAGGAATCGTATCATCGTTTAAAACTGGTTTTGTTAAATAAATCAGGCATTATTTCCCTTCATTCGGAACTATTCCTGAAAATATACCCGTTTTACTCTGGCTGAGATACTTGTCAACACCTCATACGGAATAGTCTCAAGCTGTTGGGCAAGGTCGTATAATTGCCCGGGCGTTTCAAATACAATAACCGGGTCGCCTTCTTGTGCATCCTGAATTTCAGTGATATCCACCATGCACATATCCATACAAATGCTACCTATAGTTGCTGCTTTTTTGCCTTTAATAATGACCTGCCCCTTGCCATAGCCTAATTTCCTGGGAAAACCATCTGCGTAACCAATGGCAATGGTGGCTATTCGAGCTTTCTTTTCTATTCGTCCTATCCGGCCATAACCTACAGTTTCACCAGGTTCAAGCTCATGTATCTGGCTGATAGTGGTTCGAAGGCTGCTTACATGTATTAGTTTATCCTGTTCTTTCGCATTACCAACGCCATACAATCCAATTCCGAGCCTTACCATATCAAAAACGCCCTTCTGATGTCTTGATATTCCGGCTGAGTTTAAAATATGCTTCAGGAATTTCTTTTTGGTGATTTGTGCAATTGTTGATGTCATTTGCTCAAAGCGGGCAATCTGCAATTGCGTAAAATCATCCTGCTGAGGCTCTTCGCTTGCGGCCAGGTGCGAAAAGACTGAAGCAATTTCCAACTCAGTGTTTAACACAAAGAATTCTGCCAGGCCCCGTACATCATTTTCACCAAACCCCAGGCGGTGCATACCTGTATCCAACTTAAGATGAACTTTAACCGGCTGAGTACCAGAGGAGTTACGGCCTTTTACCACTTCATGCAGCAAACCCAGGATGCGAAAGCTATAAACTTCGGGTTCTAAATCAAAAGTGATAAGTTCAAGGAGGCTTTCCGGCTCTGGATTCATTACCATTATTGGAACACTGATACCTGCCTTTCTTAGCTCAATTCCTTCATCAGCATAAGCAACGGCAAGATAATCTATTCCATTTGCCTGGAGTACGCCTGCCACTTCTACGCTGCCACTACCATAAGAGAACGCTTTTACCATTGCCATCGTTTTCACCTGAGGGGGTAATAAGGAGCGGTAATAGTTCAAATTTTGCACCATGGCGCTGAGGTTGACTTCCAGGACAGTTTCATGGAACTTTTCCTGCAGCAAAGAGAAAATCTGTTCAAATTCAAACTGCCTTGCGCCTTTCAACAAGATACATTCATGATTGAAATTAACAGAGGGTAGCTGCTGAAGAAATTCTCCTGTATTATGGTAAAACATAGTTTCACCCTTGAAATTTTGTCCGCAAAGACTGATGTCGTTTCCTATTCCAATGAGTCGCTCTATGCCCTTAGCGTTCAACAGTTCAGAAATTTTCCGGTAAAATTCTTCTTTGTCTTTTCCTGTTTCAGCAAAGTCAGACAGGATCACCGTTCTCCGATGGTGTTGTACCTGTTGCAGGGTGTAATCAATTGCGATTTTTAACGAATCAAAGTCGGCACTGTAGGCGTCATTTATGATTGTACAATGATGTTTGCCTTTACGGAGCTCAAGACGCATTTCCAAGGGATGAAGCGCTTGAACTCTTTGAATGACACTTTCGGCCGGAATTCCCTGGTCGAGTGAAAAAACTGCTGCATGTAAGGTGTTTTCAACGGAAGCCTTGTCGGTAAACGGAACCTCAAAGCTAAATTGTTTGCCGCAGTGTGATATGTTGACCGTAGTTGAATTAGTTTGTAGTTGTGCCGACAAAATTCGGTAATCTGCATCATCAGCATAGCCCCAAGTGACTGCCTTTATACCTTTTGCAGAGATCGCCTTGTGAATCAGTTCAAAATCGCGGCAATAATAAACCTTTCTGACCCCGTCAAACAGTCGGAGTTTTTCTTCAAGAAGGGTCTCCTGGTGGTCGAAGTTTTCAAGATGTGCTGACCCGATATTTGTTATTAAACCCAGGTCGGGTCTTATGATTTGCTCTAACACTTCCATTTCACCCGGTTCTGAGATCCCCGCCTCGAAAATCGCGAATTGATGTTCTTCTGAAAGTTGCCATACCGAGAGGGGTACACCAAGCTGTGAGTTATAGCTTTTTGCACTGCGTAAAATAGGCATGCTGTGGTGCAGCAGTTCGTAAATCCACTCTTTTACAATGGTTTTTCCATTACTTCCGGTGATAGCCAGCACCGGAATGTTAAAGTGTCGCCGATGGGCTGCAGCAATTTTCTGCATTGCCTGTAAGGTATCCGGCACTAAAATAAAGTTGGCATTTGCACAGAATTCTTCCGCAGGCAATGAAGAAACCAGGAAGTTCTTAATACCTGCGCGTACTAAGCCCGGAATGTAGCGATGCCCGTCATTTCTATAGCTTTTCAAGGCAACAAACAAACTCTGTCCTGGCCTGTATATCCGCCTGCTGTCGTACAATAATTCAGTAATCTGCTCCTCCTGAACATTTTTGTAATAGGTGCCTCCGGCGTACCGGGCAAGCTCATCCATCCGGTAGTTTCCCATCAGCTTCGTTGGGGTTCGTTGTATGCGCTGGGATTGCGCTCATAAAAGCAGTCGCGGCAGAGCGGCTGGTAGGTTTCGGTTTCACCGAGCAGCACTAAGCTTTCGTTGCTTGAGTCAATACGGTGCGAATGATTTGCCAGGTTACCACAAATAACACAAATCGCATGTACTTTGGTAACATATTCGGCGCTGGCCATTAACGCCGGAAGCGGACCGAAAGGCAGGCCCCTGAAGTCCATGTCTAATCCGGCCACAATTACCCGAACGCCCTGATTGGCCAATTCATTGCAAACATTTACCAATTCAACGTCAAAAAACTGTGCTTCGTCAATGCCTACCACATCTACCGAAGAGGCAAACAAGAGGATGCTTTGTGAAGATTCTACCGGAGTAGACCGGATAGAGTTGGCATCATGAGATACCACATCTTCTTCATGGTAGCGCTGGTCAATTTTTGGCTTAAAGATTTCTACCTTTTGACGGGCAAATTGAGCTCTTTTAAGCCGTCTGATGAGTTCTTCGGTCTTGCCGGAGAACATTGAGCCGCAGACAACCTCAATCCAGCCGCGGCGTTTGTTTGGATGTATGGTGTTTTCTAAGAACATGTGTGAATTCGAACAGAAATATTAATTTTACACCCCTGATACGGGAATACAAAACTAAGCAAAAGACACCGTTTCCTTATTTTTGCCTCATGATGGACCCCAACCATATACACGAAGACATAACCAGATACCTATACAAGGTAGAAGAGCAATACAGTCACATCCTTCAGCAGGAAGGGCACATCCCGATGCTGGAGATGGATTTGCTGTTAAAGGATGTTTGTACACTATACGAGTGCTTTCTTGACCTTCGGGCAATCGCAGAGCAACAACGCAGAGCAGCGTTAAAAGCCAATCCGGCGACACCAGCCAAAGCAGAAACCAAATCTGCGGATACGCTTTTTGAACCCATCTCTGAAGGAATCAGTGCAGAAGCACCTACTGATGTTTTAGCGGATGAAATACCAGAAACGGCAGCAGATCAACAAATCGAACCGGCGGAGGCACCCCAAAAGAATCAGGCTTCAAAAGCCGGGCAGGCGCAGCCTGAGAATGCACCTAAGCAGGCAAACATCGCCTGGCAAAAAACCTTTGATGCTTCAAAGGATAAACCTGAGGGAATTGATAAACCTGCAAATAAACCAGTAAGTACAGGCGGGGCAATTGCGCCACCAGTAGTTACAAGCCCAAAAGTAGATTTACTCAAGGAGCGGGAAAAAGATTTTGTGCCCACGGTGCGGAAAATTGAGTTCAAGCAGGAGCCCATCCAATCGCAGGAAACCAAGAAGGAAAGCATTTTCGATAAAGCAGCTTCACTTTACGATAAGATTGCCAAACCTGCCGATAAAACCATTGCAGGCCAGGCGGTTAAACAGCCAATTTCAAACATAAAGGCTTCTATTGGTATCAATGAGAAATTTATTCTTCTGAAGGACCTTTTTAAAAATAATACTGACGAATATAACGACGCATTAGAGAAGTTGAATAACTTTGATACTTACAGCGATGCCGAAGATTTTTTCCAGGAACTAAAAGCCAAGTACAACTGGGATGCCGAGGGAAAATCTTTCCAAAGTCTTGCTGAATTACTCAACAGACGCTACCTGCACAACGCCTGAGCATGGCAAAACTTGTGTTGGTACCAGGCCCTGTAGGTAATCTGGGTGATATCACCCTCCGGGCGCTTGAGGTGCTGAAAACAGCTGATTTTATTTTGGCCGAAGACACCCGTACCAGCGCAAATCTATTACGTCATTTTGATATAAATACACCTTTAAAGCCTTTTCACCAGCACAATGAGCACAAAGTTCTTGGTGCTGTTGTTAGGCAAATTCAGGCTTCTGTAATGGTTGCTTTGATGAGTGATGCCGGAACACCAGGGATTTCTGACCCCGGTTTCCTGTTAGTCAGACGCTGTATTGCCGAAGGTATTGAAGTGGAATGCCTTCCGGGCCCCACAGCACTCATTCCTGCCCTGGTTGTATCAGGATTACCTTCTGACCGGTTTTTCTTCGAAGGCTTCCTGCCTCACAAAAAAGGCCGGCAAACAAGGTTAAAGCAAATATGCGAGCTCGACTGTACAGTAGTGATGTATGAAAGCCCCCACCGACTCGTTAAACTCATTGACGAATTGCGATTAATCGCAGGTGAGCAAAGGCAGGCAGCGGTGGTAAGAGAAATCTCAAAAGTGTTTGAGGAGTGCAAAAGAGGCACCCTGCTTGAGCTTTCTGAATACTTTCATTTAGCCGGTGTCAAGGGCGAAATCGTGGTGGTTTTATCAGCAGCCGAAGGCCGGACAAACAAGAAAAAAGCATAAAAGAAAGCCACAAAGGTTATACCCGCCTGGGTAGTCAGTGTATCTTCGGTGAGCATTGAAATCCAGGCAATAAGCATAAAGAATACAAAAGGGGCTTCCCAGGCCAGCTTTTGCATGTTGCGGCATGGCCAAACTAATAGAAAAATAAAAAGTATCAGGCCTGGAAGCCCTGCGGCAACAGCAATATAAAGGTACTGGTTATGACTGGTCATTTGCCATTGGGTATCAAGCCAGCTATTGCGCTGTTGGTACGCATGCCTGAAAGCATCCGGCACATCACCAATACCTACACCGCCGAGCGGATGTTCATAGATGATGCCCAAAGCAGTCTGCCAAAACTCAAGCTTCATGCGCAAGGTATGGCCGGAAGCATCCTGATGCCCTTGCCGGAAATAATTCCATTCCCATAACAACTGATAAAAGCGCATGCGAATACCCCACAGGCCAGTGTACTTTTCATTGGCAATACCTTGTTCAATAAAGGCTATGTCTCTTTCGCTCAAAGAGGCGACACCGGCTGCATCCTTGGGCAAACCTTTTGAATTCAAATACCTGATAAGGGTTGACTGTACACGGTTGCCTTTCCCATCATCTCCCTTTACGGGCATTGAACTTCTTTGGTGCCACGCTTCAATCAGTTCGGCCTCACAAACAAATGTTTCAATAAAGTAGCCATTTTCTATGGTTTGTTTGTTGTGGGTGTAGGGGTTCCCCAATGCAGTATTTGCGGGTAGCGTTTTTGTATATATCGCTGCCGGGGTGAAATAGTTTTTATAGGTATGGATGGATATTCCGGCAATAAAAGCAATAATTATCAGCGGTATTGAAGATACAATCAAGGCATGCTTTAAAGGCAATTTCGTAAAAACCAGATAGGCTGCCCAAATCGAACCTGTAAATGCAATGATAGCCAGGCCAGTTAGGGATTGCAGAATAAATAAAAACACAAGCATGAAAACAGCAGCAAGCGTCCAGAATACCTTTTCGGTTATAGTCATCTGAACAGGCTTGTATGCCAGAAGCCAACTAATGATAAGTATCGAAAATGAAATTAAGAGGGCAAAACGGATGTGTGAAATGAACAGAGATATTTGCCGGATATCGGTGTATGCCCCATTGAGCCAGGCAGGCAGACCAATGACCATGCAAGTAATTGTTGCCAATACTACGGCAAGTAAAAAAAACCGGAGTAAGGCAAAATACCAGAATTTTGAGAGCGGCTTTTGTTGTGAGAGAATTAGTGGCAGTACCAGGAAAGGCAGGTTGAGTCGCAACATCTTCATGGCTTCCGGCAGATTTTCAGAATAGAAAACACCGGGCAGGTAAATCAGAAATAAACCGCTCAAGAGTAATGCAGCAGGGCTTGATGCAAATAACTTCAGACGGTCAAACTTAGCTTCCAGAATCCAGTTGCCAATGAGCCAGAACTGCCCGAAACTCATCAAAAATACTGAGAAGGGCATTCCGGCCAGAATCATGGCAAGCCCGGTCAGGTGAAGCCAGGGGTGCAAAAATTGAAGTTTCCGGGGTAACATGTTCCGCTGCCTTAGTTAACGTTTAAAATCACCCTGGGGTATAATTTTCAAAAAATTTGTTGCATCTATTGCCTTGCCTGCCTTCAGGCTTGAGATGCATTGTAAACAGGCGCAAAATTAATCTGAAAGCAACGAAAGAACACATGTTTTTGAAAATATCAATACAATGTAAGTGCTGACGAACCTAAACGATTTAGTTAATTTGCAAGAAATTTATTTTCTTGAAAACCCCTGAAAGATATACAGTCACTGCGGCGCTACCTTATGCAAACGGGCCGGTTCATATTGGCCATTTGGCCGGATGTTACCTGCCGGCAGATATTTTTGTGCGATTTCTCAGACTGCAAGGCAGCGACGTGCTGTTTGTTTGCGGTTCAGATGAACATGGGGTACCCATCACCTTAAAAGCCCGTAATGAAGGCATCAGCCCTCAGCAGGTAGTTGATAAGTACCATCATCTTATGAAAGATGCTTTTGCTGAATTCGGCATCAGCTTCGATATATATTCAAGAACATCAGCACCGGTACACCACGAAACAGCACGTGCATTTTTTCTTAACCTGTATGAGAAGGGTGAGCTAACAGAGCAGGTAAGTGAGCAGTATTTTGATGAGCAGGAAAAAACATTTCTTGCTGACCGTTACATTATGGGCACCTGCCCCAACTGTGGTAATGAGAACGCTTATGGCGACCAATGTGAGAAATGTGGGAAATCTCTTAGCCCTTCAGAGCTGATAAACCCCAGGTCGAAGTTATCGGGCATGGCGCCCGTGAAAAAAGAAACACGTCACTGGTATCTGCCACTTGACCGCTACCAGAATGAATGGCTTGGCAATTGGATTGATTCACAGCAGCAACAATGGCGGCCTACGGTTTTCGGACAATGCAAATCATGGCTTGATCAGGGCTTGCAAGCCCGTGCTATTACCCGTGATCTTGAATGGGGTGTAAAAGTGCCATTGAAAGATGCTGAAGGGAAAGTGCTTTATGTATGGTTTGATGCCCCCATTGGTTATATTTCAGCCAGTCGTGAATGGGCAGCGCAAACAGGCAATGACTGGAAACCTTATTGGGAGGACCAAAATACACGCCTGGTACATTTTATAGGAAAGGACAACATTGTCTTTCATTGCATCATTTTTCCGGCAATGTTAAAAGCGCATGGTGGTTTTATACTACCTGATCACGTGCCTGCCAATGAATTTCTGAATTTAGAAGGAGATAAGATTTCTACCTCGCGCAATTGGGCAGTGTGGTTGCATGAATATCTGGCTGATTTTAAAGGCAGAAAAGACGAGTTACGTTATGTACTGACCTCCATTGCCCCTGAAACAAAAGACAGCGACTTTTCATGGAAAGACTATCAAGCCCGGGTGAACAATGAGTTGGCCGATATTCTCGGAAACTTTGTAAACAGGGTGATGGTTCTCACGCATAAGTATTTTGCCGGTAAAGTGCCCCTTGCTGCATTTGAGCCATCTCCTGAATTAGAAGCTATCAGCAGCCGCGTTTATACTGAAGTGCCAAAAATGTTGTTGCAATACGATTTTCGTCAGGCCCTTGTTGAGGTGATGAATCTTGCAAGAGCAGGAAATAAATATCTGGCCGATAAACAGCCCTGGAAATTAGATTTGGAGCAAAACCGCGAAACAGTTGCCGCTATTATCGCGTGCAGTATTGATGTAACAGCAAAACTTTCAGTTTGTCTGCAACCATTTCTGCCGGATACAGCTGCAAAAATTCAAAAAATGCTTCAACTTGAAGGGCGCTCTCAATGGGATAGCCTACTTACTGTGCATTTGCCAGAAGGTCATCAGTTGGGTGCCCCTGAAATCTTGTTCAAAAAAATTGAAGATGCAGCAATTGAAGCTCAGATACAAAAGCTCGCTGAAAGCAAGAACATTGCAGCTTCAAGCATCGCGGCTATTGAGCCGGCAAAGCCTCCGGTGAGTTATGATGAATTTACGAAATTAGACATACGCATAGGTACCATCATCGCTGCGGAAAAAGTAGAGAAAGCAGATAAACTACTTCGCCTTCAGATTGATACAGGTCTTGATCAACGTACAGTTGTCTCAGGTATTGCGGCTTATTTTAAGCCGGAAGAAATTATCGGTCAACAGGTATGTTTATTAGCCAACCTTGCACCTCGTAAGATTCGGGGGATTGAATCACAGGGTATGATTCTGATGGCTGAAAATCCTGATGGTACGCTTTATTTCGTGCAGCCCGGAAGTACTGTTTTGAACGGGTCGGTGGTCAGGTAAATAGAAAACACCTCCGGCCTTTCTTTTAGAATGGTTTGTGCACAATAAAGTGGTGGCTCCGGCAGGAATCGAACCTGCATCTAGAGTTTAGGAAACTCCTATTCTATCCATTGAACTACGGTGCCGAAAGAACGGTGCCTTGAGGGGTACACCTGCAAAAGGCTTGCAAAGATAATAAAATCATCCACTGAATTTAACAGGTGCGAAGCTATAAGAGCCATCGCTTCAACTCGGTAAACAAGTCTTTCTCAGTGAATGGTTTGCCAAGATGCGAGTTCATTCCTGCATCAAAACAGCGGTCAATATCTTCCTTGTACACATTGGCAGTTAAGCCGATGATAGGGATGCCAATACCCAGGTTTCTCATAGCAGCAGTACTTTCGTATCCGTTCATCACCGGCATTTGAACATCCATCAATATCAGGTCGAAGTCTTCAGCCTTCACTTTTTCAACTCCCAGTGCACCGTCGTCAGCGGTACTTACAGTAAGCCCCAGGTTTTCAAGTACGGTAACAGCCAGCAATTGGTTGATTTTATTGTCTTCAACAAGCAGTATTTTGTATGGCTCCTTGAAACGCTCACAGGGTTCATTGGTGTTTTCTTTGGTACCTGACTGGTCGTTTTGGATTGCTTTTTCAGCTTTTACCCTGAACCTGAATTCGAAGCATGAGCCGGGTTCGTTGCTACTAAAAGGCTTGTCAATGATTGGGCTGGTTATTTTTATATCTCCATCCATAAGCCTGATGAGCTGTTTAACTATTGATAAGCCCAGGCCACTACCCCCGTATTTTCTGGTAAATGTTTCATCTGCCTGGGTGAAGGTATCAAATATGATATTTTGCTTATCTGCCGGAACGCCTATGCCCGTATCTATTACCTTTCCACTTATATAGAAGTAACTTTCGGTGTTTCTGGGGTCTGTCTCCGCCTCAAATTGAATAGCAATACCGCCTGAATCGGTGAACTTGATAGCATTTGACACCAGGTTGATTATCAATTGTTTAATTCTTGTAGGGTCGCCGCTTAAGAGGTCTGGTATGCGTGTGTCAAATGACATCATAAACTGCAAACCTTTCTCATTTGCCCTGTATTGGTAAGGTATTAAGGTACGTTGTATGGTTTCAATAAAGTTAAATTGGATATGTTCAATTGAAAGTTTTCCCTGTTCAATTTTATTCAAATCAAGTATGTCGCTCAATAAGCGTAATAAGGTGTCGCCGGATGAACGAATCAGTTCAAGGTAGCGTTTGTTTTCTTCGTTTTTGATGCCCCGCATGAGCAAATCGGTAAATCCAAGAATACCATTGAGCGGTGTTCTTATTTCATGGCTCATGTTTGCCAGAAAACTCGATTTGGAGCGGCTTGCTTTTTCGGCACTTTGGCGGGCATTTTCAGCATCATTGGTGGCTTTCTCAAGCTCATAGGTTCTTCTGAGTACCATTTCTTCCAGTAACACTTTTTGCTTGTGAATATTATGAATACGTATCCTGTGGCCGATATAAAGACTTGCCGCCACAAGAAACACACAAAGCAGAATAAACCACCAGGTACTCCAAAACGGCCGCTCGATATAAACATGAATAGTCTTGCCGGTTTCATTCCACACCCCGTCGCTGTTCGAGCTGATGACCCTGAAGGTATAATGCCCGGGGCTTAGGTTCGAGTAGGAAGCAAACCGGCGGGAGCTACTGTAAATCCATTCAGAATCAAACCCTTCCATCTTGTAAGCAAATTGGTTTTTATCTGAAAGGGCATAGCTTAGTGAGGAGAACTCAAAAGTGATGTAATTCTTATTATAGGCAAGTTGGATGCTCGAATCGCGCAGAAGTACCTGATTTTCAAATACTTTAAAGTGTGTAATTACAGTGGGGGGGATATAGTTGTTCTCGATAATTTGTTCAGGATGAAATAGGTTGAACCCAGCATTTCCACCAAAAAACATCTCGTTTGAGCGTGTAACTAGGGCCGAGCCGATATTAAATTCATTGGTTTGCAAACCATCAAGTGCATCGTAATTGCGAAACTTTTTGGTGCGGGTTTCAAACTTTACAAGACCCTTATTGGTGCTTATCCATAGGTTGCCGCGTGGGTCCTCAAGGATGCTGTAAATCATGTCATCCTGCAAACCGGTTTGGGCGGTATAATGGGTAAATTGCCCTGTTTTCCGGTCCATACGATTCAGCCCACCGCCGTAGGTTCCTACCCAGAAAAAGCCAAAACGGTCTTCGTGCAATGATATTACGCTGTTGTGCGAAAGGCTCGTGCTGTCACTTGGCTCATTTGCATATTTTCTAAAACGTTTCTTGCTGCGGTCGAACTCGAAAAGCCCTCCTCCCAAAGTACCAACCCAGAACTTACCATAGCGGTCTTCGAGCAGGGTATAAACGTTATTAGTGATTTGATTTTCCCTTGCTCCGGGTACGGGTTTGTAAATGACAAAGACCCCTGAATCAGGCAGAAATCTTGCGAGACCCTGTCGCAAACCTACCCAAATTTCTCCTGTTCTGGTCTGGTATAAGGTGTGCACTTCGTTCTGAAGCCCACCTTGCAAGCCTTGCTTTACCTTATATATGACTGATGTTCCACTTTCCGGATCAAATTTGTACAACCCGGCTGCTGTTCCAACCCAGTAAATACCTTTTTGGTCAATTAAAAGGCTCTTTATGTCGTTACCTGCAACATTGTCTTCGGTAGCGGTTCCTAATTTATAGGAAGTAAAACGTTTGTTGTAGCGTTCAAAACGGTTCAGGCCACCCTGGGTGCCAATCCAAACATTTCCGGCTTTGTCTTCAGCGAAACAATTCACCTTGTTACTTAAAAGGGTATGTTCACTTCCCGGAATCCGTTGATATTTCCTGAAGCGACCACTGAGGCGGCTATATATATTAATCCCTTCGGAGGTGATTATCCAGATAGCACCTGAGCGGTCAGGGTAAATGGTTCGGATGTCGTTGTTTATCAGGCTATTCGGCAAGCTGGGAGAGCTTTGTATCAGGTTAACTTCCCCGCTGAATTTTTCAATAATATGCAATCCTTCAGGTGTACCTACCCAGATTTTACCTTTTTCATTTTCACTGATACTGGTAATGGTATTGCTTGCAAGTTGGCCAAATTCACTATGTTGGCTGGTAAACCGACGAATTGTAGCATTCTTTCGGTCAAGAAGTGCAAGTCCTCCGCCGAAAGTACCAAACCAAATATCACCTGCTGCATCCTCAAACAAAGTCGAGACATTACTCAGCATTAGTTCATCTCTTGTCTCCTTAGGCCCCGGGAACTGTGTAAAACGTTCATATTGTGTTTCGAGTTTGTTGATTCCTCTGCGGGTGCCTACCCAGATATCGCCAGCTTTGTCGAGGATAAGGGCATTGACAAAATTGCTTGATAGCGAACCGGCATCATTTCGGTCATGTGAGAACTGTTTGAACGTTCCGCTTATAGGATTAAATTTTACCAGCCCGGCTCCGAAGGTACCTAACCAAATATTGCCCCCCGGGTCTTTGGCTATGGCTCTTACGTCGTTGATGGGCAAAGAGTTTGTAACACCCGGCTGGTTAGTATAGCGGGTAAAAATGCCGTTTTTAGGGTCAAATCTTGCAAGCCCCCCCCAGGTACCAATCCACAAAGTACTGTCAGGCGAGGCATAAATACAATTGACATTATTGTGTGGAAGCGAGTTAAGGTTATGTGCATTGTACCGGTACTCATCCACCGTATATCCGTCGAACCGGTATAAGCCATTGCTGGTGCCGAACCAAATATATCCTTCTGCGTCTTGTGCTATTGAACTGATGTTGCGCTGATAAAGCCATTTGTGGCTCGAAACGCGCTCGAAAGAAATGTTACCTGTTTGAGCCTTCACCAAACAGGGCAGGAAAAGAAATGCAGTAATAAAAAATTTTAACATAACCTGAGGCACAAACCCTTCGCAATGTAGCAAGAATACCGGCTTGGGGCTTACCATTTTTGGACGTGCGCTTACACGAAAATATAAAGCAGTTACAATATTGACAAAATCAATACGTTTTAAAGTCAATCTAAAACGCCTATGAGCCAATCTATTACTCTCGATGATGACCATCTGCTTGTTTGTTATGAGGATGCATGGCCCCTGTTATGTACAGATGAGCAGCTTGAACAATGTCTGCTTGACTTTGCCGAAACCGGAGAATTCTCTGCTGAAGGTCCTGATGAAGCAAGAATTTCAAGTATTCTCTCGTATTCAAAGGCATTGCGAATCACAAAAACATCCTCCGGTGATATGCCCCTGGAGGTGGTGTTAAATTAATCCTGTTTTGTTTTTTTGGTGAGCCCGGTTGTTGTAACACCCAACAACCGGGTTTTTTTGTTCATTTGCCTTGTATGAAACGGGCTGAACTATTTGCAAAGGTCATCGCCATCTTTGAGCAAGAGATGCCTGTTGCCGAAACCGAGTTGAACTATACGAACCCTTATGAGTTACTGGTTGCTGTGATTTTATCAGCCCAGTGTACTGATAAACGCGTAAACATGGTTACACCCGCATTTTTCGAACGATTCCCGACGGTTGAGGTACTTGCAAGCGCCTCCCCGGATGAAATTTTTACTATGATTCGTTCAATCAGCTATCCAAATAACAAGGCCAAACATTTGGCTGGTATGGCCAGGATGCTGCTTGCTGATTTCGATAAAGAAGTTCCTTCTGATAGGGTTCAGCTGGAGCGCTTACCAGGGGTTGGGCGCAAAACAGCCAATGTTATCGCCTCGGTTGTATTTAATCAACCCGCCATGGCTGTTGATACGCATGTTTTCAGGGTGGCTGCCAGAATCGGACTTACCCAGGGGGCGAAAACACCCCGGCAGGCTGAGGAGCAACTGATAAAATTTATTCCTGAGTTACTCATTCCGAAAGCCCATCATTGGCTTATATTGCATGGGCGCTATGTTTGCAAGGCCAGAGCACCGCTTTGCCATTCTTGTAAATTGAATACCTTGTGTAAGTATGCCTTGCAAAGGCACCAAAAACCAACAATAATTAAAAAAACCAATAAAAACGCCAAATGACACACCTAAAAGCAGGCGATCCAGCTCCGGATTTCACCAGTAGCGATCAGGACGGAAATTCCGTCAGCCTGAAAGATTTTTCCGGCAAAAAACTGGTCATTTATTTCTATCCCCGCGACAATACACCTGGCTGTACGGCGCAGGCATGCAACCTTCGTGACAATTATCAGGCACTGTTAACTGCCGGATATGAAGTGTTGGGGGTGAGTCCGGATTCTGAGAAATCGCACCGGGGCTTTAAAGAAAAATTCAAGCTTCCTTTTAGGTTGCTTGCTGACCCTGAGCGTGTGATGGCAAAAGCATTCGATGTATATCATCCGAAAAAGTTCATGGGCCGCGAGTTTATGGGAATTCACCGCACTACATTTGTAATTGACGAGAAAGGCGTCATTGAAAGCGTGATTTCAAAGGTTGAAACAAAGCAGCATGCAACACAAATTCTCTAATAGTTTGACCATCAGAACATTAAAAGATATAAACAATTGACTTGCGATTAAAAATATTTGACGTATTTTGTGGCACACTAAAATTCAAGCAATATGAGCAAGGAAGTTAATTCGGAGAAACTGAAAGCCTTACAGGTTATTATTGACAAGATTGATAAGACCTATGGTAAGGGAACCATTATGAAAATGGGTGATCATGCTGTTGAAGCTGCTGATGTTATTCCTACCGGTTCGGTGTCACTTGATATTGCACTAGGTGTTGGAGGGTTTCCTAAGGGCCGGATTATTGAGATTTATGGGCCGGAATCTTCCGGAAAGACCACCCTTGCGATACATGCTATCGCTGAATCTCAGCGGAATGGCGGGATTGCGGCCATCATTGATGCTGAACATGCCTTTGACAGGTATTATGCAGAGAAACTGGGTGTAGATGTAGAGAACCTGCTGATTTCTCAGCCGGATAACGGGGAGCAGGCACTGGAAATTGCTGACAACCTGATTCGTTCAGGAGCTATTGATATTATCGTAATAGACTCTGTAGCTGCATTGACTCCGAAAAGTGAGATTGAAGGTGAGATGGGAGATTCAAAAATGGGCTTACAAGCCAGACTGATGTCACAGGCACTTCGCAAGCTTACTGCGACCATTAGCCGCACAGGAAGTACCTGCATATTTATCAATCAGTTACGTGAGAAGATAGGCGTTATGTTTGGTAATCCTGAAACTACCACCGGTGGTAATGCCTTAAAGTTTTATGCTTCTATTCGTTTGGACATCCGAAGAATAGGTCAAATTAAAGACGGAGAGCAGGTTGTTGGTAACCGTACCCGGGTAAAAGTGGTGAAAAACAAGGTGGCCCCCCCCTTCCGTCAGGCTGAATTCGATATTATTTATGGGGAAGGAATCTCTCGCATCGGAGAAATCATTGACCTGGGCGTAGAGAAAAATGTGATTAAAAAGAGCGGTTCCTGGTTTAGTTTCGATGATACCAAACTGGGGCAGGGCAGGGATGCTGTGAAATCATTGCTTGCTGATAATCCTGACCTGGCTGAAACCATTGAGAACAGGATTCGTGAAGCCATTGGTATCGCACAGGAAAGTGTTGCTTGACATACCTCCATTTTGATTTTTCATTCAGGAGTACTATCTTTTTCCCTGATTCGAAATGAATAAATGGAAATTCAGGTAGGGGATGATTATTGGAAATTCGACCTTAAAGGGCAAGGGCACCACTTGCTAATTGCCCTGCATGGTTACGGTCAGGATGCAACGGCATTTCGTTATCTGACGCCAGGTTTTGAAGATCAATACACCATTGTACTTGTTGACCTTGCCTATCATGGCCAACAAGCCAATATGCGGGCTGGGCTTTTGTTTAACAAGGCTTATGCCCAATTATGGTTAGAAACACTGTTAAGGGCACTTAATAAGCGAAAGGCCGGCTTGCTTGGATTCTCCATAGGGGCACGGGTCGCCCTGTTTATTGCCTCTGTGGCACCCATGCATATTCGTGAATTATGGTTAATAGCCCCCGACGGTCTGCCTGTATCTCCAATCTATCGTTTCCTCACTTCTACAAAACCTGGAGTTCTCTTGTTTAGCTCATTCGTCGAAAAACCCTGGCTGGCTCGTTTTCTTGTTCGAACGGGCCTGCTTATCAGGCTGTTAAATCAACAGACAGGGAACTATTTTCTTAAAGAGATTGAGACAAAGACCCGAAGGCAGCATCTTTTCAATACCTGGAGCTGTTACCGGTTAGCACTCCCTGAGTTTAGCGCGCTTTCACAATTGAACACCGATGGGCGCTTATCTGTCTTTGCCATTTTAGGCACACGCGATGCTATCATCCCATTTAAAAAGACCAAAAGAGCGCTAAAAAGAGTGCTCCCACAAGCGATATTACTCGCACCCGAGCTGGGTCATAACTTATTAAGTGAAAAGGCGTCAAGAATACTTCAGGAACTAATTAGGCATAAAAAAAGCGACCAGAAGCCGCTTAAACAAACTTTAGATACAGATTAACGCTTGTGCAATTTGGCTGAGGAAACAGTAAGTTTCTTGCGGCCTCTTGCCCTGCGTGCGGCCAACACACGACGACCGTTGGCAGTTGCCATACGCTCACGAAAACCGTGCTTGTTTCTTCTTTTTCTCTGTGAAGGCTGAAATGTTCTTAACATGGCTCGCTAATTTTAAGGATTGCAAAAGTAGTGAAAATATTGACATGTGGAAAAAACATGCGTATTTTTTTTAATGCTCATGATTTTTTATCACCTGTTAAATCTTGAAAACCGCTCAAAGAAACAGGCTTAAGGTACCGCAGCCCAATTTCAAACAAAGCGAGCACCACTGCCACTACCCTAACAAATGATTTACCTGAACTTGATACTATTTTTACGTTCACTCTGACCGGTGCTGGCAAATACACTCTAAGCCACTATTTATGCAGCGTTTCAAAGTTTTTAGTTTAACCTAAACCATTTAAATAGCAGAAAAGAAGCTTTATTGCCATAAAAAAACAAAGGGCTTCCCCCGTCAAGGAAGCCCTTTCCGATATACCTATAGTGTTGCGAACTAATGCGCCACCACAAAGGCGCGGGTATAACGGTTGTTTTTAGTTGTAAGTGTCATTTGATATGAGCCGCCAGCTAAATCTTGTACTGAAAGATTCATGCGTTTGTCATCATTCATTGTTGAAACATTTTTGATTAGCACCAAACGGCCAGTAGCATCATGAATTTCTACCTTTTGCGGTTTATCAGGCCCGGTCAACTTTAATTCAACAGTAAGCACTTCATGTGCAGGGTTAGGATAAATTTTAAAGGCCTGGTCTGCGATACCATCGTTGAGGCTGTTCGCCGTGTTTTTCAAATGCAGAAAAAATCTTTTGGAGATAGTACCTTCCTGCATCTTTAAGGGCAACAATTGTATTTCTCTAAGGTTATAGAACAATCCCCTTGAACGGTCTTCTAAATAAATCTGTGTTTCTAAGCTAAAGTTTGCCAATTCAATCACCTCTAAGGCATGTTCACCTTTATCGGAAATGACCATTTCTAATGGTATTTCTTTTTCTGTATAAAGTTCAGCTATCGCATTGATTGATAGGTTGTTATTGCCGACGCGGGTATACAAGTTGGGTAAACCAGCCGTGATCCCCAGCATCTTTGGCGCATCTATCATCCTGTCATAGTCATCGCTTGCATTGGGGTCAACATACACTACCGCCTCATCTGCACCTTTTTCTCCGCTGATTTTCAAGCGCAACAAACTGTTGCTTATCGTCTCAGACGCTTCTTCAAAGAAGCTGGCACCAGGAATTGAGCGTCGCACCGTATTATTCATTGAAAATGTTGTTCCTCCGGCGATAGCCTGAACAAAGAAGCCTTGCCCTAACGCAATGTTATCGTTGGCCCCATTGGTTCCTATGGTACCATTCCAATCGGCATATTGACCGGTATAAGCTGTGGTACTGGCAAAACGTTTTACCACATTTGTAATCTGGCCTGAATTCGCTCCCAGCCCTGTGATAGCATTCCAGCTTACCGGTGAAGGATAAGGGTTCCCTACCAGGTTAGCACCATCAGCCACCGCTGCCCCGGAGGCAGTATAAGTAATCGGGATGCTAAAGTCACCAGAATTCGGTTCGCCTGAGTATGAAAGGGTTTGGGTACCATCAATTATTACCGCATAACCTTTCATCGGCTGCAAAGTGGTAGCAGCGGTAGTAACCGATACCCAGCCCGACTGTGGATTTTTGCTCTCTACAACATTTGCGTCGTTCTCGTTGTAAACCCAGCAGGTTGGGAATTGGTTCGGATGGGGTGGATTACCTGGATTATACACCACGCCATTGGGCCCCTTAACTGAGGGTCCAAAGTTTAGCACCGACAAGGCAGTTGACACATTGATTGGGTTCGACAGATAGCGGTATCCCCTATTGCCTGCAATGTGACGGTTAACGGTAATATTACCGGTAATAAGCCCATTAAAACCAGTACTAAAATTGTCAAGCAAGGCAGTATAATTTGCGTCAGATGCCAATGTTATACTGCCGTTGGTAACAAGGTTTCCACGTTGCAGGCCAAGCGCATAAACGATGGTTTGCATACCTGAACTTATTGTCAAAACATCAGCATTGTTGTTAGTCATCCTTGGGAATGTTGTACTGCCATTGATGAACTTTGCCCCACTATTACTGTTGAACCTCACCGTGCCTTCGCCATGAACAACGGTTGAAGTCTGTGCCTGCCAGTTGCCTGCAACATTCAATACCTGCCCGGTTTGAATAGTTAAGTTGGCTCCGTCATAAAGGAACATGTTGTTGCAATTGCCATTTGCCCCAGCGGTAAAAATTACCGGATCTACCCCAGGAATAGGTGATTGAGCAGCTAACGAAGCCGTGCCGGGAATGAATACATTGTGCCCGGCTGGGATTACCCCAAGGTTCCAATTGCTGGGATTATTCCAATCAGCGCTGCTGGTACCGAGCCAGGTGATATTACATGGCACTACAGTTATACTGATGCTCTTGATATCCTTACATCCTTCGCTTGTTTCCTTGCGCATCCATACGGTAGAGGTAGTTCCTACCAATTGCGGGTTAAATGAACCTAATTGCGGAGTGCCTGCGTTGGCATCTGCCAGGGTGCCATAATAGGTATATATGCCGGAAGTAGCATTGTTATCACTTACATAAACAGGGTTGCCGCTCTCTGTGATATCCACGGTTGCTGGCGAACAAGCATTAGGGGGCGTTACAACCGCTAAAGCAGGCGTTGGGTTCACCGTTACGTTTTTCACTGTTGGTGTTGCTGCTGAACAATTGTTGGCATCTGTGTATGCAACATTTACAGAATGTGCTCCACTGTTAGGCCAGGTAATGGTTACAGTATTATTGTTTGTACCTCCGCCGGATGTAATGGTACCCCCGTTCACACTCCAGAGGTAATTGCTCTGACCTGATTCTGTTGTGTAAACATTACCGGTTGAATACTGGCAAACGATATCATCGCCTAAGGTAAACGTTGGTACAGGCAGGCTGTTAACAGTGATAGATTGCGTAACTGGTGTTGCAACCGAACAACCATGAACATTGGTATAATTAATACTGATGGTTCTGGATCCGGCACTTGTCCATTCAACAGTTGCTGTATTATCTGTTGCTGTACCGCCTGATGTAATGATACCTCCACCAACAGACCATGAATAATTTGAATTACCAGCCTCGGTGGTGTAAACATAACCCGGCGTGTTACGACAAACCGGGTTGGGTGCTGCAACAAACGTTGGGCTCGGTTTAGGGTGCACCGTTACGGTGATGGCTTTCGCATCAAAGCATCCGCCAACATCTGTTGTTTTACGAACATAATAGGTTCCACTTACCAGGATATTTTGAGCCTGTGCATTTGTGAGGGCATTTGTGGCATTTTGTGCATCAGTTAGCGTTGTATAATAACTAAGTGTACCAGTAGTGCCGGCTAAATCGGTAACAATACCGGCATTGGTAAGGTCTACTACACAAGCAGCCGAAGGGTTGGTGATAGACAGATTGGGATTGGTGCAAGCCGGATCGAAAAAGGTAAGATTGCCTAACAAATTTATTCCTGAGGCAGTTGGATTGTTATTTGTAGCATCTGATACGTTAAAGGTATACCAACTCCCCCAATAGGTGTCACCCACCCTGGCTTTCATTATTGACTGTTTTCCTGAGCCAATATTGGTGTTATATGGCTGTTGCAAGATGCCCCGATAGCTCACTTTTGCCGAATAAAAATTAAAAGAGGGAGCCTGTGACCAATCGCCATCTATTGACCAATATTGTCTAAAGCAAAAGGTCGCCGCCGGAGGTGCTGACCAGGTTGGAGAAGGAGCGACATTATACCTTGTCTTTACCCCAACATATCCCGGCGAGGTAACATTGTTGAAATTTATTGTGACTGGCAGATAATAATTTGTAGGTGAAATAAAATAACCTATGGGATAGGTAAAGGTCTTTTGGGTTGAAGAAAACCTTTTAATGAGCCTGCCACTATTAGCGGCGACGCCTTGCACAACCATGTGGCTCGCAGAGGGTGTGCCTGTGATAGACCCATTTTCACCAATTATCAGGTTAAAAGTTCCAAGCGTTATATTGCCCGGGAAGTCAAATGCCTCAGAAACCCCAATATGACCAGCCAGTGTTTTTGTTCCTCCACTAAATTTCAGCCCCCCGTAACCAATATCAAAGTACCATGG
>JAIBAI010000088.1 GCA_019695235.1 Bacteroidia bacterium | reverse complement strand
CCATCAACACTACATCGGGTTCTACAGAATGCCTTGCCTCTCTCATTAATTGCAAAAATTCTTTCCCGTTTTCGGCAGTAAACAGCACTTCAAAGTCTGCGAAGCGACTCAGTTTTTCCTTCAGCATACTGCAAAGGTTTTTTTTATCATCTACAATAGCAATATATATCATGCCTTGTTTTTATTCAAATATACTATTACTGATACTTCTTTGAAATAGTACATTTATACCTGTATCTTATACGTTGTTCCTTTGTTTATTTCTGATTCTAATGTAAGAGTCATTCTAAATTCTGCTGTGCGTTTTCTAATATTCTGCAAGCCATATTTTTCTTTATTATGTTGCGTAATATCAAAGCCAACACCGTTATCGCTTATTGTTATCAGTAACTCTCTTTCTGTGCATTGCACATCAATTTTTACTTCTGTGGCATTTGCATATTTGAAAGCATTATTTAAAATTTCCTGGCAAATCCTGTATAGATTCAAGCCCATCAAAGCATTCAATTCTCTGTTCGATTGAATAAGCTCAATAAAATTAATATGGGTAGTACTGTGTTTAAACAAGGTTCGGGCAAACACTTTTAACTTATCTGAAAAATCCTGCACCCTGATGTTTGCATCACTAATTGCCCAAATTGTTTCACGCAAACTGCTGATTACACTTCGTACCGATTGATCAATGCTGCGTATTATTTCACTTCTTTTTGTTTCGTTTTCATCGTTAATACCATCTAACGAATAAATAATATAAGAAAGCTGCCCGCCCACATTATCGTGCAAGTCTCTTGCTATTCGTTCTTTATCGTACTGAAGATTTTGCAACATCAACAGTTGATGCTGTTTCTTTTTTAAATTATTGTTACTGTATATCCATAAGCTCAGCATTGTCAGCATTAAGACCACAACGGCTCCAATTACCAGTAATAATCTCTGAAGCTCAATTTTCTGCTTCAGCAACTTATTATCATTTTCCTTTTTTTCAGTTTCATACAGTGTTTCATATTTTGAAAGGCTTGCTGCTTTTTCGGCCTGTAAAACTGAATCTTTAAAGGCGAACCATTGCAGCATATAAGTACGGGCAGAAGTATCACGCAGCATGATCAAGCACTCGGCTTTGCCCCTGTATGAATTTAAAATCGCTTCCGTATTACCGGTTTCTTTATTCAATCTTTCTGCAATATTCACATACCCTAATGCTTCATCATAATCCTTTTTCAGAAAAAAAGCATAGTTGTACCGTTTACTTACTGCAAAAGCCATCATCGCTTTATTTTGCGACAAGGCTGCATACTTTTCTGCATTGGCAATCAAACTTTCTATTATCGCTTTGTTATTTGAAGTATTAAGATGTAATTCTGCCAGTGTTGAATAGGTTTGTGACAAACGGGCAAAATCGTTTTCTTTTTGCATCAAATCAATTGCCTTAAAACTATACTTCTCTGCTGAGTCAACCTTACGGTCTTCAATATACAACGCGCCTAATAAATAGTAAGCGTGCGAAAGCAACGAATCAAGATGATGTTTTTGGATAATATGTAGTGCATTGTAACTCCATTTGAATGCCATTGCGTGGTCATTCGTAAGATAATAACAGCGTACAAGCGACAGGCAAGCATTTGCAGCAACAGCAGAATTGTTTTCTGTCTCTGCTTGTTTCAATGCCTGCAAATAAAATCTCTGAGCAGATGAATAATTGTTTTGCTTGTAAAGCTGTCCGGCCTGGTGCATGCTTGTCTCTGCGGTTTGAGCATAAGCACTGAGCGCCTATATAAGGAACAGACACAAACAATATAATATTCCAGCTTTTCTACCCATTCTTCAATCAGCAAAGGTGTCAAAATATGCCGATTGTTGACACGGTACATCTGTACTATTTTCTGCCTGAAAACAGGTGGGTATGTTTACCGCAATAAAAATCAATAAGGATTGAGAACAAATTTACTAAGAGTATTTATTGTTGCAGGAATGTTCTCAACAACTACCGTCATTGCACAAACAGAAGTGGTAAGGGATCAGATATATCCGCAAGACTTAATAAATCTAAACGGAACACTCTTTTTTCAGCCGCTTAATATAGTAGGCGACCAACTTTGGAAAAGTGATGGAACATACTCCGGTACCGCCATGTTGAAAGACTTGTATCCGGGCACTACAGACCATACATTTGGAAATCAATTCATATTTCAGGGAAAGTTATATTTCATAGCCGGATATTCCTCGCAAGATAAAGCTTTGTGGAAAAGTGACGGAACCGAGGTCGGTACAGAAATTGTAATTCAGCCATTTTATATGAGCGACCTTATTATTACCAATGATTACTTTTATTTTACTGGTGCGGGTGGTGTAACAAAGAGTGATGGTACTGCTGCGGGAACCACAGTTATTACTAAAAATTCATTACCGGTTAGGGGTACCAGATTAACTCTGTCAAACAACAAACTATTTTATACGTCACAAGACTTTAAAGAATTGTGGGTAACTGACGGCACAGATGCAGGAACCCAGTTAGTTAAACTGATTGTTACCGGAAGCGATACCCCTTATGGAATCGAAAAAATGACAGATTCAAATGGAGTTATATACTTTTTTGCTGCTGATGGACAATATGGTAATACAAAAAAAGGGGTTGAATTATGGCGTTCTGATGGCACAGATGCAGGAACTTATATGGTAAAGGATATCAATCCGGGAATGGGTTCTTCTAAATCCTCTGACGTTTATGCAAACGTTATGATTGCATATAATGGCAACATCTATTTTAATGCTACCGATGGTACCCATGAGGGTTTATGGAAGAGCGATGGAACAGACGCAGGCACGGTATTGGTAAAAGAAGGAATATCGCTCACTCCCAAACATGCCATCACCAATAACAAATTCTTCTTTCGTGGCAGCGATAGACATCTATGGATAACCAATGGTACTAACGAAGGTACGGTGCTTCTTGACTCTGCCGAAATATCAAATCTTGTTAGTGAAAACATCGTGGGTTACAATGGGATAGTTTATTACCCTGCAGCAGATACCGATCAACAATTAAATGAAGATGAATTATGGCAAAGCGATGGAACGCCGGCTGGTACTTTTATTGTAGAAAATATCGGCTCGTACTCATCGGCAGGTGACCCTCATGATTTAGCTATAGTAGATGACTACTTATACTTTGGAGTTAGAAAAGACTTTGCGTTAAGGCGTTTAAAAATGGGAACAGGTGGCTCTACCGGAATCAGTGATATAAACAAAACCGATTTCTCTATCTATCCCAACCCCGCAGGCAACCTGGTAACACTTAGCAAACTTCCAAACAACACCTTTGTAAACATCACCGACCTTGCAGGAAAACATGTTTATTCTGCAATCACAAACACTAAAGAGCTTTACATCAATACTTCCGGTTTTTCCAATGGAGTTTATTTGGTGCAAATAGCTAACAATGGCGCTGTTGCTACTAAAAAGTTAATAGTGAATAAGTAAACTCCCAAACACATTGAAACCAAATAAAACAAAATGAAAAATACATTTTTAAAACCGATGGTGGCTGCATTGTTTTTTGTAGCAACAGGCGCTCAAGCACAATGGACAGAAAAAGGCCTTGGTGTTCGTGGGGAAATTCAAGGTGATTTGTGGGGTTGGTCGGTTAGTATGCCGAATGCCAACACCTTTGCATCTGGAGCATATCTTAGTGATGGAGCGGCAACGGATGCCGGGCATGTTAGGGTATTTGGCTGGGACGGCAACAACTGGACACAAAAAGGTGCTGATTTAGATGGCAAGGCTGAAAGTAGTTGGTCAGGCTATTCAGTTAGCATGCCTGATGAAAATACAGTTGCCATTGGAGCACCAGATCTATCAGGTTCTACTGTACCTGGGTATGTTAGAATTTATAGTTGGGATGGAAGCACTTGGGTGCAAAAAGGATCGGATTTGATTGGAGATGCGGCAAATGATAGATTTGGAATGTCAGTAAGCATGCCTGATGCAAACACCATTGCCATTGGGGCTTCGGAAAATGATGGGGGCGGAGATGGCTCCGGCCAGGTGAAAGTATTTAAGTGGAATGGAACTGTTTGGGAACAAAAAGGTGCAGATCTTTTCGGTTCATTATATGCAGGAATGGGTAGAAGTATTAGTATGCCTGATGTCAGTACTATTTTAGTAGGAAATATAAAATCTGGTTTTCTCAATGCCTCTGTTTACAAATGGGATGGAAGTAGTTGGGTGCTAAGAGGAACTGAAAAGAAGATGTCATCATTTGGATATTCTTCCTATTATTCTGTAAGCATGCCAGATGCAAATACATTTGCGGTTAGCAATGGGTCATCAATAGAGATGTATAGTTGGGATGGAAATGATTGGACTCAAAAAGGAGCAGGAATATCTGGAGGTAGTAGAGTAGATATGCCGG
>JAIBAI010000047.1 GCA_019695235.1 Bacteroidia bacterium | reverse complement strand
GGATCTATGTTCAATACAATATGTCCTATAAGCGTATCACGCAACCCTGCCGTTTTGGCTTCTCCAAATCTTGCCTGAAAGTTGCCTAAGTATTCGCAGGGCGAATCGTCGCAGGTATAATAGAAACCGAATGCATCTTCAAAGGTTGTAAATCGAACTATCGGGCTAACCCATACATCCGATAATGTGGCATTATTAGCATCCAATTCGGTAGCTGTACCCGGACGGTACCACCACTCATGGGGGGCTGGGCTATTAATCGAACCTCTTACCCTGAATGCATCTGTGGTATCCACCCAATTGTTATCTGAAGGATGCTTGCTTGCTCCCTGGTTTCCAAAATTTCCGCTTGTAATGGTTACCCCACTAAACAGGTTGAGATTAAAATCATTGCAGCGCACCATCAACCTCGGCGATTGCCCGGAAATGGTAAGGCCGGAACCGAAGCGGGTCATTTCGTTGTCGCAAACCCGGTTGTCGCCGCTGCCGTTGATCCATACCCCCGAAGCAAATGCGGTGGGGGGATACAATGCAGAGCCCGCAATTTCAATGGGCCTGTTGCCCCGTATAGTTACCCAGTTGGAGGCCTGCGACACAATGCCGTAGGCTGTTTGTGCATATTTTCTGTTGGCATGGATGGTATTACCATCAACCAAACCCCAGTTGCTGTTAAACAATACAATGGCTGCTGTTGGATTGAAATAGCCGCTGTACCCAGCCCCTGCAAAGCCCAGTGTGTTGTTGCCAATGTGATAGCGCCCCAGTAGCAAGCCATTGCCAGGCGATAAGTTACGTATATGAATTCCCCGGCGCATTATCCGTGTAGAAAAGACAGAGGCATTTAAACTGTTGTCTAAGATATTCAAATTACCCCGGCAATTGGCAATAAAAATACCCTCAGTAATGTTTAAAATGGTATTCTCTGTGATGGATGCCAGAGAAAAAATCTGTTGAGGCTGCCACCATTGAGCATTTGTATATCGGGCGGTATATCATGGCTTAGCCAAGCTAAGCTGTCGAGCAGGCCCTGCTGGCTTTCATCCGGTATGGTATCGTTCAGCAGCCTATTGTTCATTGTTAATTGCCATCACCTGCTAATGTACAAAACCCTATACAAATACAAGCAATACAAAGCTGATGTTACGCAAATCACCTGCACCAGAACACCG
Source organism: Bacteroidia bacterium (assembly GCA_019695235.1). Taxonomy (GTDB): domain Bacteria; phylum Bacteroidota; class Bacteroidia; order M30B66; family M30B66; genus JAIBAI01. Next base: position 21,310 of record JAIBAI010000047.1, on the reverse strand, counting down.
ATATTAACTCTATATTTTTGCAGCTATACTATATTAAAGGGGACCACCGGGCCCCCGCCACTACCAAGTTACGAAGAAGTTACGTAGGTGCTTTTGCATGGGATGCAAAAAATTTGCATAGTGTGCAAAAGAAAGCGCTGTGTAACAATGTGGGCATAAGATTCAGAAGAAATTGTTGCTTAGAAATTTTTCGATGTAGTCTTTACTGTTTGACAAAATCAATTCCAAGGCATGCAACTGCAAAAAATCTTTTGGTGAAAAAGAAAGTTCATCTTACCCTGTTCAAAACAATTAAATTCCATACGTGAAGGTGTAACATGTTTCAATAGTTTCGCAGCATGGAAGTGTTTAATTCACGGTCATTAAAGCCATATTCTACATTTGGTATCGAAGCAAAGGCAGGCCTGTTTGTTGAATGCAACAAACTTTGGCAAATTTTGCAGGTGTTGGAGCAATTCAATAGAGAGCCTTTGCTCATTCTTGGTGGGGGGTCGAATATTTTATTTACGAAAGATGTTGAGGGATTGGTCTTGAAAAATGAGCTTCCCGGCATTACAGCAGAAGCTGAATCAGATGATTTCATGCTGGTAAAAGCAGGGGCAGGAGAAAACTGGCATCAATTTGTACGTTATTGTATTCAGCAAAACTGGGGTGGTATCGAGAACCTTTCGCTTATACCTGGCAATGTGGGTGCGGCACCTATGCAAAATATAGGCGCCTATGGAGTAGAGATAAAAGATAATTTTTATTCTTTAGAAGCCCTGGATTTGAAAACGGGTAATCTAAGAACTTTCAGTGCAGCTGATTGTAAATTCGCTTATAGGGAAAGCGTTTTTAAACGTGATTTGAAAAACCGTTACCTGATCACCTCTGTATGTTTCAGGTTAAGCCGGAAAAATCACCAACTGCATACTGAATACGGTGCAATTCGCGATGAGTTAAAGCAGGGGACGACAAATCTACCTGATTTGCTTGCTATAAGCGATGCAGTCATCCGCATCCGGCAATCAAAACTTCCTGATCCGGCAAAAATAGGAAATGCCGGAAGCTTTTTTAAAAACCCGGTTGTTGAACAGAAACAATATGAACAGATACTTGAACAGTACCCTGATTTGGTAAGCTATCCGGCGGGTGAACAAAAACACAAACTGGCTGCTGGCTGGTTAATTGAAAAGGCTGGTTGGAAAGGTTATCGGAAGGGTGATGCAGGTGTACATGCCCGACAAGCCCTGGTGTTGGTGAATTATGGCAATGCAAGTGGCAAAGAAATACTGCAATTATCGCAGGATATAATATCCGATATTCAGCAGAAATTTGGTGTTATTCTTGAACGGGAAGTGAACATCTATTGAGCCGGAAAAGGTATCTCAAGCTTTGCAGCCAAAAAGCGCAAATCGTCATATACTTTATCAATGAGCGGAATGCCATTCTCTAACCTTTCTGCTTCCATTAAACGCTCAGGCTCCCCTGGAATCAATACCGAATGCCCTTCAATGGCAGGTGCAGTACGAAAGGTTTGAATCCAACGGTCCATCTGCGCTTTAAAATCAGCTGCCTTACGAAATGCGTCAATACGCATTGCCCCAAAAAAATGACCTATTCCGCTGCCAACAGGGTCGGAGGGAGGTTCAAGGAAGGCAACAAAAGGCGGCACCCAAGGACCATAATTGGCACCTGAAAGTACTGCTGATAAGATGTCTACTACCGCACCAAGGCAATAACCCTTGTGACTGCCATGTTGAAAATCACCACCCAATGGAAGCAAGGCACCTCCCCGCGATAATTCTTGCGGATCATTAGAACTTTGGCCTTGCTTGTCTTGTATCCAGCCTGAAGGAGCTGCCTGGCTCTTTCGTTGAAGAATTTCTAACTTCCCGTTGGCCGCTGTGGTGGTAGCAAAATCGGCAACAAAAGGAGGCTCAATGCCCGCAGGTATTGCAAATGCCATCGGATTAGTACCTAACAACCGCTTCAATGAATAAGTGGGTGCCACCAACGGACTTGCATTGGTCATCGCAATACCAATCATATCATGCTCTAAGGCCATCATTGCATGCTTTCCGGCAATACCAAAATGGTTTGAGCCTTTTACTGCCACCCAGCCAGTACCACATTGATGCGCCTTGCCTATGGCCAAACGCATTGCCTCAGGTGCCGCAACTAGTCCTAATGCCTGATCGGCATCAAGTGTTGCCGTTGAAGGGGTTTCATGCACAATGTTGATTCGGGGTCGGGTATTGATGCGCCCCTTTTCCCATAAACGCACATAACCACTTAACCGGGCTACGCCATGTGAATCAATTCCCCTTAAATCAGCACTTACTAAAACCTGCGCTGCTGTCTGTGCATCGTTGTCGGAACAACCAATTTTTGTGAAAACAGTTTTGCAAAAGTCTTCCAGTAACTTGGCTTGAAATAGGTGTTCCATGGTTCTGACGCTTATTCGAGCGCATTTTTGACCACCGGACTGCATTTTTGCTTTAGCAGCAACTTAAATAATTGCGAGAGCCTGATTTTTAAGTCCTTTCTCTCAATAATCATATCTAAAAAGCCGTGCTCTAATACAAATTCAGCAGTTTGAAAACCTTCAGGCAAATCTTTTCCTATGGTTTCACGCACAACACGAGGGCCGGCAAAACCTATCAATGCACCAGGCTCAGCGATGTTTAAATCACCAAGCATGGCAAATGAAGCAGTTACCCCACCAGTAGTTGGGTCGGTCAACAATGAAATAAACGGCAACCTCGCCTGAGAAAGCTGGGTAAGTTTGGCACTTGTCTTTGCCATCTGCATCAATGAAAATGCAGCTTCCATCATCCTCGCACCTCCCGATTTTGATATAATTAACAGGGGTAGCTTGTGTTTGATGCAGTAATCAACCGATTTGCTAATCTTTTCACCCACCACCGAACCCATCGAGCCGCCAATAAAATCAAAGTTCATGCAAGCAATAACAACCTTCAGATGCTCCATTGAACCAACAGCGCAACTGATTGCATCGTCATATCCCGTTTTCTCAATACTGGCCTTTACACGGTCGGTATATTTTTTCGTATCGGTAAATTTCAATGGGTCGCCTGAACGGATGCCTTTGAATAACTCCTCAAAATGCTCGTCGTCAAACAGAATTCTGAAATACTCCTGCGAATTTATCCGCTCATGATAACTGCAATTAGAACATACCCAAAGATTGGTGTCATGGTCTATTGAAGCGAAAATCTTTTTGCACGAAGGGCACTTGTACCACAAACCTTCAGGAGTTTCTTTCTTCTCCAGCGTAGAAGTTGTGATGTTTTTACTATAACGTTTGAACCAACTCATGTGAATGGTTTCTTGATAAGGGGCACAAACCTAATTCATTTCTTCCAATTGCGAAAACCCTTCAATAGCTCTAAAAGCCACAGCGACTGATTCTCAACTGATAAGGTTATTTTACATGTCTTTACTCAACATTCTTGCCGGTTTTATGTTACCTTTGCGGGCTTATTCAGAATGATTCTGAATAAGAAAAAACAAGTTAACATGCTCAAAATAAGCAATTTATACGCAAGGGTCGAAGAAAAAGAAATATTAAAAGGCTTCTCTTTAGAGGTGAAAGCCGGAGAAGTACACGCCATTATGGGTCCAAATGGCTCAGGGAAAAGCACCTTGGCCTCAGTTCTTGCCGGACGGGAAGATTATGAAGTTACAGCAGGTGAAATTAACTTTGATGGTAAAGATTTATTAGAGCTCTCGCCGGAAGACAGGGCACGCGAAGGAGTGTTTCTGGCTTTCCAGTATCCGGTTGAAATTCCGGGGGTGAGTATTACTAATTTTCTGAAAACCGCCCTGAGCGAACAAAGAAAATACAAAGGCTTGCCAGATATGGAGCCAAAGGAGTTCCTCCAAAGAATGAAGGATAAAAAAGCACTGGTTGAAATTGATAATAACCTTACAAGTCGCTCTGTGAATGAAGGTTTCTCAGGCGGTGAGAAAAAACGCAATGAAATCTTCCAAATGGCAATGCTTGAGCCTAAGTTGGCTATCCTTGATGAAACTGATTCAGGGCTGGATATTGATGCGTTGCGCATTGTAGCGAATGGGGTAAACCGTCTGAAAACCCCTCAAAATGCTGCGATAGTTATAACACATTACCAGCGCCTGCTCGATTATATTGTACCTGACTTTGTGCACGTTTTGGTTGATGGCCGGATTGTGAAGTCAGGAGGCAAAGAACTTGCCCTCGAACTTGAAGAAAAAGGATACGACTGGATTAGAAAAGAAGTAGAAGCTTAAGTATCATGGTAATGGAACACACTTTAAAGGAACGTCTGCTTGAAGTATTTACCCAACACGACCTTGCAGCCAAAAGCGCATTCATCGGACTGGAAGGCTTTAGAAACACAGCATTTGAAACATTTAAAGCCAAAGGCTTTCCTGGCAGAAAACATGAAGAGTACCGCTTCTTAAATTTTGAACCTTTATTCAAACCGGCGCACGAAATTCAGCCGGTAGCAAACACATTAAAAGAACCTGCGTATCCTGAATGGGACAAAGATTGCTTCCGGATCGTGGTAATCAATGGGCAATTGATCCGGCAATGGTCAAACCTTGATGGCTTACCTTCAGCAATTACAATCGGCAGCCTACAGGAAGCCCTTGAAATGAAGAATGTTAAGGCTCTGGCAGCAATAGGTACGCTTGCAAGTAATGATGATGACCCCTTCGTAGCGCTCAATTCGGCGCTTTTCAATCAGGGTGTATTTATCCATATTCCTGATAAGGTAACACTTGATAAACCCTTGCACCTGTATATTACTAATCAGGGCAACACACATTTGTTCACCCAGCCACGCATCCTTGTTATTGCCGGAAAACAGGCCAATGCCAGTTTGATTCAGCATTTTGCAACTGCCACTTTACCTGCCTCGTTTACCAACAGTTTGTGCGAAGTACAAGCCGATGAAGATGCGAACATAACAATGTACTGTGTGCAAAATGAAGAGGAAAACCAATCGCTGGTAAATACCATTGAAGCACATATAAGCAAGTTCTGTAATTTTAAAACTGTTACAGTCACTTTAGGAGGTAAACTGGTACGCAATAACCTCAATGTAGTACTTGATAGCGCTGAGTGTGAGGCCCATCTTTATGGCTACTACCATCCAAAAAACCAACAAACATTCGACAACCATACGCTGGTTGACCATAAATTTCCGCACTGCAATAGCAACGAGTTGTACAAAGGAGTTGTTGAAGAGGGCGGACACGCAGTTTTCAATGGAAAGGTGTTCGTGCGCAAAGACGCTCAAAAAACCAATGCATTTCAAAACAATAAGAACATCCTCCTCAGTGATGATGCAACGGTAAATACCAAGCCACAGCTGGAGATATACGCCGATGATGTAAAATGTTCTCATGGCTCTTCTACCGGATATCTTGACCCGGAACAACTGTTTTACCTGCGAAGCAGAGGTATCAGCCTCGAAAAGGCAAGAGCACTCCTGTTAAAGGCTTATGCAGCTGAAGTACTTGACCAGATTGAGCTTGAAAGTCTTCACCAGCACCTTTCTGAACAAATAGAAGCGATTAACCACCAGGTATGAATACCCTGAGCAAAAAAGTAGTAGCGACCACATTTGACGTATCCAGGGTCAGACAAGACTTTCCGGCGCTTGATCAGGATGTGAACGGCTACTCTTTGGTGTATTTCGACAATGGCGCTACCTCGCAAAAGCCCCTATCGGTTATTCAGGCAATTTCAGCATTTTACACCGGATACAATGCCAATATCCACAGAGGTGTACACCATTTGAGCCAGTTAGCCACCAATGCTTATGAAGAAGCAAGGCAAGCTGTGGCTGACTGGATAAATGCCCCCAAAGCCACAGAGGTCATTTTTACCAGCGGAACAACTGCCGGAATCAACCTGGTAGCACAATCCTGGGGAAGACACTACCTCAAACCGGGGGATGAAATCGTGCTCAGCGCGATGGAACACCATGGTAATATTGTTCCCTGGCAAATGGTTTGTCAGGAGAAAGGGGCTAAACTGCGAATAATTCCCATGAACGACCAGGGGGAGCTTATCCTGGAAGAAGCTGAAAAAATTATTGGCTCACGAACACGCATGCTGGCGCTGTCACATGTTTCTAATGCTTTGGGTACTATCAACCCTGTTGCTGAGATTATTGCAATGGCACGTAAACAAGGCGCTTTGGTACTGCTTGATGGGGCACAGGCAGTGCCGCACTTTCGCATTGATGTGCAGCAGCTCGACTGTGACTTTTATGCCTTTTCAGCACATAAAATGCTGGGCAGTACCGGAACAGGTGTTTTGTGGGCTAAGGAGCAATTACTCAATGAATTACCACCATGGCAGGGGGGAGGCGACATGATTGAAAGCGTAAGTTTTGAGAAAACTACCTATAACGTTGCGCCGTTCCGTTTCGAAGCAGGAACCCCCCATATAGCAGGTGCCTTGGCCTTGCATGCCGCTATCAACTATTACCGGGCATTGAATCAACATGAGCTTGAAGCCCACGAAGCTTCACTTTTACAATATGCCAGCCAATGTCTTTTATCTATTCCTGGCCTTCGTATCATTGGTAATGCAAGACACAAAGTGCCGGTAATATCGTTTGTTTTAGAAGGGCTGCATCCTTATGATGTAGGGTTTATCCTCGACAAGTACGGTATTGCAGTACGTACAGGGCACCATTGTGCCCAACCAGTGATGGATTTTTTCAAAATTCCCGGAACAATCAGAGCCTCCCTGGCATTTTATAATACTACTGCTGAAATAGAGCGCCTGAAAGAGGTCTTGCTGATAGCCAAACGCATGTTGTCATGAGCATTAAAGACAAGGAATTGGAAATAGAGGAGGAGTTCCTCCTTTTTGACGACTGGACAGGTAAATATGAACACCTGATTGAGCAGGGGAGAAGCCTGCCAATGATTGACCAACTGAAACGTACAGAGGAGCATCTGATTAAAGGATGTCAGAGCCAGGTATGGTTAGATGCCCGGTTAGAGGATGGAAAGGTGTTTTATTTTGCCGACAGTGATGCTCAAATCCCCAAAGGGGTAGTAAGCCTCCTGGTAAGAGTACTTTCTGGCGAAAAACCAGAGGATATCGTAAATGCTGATCTTGGGTTTATTGACCGGATTGGCTTGAAAGAACATTTATCACCTACCCGCTCGAATGGCTTGGTATCAATGGTAAAACAAATGAAATTTTACGCACTTGCTCATCAATAAATAAGCATGGTAAAAACTTTAGAAGAACTTGAAAACGATGTGCTGGATGTCCTTCGTGATTGTTATGACCCTGAAATACCGGTGAACATCTATGACCTTGGTCTGATATACGAAATCAATATCAACGAGTCATTTGATGTGCATATCCTTATGACCTTAACATCTCCATCCTGTCCGGTTGCAGAAACACTACCCCCGGATGTGGAAGACCGCATCAGAGTTATTCAGGGAGTGAATACAGCAAAAGTAGAGATTACCTTCGACCCACCATGGGAACAAAGCATGATGAGCGAAGAGGCAAAGCTTGAATTGGGTTTTCTGTAATTCAACAACGCATGGAAGAGATTGTCAATAGAATAGCTTCTGCCGGATTGGTGAATATTGACCTGGAAGCATGGTACCCGAAAGGCTCCCGCATGCAAATTGACCTGGCAGAACGTTTGTTCATGGGGCAAATTTTAAGAGAAAAAGACCTGCGTGATTGGGTGGCAAGTCATGACTGGACGCAATACAAAGATGCCTATGTAGCCCTCTATTGCTCAGCTGATGCAGTTATTCCGGTTTGGGCGTTTATGTTGATTGCATCACGCCTGGTACCCTATGCAAAAAAGGTGGTAATGGGCACTCCTGAAACACTTGAAACAGAAATTTACCGTGAAATTATAGGCCAGATTAACCCGGCTGACTACAGCCAGCAACGTGTGTTGATAAAGGGATGTGGTAAACTTCCGGTTCCTGATGCAGCTTATCTGATGCTCACAGCACACCTGCAACCTCATGTGAAAAGCATCATGTACGGCGAAGCCTGCTCAACCGTCCCGGTGTTTAAAGCCGCGAAATCAGAACTTTAGGCCCTTAGAGCGACTTCAATTCTGTAGCCAGCTCAGTTAATACCTTCTTGGCATCTCCAAAGAGCATACTGGTCTTAGGGTCGTAGAACAAGGCATTGTCAATTCCGGCATACCCTGCATTCATTGAGCGTTTATTTACAATCACATGCTCGGCATGGTCAACGTCTAAAATCGGCATTCCGTAAATCGGACTCGACGTATCGTTTCGAGCAGCCGGATTGACTACATCGTTCGCACCAACCACCAAAACAACATTGGTACTGGCAAATTCCGGGTTCACTTCTTCCATCTCAGCCAATTTCCCGTAATCAACGTTTGACTCAGCCAGCAATACATTCATGTGCCCCGGCATACGACCTGCCACGGGATGAATTGCATATTTCACTTCAACCCCACGCGACTCAAGCAGCTCTTCTATCTCATGAATCACATGCTGCGCCTGAGCTACCGCCAAACCATAACCTGGTACAATAATTACCTTTTTTGAGTAATTCATCAATACCGCCAGATCACCCACACTGATATCCTTTATACTTCCTTTTTCACTGCCATCTGATGACCCTGATCCACTTCCACCACCAAATGCCCCGAAAATTACATTGCTTAACGGCCGGTTCATAGCCTTACACATCACAATGGTGAGCAATGTGCCCGCAGAACCTACCAGAATACCTCCGGTAAGCATTGCCTTGTTGCCATATAAAAACCCTCCAAAGGCGGCAGCAAGTCCGGTAAATGAGTTTAATAATGAAATCACTACCGGCATATCAGCCCCACCTATAGGTATCACAAAGAGAATTCCATAAACAACTGACATCCCCAGTAAAATATACAGGTTTATCATGTTGTTGAACTCTGCATCCCATAACATCAGTCCGCATAGCACCAACATTGCCACCAGCATCAAGCTGTTGATGATATTGTAAAACGGCAAACGAATTGCCTTGCCCAAGGTACCATTGAGCTTGGCAAAAGCAATCATACTGCCTGAAAATGAAACGGTTCCGATCATCAATCCGGCAAGTACACTTATTAAAATGCCTGCACCGGGCGAAATATGCGGGTACTCTATCAGCGAAATCAAGGCAGCACAGGCCCCACCCATACCGTTGAACAATGATACCAGCTCAGGCATCTTGGTCATGGCTACCTTGCGTGCAGTAAACCAACCCAATACAGAACCCAGTAACAGGGCAAGGCCAATCAAACCATAGATGAGTGGTGGTACAGGGCCTTCGTGAAGAATAATGGTAGCCAAAATGGCAATGGTCATACCAGCGGCAGCCAAAAGATTACCATTGCGGGCTGTTTTGGCATTACTCATGCGCTTAAGCCCTATTACAAAACTGACAGAGGCTATCAGATAACTTATTTCCAGAATTGGAGCTTTCATTTAAAGGCTTACTTTTTCTTTTTAAACATTTCTAACATCCGGTCGGTAACCACAAAGCCGCCCACCACATTGAGCGTCCCAAGCAGTACAGCAAAAAATCCGAGAATCAGTCCGGCGAGATTATCTTCATGAAGATGCAACATCACATAAATAGCACCTACAATAACCACCCCATGAATGGCATTGGCACCCGACATTAGGGGCGTGTGCAAAACAGTTGGCACATTTCCTATGACTTCGATGCCAACAAATACCGACAGTATTACAAAATAAATAATGTCTATGTTGTTGTGAATCAGACTTAAAAACGCTTCCATTTAAAGTAATTGTTTAGTTATTGGCAACAAGAGTTTGCAGTGAAGGATGTACCACTGTACCCCCCTTTAAAATCAGAGAACCTTTGGTGATTTCTTCCTCCATCTCCCATTTGAATCCATCCTTATCGGCCAGATGTAAAAGAAATGTGCCAATGTTTTTGGCATAGAGCTGGCTGGCATTCAGGGGCAGAAGCGAGGGAAGGTTGGATTCACCAATGATCGTTACTCCGTTTTTTACTACTGTTTGATTTAACTCGCTCATGGTGCAGTTGCCGCCCTGTTCTACGGCCATATCCACTATTACCGAACCCATCCGCATTGATTTTACCATTTCGTCAGTAATCAAAACAGGCGCTTTTTTACCGGGTATCAGGGCGGTAGTGATAACGATGTCTGCATCGGCAACGTGTTTGGCAATCAATGCCTGCTGTTTGGCTAAAAATTCAGCCGAAACGTCTTTTACATAGCCCCCTTCGGTTTTAATGCTGTCATCGCCTTTTACTTCAATAAATTTTGCTCCCAATGATTCTACCTGTTCTTTGGTCTCTGGCCGGATATCGCTTACCTCTACTATCGCACCTAAACGCTTTGCAGTAGCAATGGCCTGTAGTCCGGCTACACCAGCCCCCATTATTACTACCTTGGCTGGTTTTACTGTTCCGGCGGCAGTCATCAGCATCGGGAAAATCTTTCCAAGCGCATTCGCTGCCAACAGCACTGTTTTGTATCCTGCCAGATTACTTTGAGAACTTAAAACATCCATCTTCTGCGCCCTGGTGATGCGTGGTATGGCATCAACTGAAAATGCAGAAATTCCCTGTTGGGCACAGGCTTCAACCAAACCGGGCGAAGTGCTGGCAAACATCAGACTCATCAGTACACAGCCAGGTTTCATCAAGGCTATCTCTTCGCCAAGGGGAGCATTAACTTTTAATACCACATCGGCAGTCTGATAGAGACTTTCAATGCCCTGCACAATCGTAGCGCCAGCATCAACATACTGCTGATCTGAAATGAATGAATTAAGACCGGCTCCAGCTTCTACGGATACCTGAAAACCTTTGCCACACAAATCCTTAACTACGTCGGGAGTAAGGGCAACCCGATTCTCACGGGCTTTTCTTTCTTTTGGAACTGCGAGGATCACAATATTTTTTGTGGACAAAAATAGAAGGTCTGTGCACAATTGAAACTTTAACTTGCAACAAACTGATAATATTTATTTAATCTTGTGTCATGGAGCAAAATATTTCAACAAAACGTACCCTGGTCATGGGAGCAAGTGAGAATCCTGACCGTTATTCTAACAAGGCTATCCATCGTTTGCAGGTCCATCACATCCCTGTTGTGGCTGTTGGGAAACACACCGGAGTTGTCAATGGCGTTGCCATACATACCGATATTCCCCAAACTGAACAAATTGATACAGTTACCTTGTATCTGAATCCACCGAACCAGGCTGCCTGGATTCAGCAACTTATTGATTTGAAGCCGCGCCGTATCATTTTTAATCCGGGAACAGAAAATCCGGCTTTTGCCCAATTGGCTGAGCAAGCTGGCATTGAAACCGAAAACGCCTGTACCCTTGTTTTACTGGCAACAGGAGGGTTTTAACGAACATTCATCACAAGGTAGGATAATTTTTAAATACCTTCCTCCCGAAGGGCAAATAAACTTATTTTTGCGCCCGTATGAAAACGGTCAGGGGCATTTGTTTCCTTGTAGCAATACTTTGCTGCGCCAGCCTGACCTCTCAGGCACAACAGAAATTTACAATAAGCGGTTATATCAAAGATGCCCAATCAGGTGAAACCCTGCCAGGTGCAAATGCCTATGTAAAAGAAACACACCAGGGTACTAACAGCAATACCTACGGATTCTTTTCACTTTCACTACCCAAAGCAAAATATACTTTTATTGTATCCTTTTTGGGTTACGAAGAGTTTTCGCAAACGATTGACCTTTCAAAAGATGTGAAACTGAACGTGAACCTGAAAACGAAATCGGTACAATCAAAAGAGGTTGAAATTGTGGGTGAAAAAACCGAAGGAAATATTAACAGTACCGACATGGGAAGGCTTACCGTACCAATGGAAATGGTGAAAAAACTACCTGCATTCTTTGGTGAAGTTGACCTTGTAAAAGTGATGCAAATGGTGCCAGGCGTGAAAAACGGTGGCGAAGGAAATACCGGAATGTATGTTCGTGGGGGCGGACCTGACCAGAACTTGGTTTTACTCGATGAGGCTGTGGTATATAATGGCGCCCACCTGCTGGGCTTCTTTTCGGTGTTCAACTCAGATGCCATCAAAACAGTTGACCTGCACAAAGGGGGCATGCCTGCCCAATACGGAGGGCGCTTGGCATCGGTTTTAGACATCTCAATGAAAGAAGGGAATGATAAAAAATACAAAGTCAATGGTGGTATTGGACTGATTTCTTCACGACTTACCGTGCAGGGGCCGATAAAGAAAGATACCGCATCCTTTATCGTATCAGCTCGCCGAACCTACATTGATGTGCTCATTCAGCCCTTCATAAAGGATGATGCACCCACCAAAGGCTCGGGTTACTTTTTCTACGACCTCAATACCAAAGTAAATTACCGTTTGTCAGAAAAAGACCGACTCTATCTATCAGCTTATTTTGGTCGTGATGTTTTTAGCTTTAAAAGTAAAAACAGCGGCTTAAATATCAAGGTGCCCTGGGGCAATGCAACAGCCAGCGCGCGCTGGAATCACTTGTTCTCAAGCAAACTCTTTTTAAATACATCGCTGATTTTTTCTGACTATGATTTCGAGTCGGATATCCGGCAGATGGTTTTTGCCTTCAAAGTCAAATCCGGCGTAAGAGATTACAATGCCAAACTTGATTTCAACTGGTACCCGGATATCAAACATCAGGTGAAATTCGGGGCTAACTACATCTTCCATCGCTATGCTCCCAACAACGCCAATGGCTCTTTTGGTGAACAGGAAATAAATTTCGGCCCGGCGGTGTACCTGTATGCACACGAAGCAGCATTGTATGCAAGTGATGATTTTGACCTCACAGATAAACTGAGGTTTCATGCAGGATTAAGAGGCTCATTTTTTCAGCAGGTAGGCCCGTTTACACGCTATGTAAAAGACCAGCAGGGAGCCACTATTGATACGTTGGTTTATGGTAAACGACAGCCGGTGAAGCATTACCTGAACGCCGAACCACGCCTGATGATGCGCTATACAATTAATAAAAAATCATCTTTGAAAGCCTCCTATACCCAGAATTATCAGTACATGCAGATTACATCGCTTGCAAACCAAAGCCTGCCGACTGATTTATGGTACCCTGCAACTTCTCTTGTAAAACCGCAGTTTGGTACACAGTATTCTCTTGGTTATTTCCGGAATTTCTTCGATAATACATGGGAAAGCTCAGTTGAAACCTACTACAAGGAGATGAAAAATCAGGTGGAGTTCAAAGACGGTGCTTTGCCTTCAACCGGTATTGGTGATAACCTCGACAACCAATTGACCTTCGGGCATGGATGGTCGTATGGTGCTGAATTTTTTCTTAAAAAAGTTCATGGCAAAACAACCGGATGGATAGGATACTCCCTTTCATGGACTGTGCGCAACTTCCCGCAACTGAACAATGGAAAGAATTACTTTGCACGGTACGACAGAAGGCACGATTTATCATTGGTTTTAACACATGACCTGAATAGCCGTTGGTCATTCAGTGCCATCTTTGTATATGCAAGCGGCAGCCTGCTCTGGATGCCTACAAGCATTTACCTTATGGAAGGACAACCTGTGGTGAATTATGGCGCCAGAAATAACTTCCGGATGCCACCCTACCATCGGCTTGACCTTTCAGCTACATGGACTGGCAGAACTGACCGCAAAGTACATTCAAGCTGGAATTTCTCAATATACAACGTGTATAGTCGCCTGAACCCTTATTTCATGTACGTATATACAGAAGGTAATCCGGCAGATGGCAGCTTTAAAAGTCAGGCAAAAATGGTAAGCATATTTCCGATAATTCCTTCTGTTACATACAATTTCAGCTTTTGATGAATTCAAATCAACATAGCAGATACGTGTTAATTCAACGGTTCAGCCTTTTACTGTTGCTCGTATTGCTTATCACCGGATGTGAGCGCGATGTTGAAATAGACCTGCCTATTGACCAAAATATGCTGGTAATCGAAGGGCAGATCGAAGCAGGAAAAGCCCCTAAAGTGCTCGTGAGCCGGAACAGAGGCTTTTTTGACACCTTTCCGGCAAACCTTGAAGATTTTATTGAAAAGTTCATCGTACAGGATGCAGTGGTGACTGTGAATGATGGTACCAAAACGGTCAACCTGCAATTTGTTTTTGACCCCATGAATTATCCCTATTTTTATTATACCAGTAATGAACTCACGGGAGAGGTGGGAAAGACCTATAAACTACATGTAGCAGCCGAAGGAAAAGAAGTAAGCGCGACTACCATCATCCCTCCTCCGGTAGCACTTGATTCTATTTTCTTCCGCCTGAATGTTTTCGACAAAGAGGAAGACAGTTTGGGTTTTGTATTTGCAAGACTTACCGACCCTGATACCTTGGGTAACGCATATAAGCTCTATTCAAAACGAAACAGTGAGAAAGAATATTTCCCCGTTGAAGCGGCCTCATTTAATGATGAATACATCAACGGACTAACAATCGAGTTTTTTAACCAACGCAGCACGCAGCCTTTCGGGCAAAAAGATACCTTCATCAAAGAAGATTTCTTTTATACCCTCGGAGATACGGTATATATAAAGTTTTGTTCAATGGGCTGGAAAGAAGTTGATTTTTTCAGAACGTTTGACATCGCCCGTAATTCAAATGGAAACCCGTTTGCAGCACCAACACTGATTAAAAGCAACATTATAGGGGGCTTGGGTGTTTGGTGTGGATTGGGTGCTTCATACGACACATTAATTACTTCTAAATAATATGCAAACAGAACAAACCGATTGCCTGATTATTGGTTCAGGCCCTGCAGGATACACAGCTGCCATTTATGCCGCCAGAGCCGACCTGAAACCAATTCTTTACCAAGGGCTGCAACCAGGTGGACAACTCACAACCACCACCGAAGTCGAAAATTTCCCCGGTTACCCTGATGGTACGCAAGGCCCTTCAATGATGGATGATTTTCTCAAACAAGCTCAGCGTTTCGAAGCCGATATCCGCTTTGGACTGGCTACTGCGGTTGACTTCAGCGGGCCGGTGCATAAAGTATGGATTGATGAAACCCATCTGGTAGAAGCAAAAACAGTCATCATCGCCACCGGGGCATCTGCGAAGTGGCTGGGTTTGCCTTCTGAGAAAAAACTAAACGGATTTGGTGTTTCTGCCTGCGCTGTGTGCGATGGCTTCTTTTTCCGTGGACAGGATGTGGCCATCGTTGGCGGGGGAGACACTGCCGCCGAAGAAGCTACTTATCTTGCCAAATTATGCCGCAAAGTGTACATGATAATTCGGCGCGACGAATTGCGTGCATCAAAAGCCATGCAGCACCGGGTATTTAACACAGCAAACATCGAAGTTATCATGAACTCAGAAACGGTAGAAATTACCGGCGAACAGGCAGTAGACGGTGCAATCATCCGCAACCGTATCTCTGGCGAAACCCGCCAGCTCGATGTTACCGGATTCTTTGTGGCGATTGGTCATGAACCTAATTCAGGAATTTTCAGGAATTGGCTGGATATGGACGCAAACGGATATATCAAAACCATCCCTGGTACTTCAAAAACCAACGTACCGGGCGTGTTTGCATCTGGTGATGTGCAAGACCATGTGTATCGTCAGGCAGTTACCGCTGCCGGAACCGGCTGTATGGCAGCGCTTGATGCCGAAAGATATCTGGCTGCTTCTGCTTTTTAAATGGTCTGGAAATTGTATCTTTGAAGCTAAACCTCCTTACCATGGAAGATAAATTAAAAACCCTCTTTTATCAGGGCCTTGGCGTTATCGCCATCACAAAAGATAAAGTAGAAAAAGCAATTGATGACCTTGTAGAAAAAGGTAAACTCACCAGAGATGAAGGCAAGAAATTCTATGATGAAATTTCTGAAGATACGCTCAAAGCCGGTCATGAGTTGAAAGAAAAAACCAAAGATCAACTGAGGGAGTGGATTGAGAAATCAGGTATTCCTTCAAAAGAAGAATTTGAAAGCCTGAAAGCACGGGTAGAAGCCCTGGAGAAAGAAAGAACATCAGCTTGAAGTGAGCCTGCGGGGTAAAAGATACAGAAGGGTATTTTCAGTTCTTGCCCGGCATGGATTCGATGATGTTGTTGCCATGCTTAGTGGCAATAAGTTATTACATTGGCTTTTACCCGGGCCTAAAGCTTCTTTTGACGAACGCGAAAGATGGGTGCGACTTCGTATGGTGCTGGAGGAGCTGGGGCCTGCTTGGGTGAAGTTCGGGCAAATACTCAGCAACCGCCCAGGCTTGCTTCCCGATGAATTGACCGAAGAACTCAGCAAGCTGCAAGACAAGGTAGCCCCGGTTACTGAACAGGAAGCCGCAAAGGTAATTTTCGACACTTTCGGAAAAACAACACAAGCACTTTTTAAGTCCTTCAATCCTGTTCCAATTGCCTCGGCGTCTATCGCACAGGTGCATCTGGCAACACTCCACACCGGCGAACAGGTAGCGGTAAAAATCCAACGACCTGGCATTGAAGAAATCATCAAGGGCGACTTGTTATTAATGCGTGATATTGCGGTATTGATGACAAGGTCAAAAGACTTTGCTACCCTCAAGCCCAGGCAATTGGTAGATGTTTTTGAAAAAAGCATCCTCGAAGAGCTTGATTTCGAAGCTGAACAAGGGCACCTCATCTGGTTCGGTACACAATTGGCCGATGATAAAACTATCCGCATTCCACGGGTGTTTCAAGAGCTTTCAAATAAAAAGGTCATCACCCTTGAATACCTCGAAGGAATAAAAATCTCACAAACCGGGCGCCTAAAAGCTGCAGGCTATGATTTGAAATTAATTGCCCGAAACGGTTTTGAGGCGTATTTCAAACAGATTTTTGAATGGGGGTATTTTCATGCTGACCCACATCCGGGCAACCTGCTTGTCTTACCGGGCAACGTGATTGGAATACTTGATTTTGGAATGATGGGTCGCCTGAACAACCATGACAGGCGGGCCTTGGTTGAATTTATCATCGGACTGGGCAAAGATGATACCTGGCGTATTGTCGAAAACATGGAACGCCTCCAAGGGAAAGAGGTGGAAGACCGCAAGGAACTTGAGAAAGATGTAGAACAATTCATTCTCGACTTTGGCTCAAAATCATCAAAAGACATTGACCTGAATGAAGTAATCAGCCGTGGACGTAAACTGATATATAGGCACAACCTTGAAATAAATCCTGACTTATTTCTCATGTTGCGCAGCATTTCTTTGCTCGAGGGGGTAGGGATGAGCCTTGACCCGCAGTTCAGGTCATTAGAAATGGTAAAACCCTTTGCTTTTGGCTTACTCCGCAAGGCGGTGCACCCAATGAAATTGCTCAAAAGCCGTACTCTGATGGCGCTTTTGGCCGATATGGGTCAATTGGCATATTCGCTTCCCTCTGATATACGCCGGATAATGGACCGTATCAGAAATGACCAGTTTAAAATTCAAACAGAAAGCAAAGCTACCCGCCAACTTGCGCGCGAAGTACGTATTGCGGCAAAAAGGATAAGCTATGCCATTGTATTTGCAACTTTCCTTTCCTGTGGCTTGTTTACCGAGCTGTTTTGGCTCAAATTATCACTACTTTCTGCTGCTGCCGCTTCCTTGCTTGCACTGGTCTTTGTACGAAAAGTATAATTGAAATTTCCGGAAAACCAATTAAAGGTTTTTGAAAATATATTCGGTCATCAGGCTATACAAGTGGAAGCGGGTATTCCCACCATATATCCCGTGGTTTTTATCCGGATAAAAAAACAAGTCGAATTGCTTGTTTGCTTTTATCAAGGCAGAGGTCATTTCAACTGCGTTCTGGAAATGCACATTGTCGTCTGCTGTGCCGTGAATCAGCAGATACTTACCTTTTAAACGGCTTACGTGGTTAATAGGCGAATTGTCATCATAACCACTGCTGTTTTCTTCCGGCGTGCGCATAAAACGCTCAGTATAAATTGAATCATAATATCGCCAGTTGGTAACAGGGGCAACGGCAATTGCCATTTTGAATAATTCAGCACCTTTTGTAATGCAAAGCGACGACATATAGCCCCCGTAACTCCAACCCTGAATGCCTATCCTGCTGCCATCTACATAAGGTAAGCTTGCAAGGTAGCGTGCAGCCGCCATCTGGTCTTCAGTTTCATATTTCCCCAACTGAAGGTAAGTACATTTTTTAAAAGCTTCGCCACGGTTTCCCGTACCACGGTTGTCAACCGAAACAACAATATACCCCTGTTGGGCAAGCAGTTCGTACCAGAGACGATTATTGCCACCCCATGAGTTCTCAACGGTATTGTGCCCCGGACCACCATAAACGGTCATAAATACCGGATACTTTTTTGCCGGATCAAAATCCGCTGGTTTTAGCATCCAGCCATTGAGTTCCCACTGCGTTCCAGAGGTTCCGGCGGTTCCGTAATCTGCTTTGAAACTGAAAAACTCATTTTTACTCAAACGGTATTCAGCCAGTTTTTTACGCAAAGCTTCATTCGACTCAAGTGTTTTAAGTTTTTTCCCGTCACCTGTGTACAACTCCACCTGTAAGGGTTCATTCGCACTTGTGCGGTTGAGTATAAGATAGCTGAAATTGCTGCTAAACTCTGCACGCTGATGCCCGTCACCTGCTACTAATTGCTTTTGCCCTTTACCATTTAATTTAACCTGATGTATTGTCCTGTCCCAAGGCTGAGGAAAGGCCATCTGGTAGTACAAACTACCATTTTGCTCATTAATGCCATAAAAATTGGTAACATCTGCACGTCCGTCACTCAGCCTCCGTACCAATTTGCCCTTCATATCATAGAGGTATAGCTGATTAAAGCCTCCCAACTCGCTGCTCCAGATGAAATGCTTGCCGTCTCTTAAAAAACGAAGATTGTTGTGCGGCTCGATATAGCTTGGGCTTTTTTCTTCCATCAGCAGGCGTACAGCCCCACTAACAGGGTTGGCCAGTAATAATTCGAGATGGTTCTGATGGCGATTCAAACGCGTAATACAAAAGGCATCACCTGTGCTGGTCCATTCACCGCGGGCAAGATATTGGTTGGCATCGGTACCCGTCTGAATCTGGGTGGTTTTGGCGCTAACTGTATGGTAAACCCAGGCAGTAACGGTCGAATTGGTTTCACCCGCCTTTGGATATTTAAAGGTGTAATTGCCCGGATACAAAGTACCGTAAGTCGGCATTGAGTACTCTTTCACCGCCCGCTCGTTGAACTTGAACCAGGCTAGTATCTTCGAGTCCGGACTCCAGAAAAATGCTTTTGTGTACGAAAACTCCTCCTCATAAACCCAATCGGTACTACCGTTAATGATTTCATTCATTTTCCCGTCATTGGTAATCTGAGTTTCCTGATTTTTCTCAAGGTCTTTTATGAAAAGGTTGTTCTCACGTACGAAGGCTACTTTCTTTCCATCCGGCGAGAATTCGGCCAGCAATTGCTTGCCGCTGCTCAGAGCTGTAACCTTGCCTGATTGCAGGTCAAGCACCATATAAGCACTCTTGCCCGAATGACGATAAACCGGCTCAAATTCAGTTGGAACAAGGATTTTGCTTTCATCATTGCTGAACTCATAGGTATCAAAAATGATTTTCGCGTTTGAAGAAGATGTAGCTTTTTCAAGCGGAAAAATTTGAGATGATTGTGCAGGCTCATTGTATGAATGCTTTAGAAGCCGGGTAGAACCCTCAGTTTGTTCAAGGGTGGTATAGTGTGCCCCATCCTTCATTGAACGAATACCCTGTACAGATTTTGTGCGAAAGCCAGAACCAGCCCAAATTTCCTGCAGGGTTAAGTTTTTCAGCGACTGTGACTTGCCCTGAACCGAAGCAATAACAATAATCAATAGCAGGCAGAACCTTTTCATGATGTGGTAAAAATTTCTCAAAAATAAACATTAGAAGCCCGTTTACACCATGAAGATTGTGAGGAGGAATTTTTGAAACACATATATTTACTGAATGAATTGGGTAAATCTGCTGCTTTTCGTCGCTCTGACCTTGCCTGCATGTAAGACAAAAATCACTTCAGGTATGTCACGAGAAGTTTTCGAAGGCAGTCTGACCTACCTCGTGTATAATGAAAATGCTGCATCCCATTCAAAAAAAACGGCATCTGTACCTACAGACACCCTTCGCATCAGTATTCATGGCAATTGTTACCTTATCGAAACATGCAATACGGTGCACAAAAAAGTACTCCTGTACCGGGGTGATGAGAACCGTTTATATTCAATGTATTCATCCGGCGAAGATGTGTACTGCACCCTGTTTGATGCTTCAATTGATGAGCAATTTGCACAAACCGGCAAAGCAACACAGGTACATTCAGTTGACAGTACATTTGTAAAAAACAACAGAACTTGTCGAAAACTGCTGATATATACTGAAAACAACAGGCTGAGCTATTATTACTCACCAGGCTTTCTGCCAGCCAATCCGGAAGCATTTGAAGAACATTTTATGGCAGCACTCTCAACTTGTCTGATGAAATCAAACTGCTGGCCAGTTGCGGTAGAAAATACAGATAGCACAGGTCAAACTTCGTATTATGAGCTGATTCAGACGAATTTTTTAACTTTACCAGAACAAATATTTATTCCTCCGGTGCTGATTCCGGCAGATGAACTGCAACCGCCCGGCATTGGTACAAAACAATTATACAAAGTGATTAAACACAAATAGAACGCATTATGAAAGGCTACTTAAGTGCAATAGCAGGTGTATTGATTATACTGCTGGGATGTCAGAAAGAAAAGCCCTGCGAGCCTGCATTAATCATTCCGGCATTCATTGGCAAAAATCAGTCAGATTTACGTGATTTTACAGTTTTTAAATACCAGGCAGATAGTTTTCCGAATGCTTTTATTGATAGTTTTAAAGTGCACGAAAGCGTTGGAATTACCTGGCAGGCACAGGGCGACACTTTGAACGCTTTCCCACGTACAAAAGCGCTTAGTATTGAAAGTGGTTATGACTACCTTATTCGGCTTTACCATACAACGGTACTTGGCGGCTCCGACTCAATAATAATCCGCAATACAAAGACTGAAAATAAAACCATTAAATGCAAATCGTCATTTGGTAAATCAGATGATGAATGTACCTGTATGAACCGCTTGCTTTCATGTACGGTCAATGACTCACTTCATGCGGGTTTCAAATCAATAAGCGACAGTCAGGGTGATTTCAGGCAAGGTTATCAGGTATTAATTCAACCCTGAAACGATAGGTATTTATGAATGCAAATCATCAAAGACCAGCAATAGCATGGTGATTACAGGTTTTCAACCATC
>JAIBAI010000087.1 GCA_019695235.1 Bacteroidia bacterium | reverse complement strand
TTTCAATTCAATAGTCACCCGGATCCCCTGTATAGGGCCCTCAGGCATATCTGCAGACCCGTTGTTGATGAAGATGGATGGTCCTATTTTGGTTATCAACGCTTTGTGAATCCGAATTTAATGGATCATTACCATTATGATCGAGACTGGATTTCTGTTGGCGGTACCGGTGGCAGCGGAACTGGCTACAATGATATTACTTACCAGTATCAATTTAGGCCTGATGGATATCCTTTAATTCAATACCAATCCATGCCAAACGGCAGTTCATTTAGTTATTTTAAACAAGTGTATGTGTATAATAAGTAATTGACCTCAATAGCAACGTCATACTGAGCGTATCGAAGTATCAGTCAATCCTTGTTCCTTTAATGCAGGGTGCTTCACTTCGTTCAGCACGACGTTGCAATATATCGTCGTATCGAGCGAAGCGAGATACCCGTCCCAATCATTCCACCATTCCCCTTGCGAATCGAGGGAGCCGTCAAAAACAATACCCCCGTCTTCCGACAGGGGCATTTGTTGCGTAACGATGGATGTTGTCTCATTACAACTGGTTCATACGGTCATTCACTCCGGCGATGAAAGCATCTGTTTCTGTGATGCCTTGTTCAATGACGCCGATGTCGTACTCGGTTTCCAGGATAGACGTAACGCCTTTGCTGTTCTTGCGCTGCTCCATGACGGCCTTTTTGTATTCCAGTCCCAGCAGTTTGATCTGCTCTTTGGATTTGGCTTCCCCGTCGGGCAAGCTGTTGATGATGGATTCACTGACGGAGATCTGGCCATTGATGGTTTGCAGATCCGTTTCAATCTCCACGGCATTGTCGCTGGAGGTTTTCACGCGGTGTTCCAGAACGGATTTGCGGAATTCGAGGTTTTCTTTTTCCGCGGTGGCTGTGGCGATCAGTTTCAGACAATCGTCTTTGGTTTTGATCAGGGTAAAATTGTAGTTCATAAAGAAGGATTTAAAAGTTCAGGCAAGAGCGCCTGTACCCAATAGATGGTTGAACATTAAATTCTTCACATCAACAATTTTGCTTTAACAGAATTTTATTTTTCGCCGGCCTGAACGAAGTGAAGCAAACGAAATGTATGTCGTGCTGAGCATGGCGAAGCACCTGCAAAAACTTATCCTAATGTCACACTGAGCGATAGTGAAGTGCCCCCAATGCATGTCCTGCTGAGCATGGCGAAGCACCTGTAATATTAATATCTAAATTGTCACACCGAGCGATAGCGAAGTGCCTCCCAATGCATGTCGTGCTGAGCGAAGCGAAGCACCTCTATACCTCATCATTCAAAAACCTCCACTCCGGGTTAAACGCCTCAATCATCGCAACCTTCTTCTTCCGCGTCCAGCCCTTGATCTGTTTCTCTCTTGCAATGGCATACAAGACATATTGAAAACGCTCCCAGTAAACCAGGTAATAAGCGTTGTACTGGCCCGCAAAGTGCTTCTTATCAGTCTCCGCATCCAATTTATGCTCAGCCATTCTCCTGGAAAGATTGTTAGTGATGCCGGTATAGAGTACCGTTTTGTTTTTATTGGTGGTGATGTAGGTGTAGTAGTTATGTGTTCTCATGTACAGATTCTTCGCTGCGCTCAGAATGACTAAAAAAAGGGGCATTATCAATCTCTATAGCACTCCCAGGCGCTATTCTAAAATAAGTATGTGGTACTAATTATTCAATAAAGCTGAGTCGTAAAATCTTTAGTGTAGATAAACTTTTTTTAGCGCTCGAATACATGTCGTACTGAGCGAAGCGCCTGCCCAATCATAACGTCATACTGAGCGTAGCGAAGTATCTCTTTAATCCCTCTTTCTTTAATGCAAGATGCTTCACTGCGTTCAGCATGACACCATCAAGTACATGTCGCACTGAACATAGCGAATTAAGAGCCTGAGTAATTATAATGAGTATTATTTAGAGAAGCACCGGAACATAATAATATTGTTCACGAGCCGATCAACAAATAAATTTCATTTATCAAGAATGAGGTCGGCTGTATGATTGAAGTAACGTCTTTTATTTTCGATTTTTCTTAAAGTTTTCTGCCTGTTCAAAAATCTCCACATAAACTTCATCTCTTTCAACTGGCGGATAGCCAAATTCATCTAAAATCAATATAAGTTCCACTTTTAAGGCAGATTTAATATCATCACGCTTGTTCCAATCCGGGAATTTTGCCTGGCTGTCAACAATTATTTTAACCGCTTTTGACAACTCGATCAGTTTGTTTTCAGGGTAACTAAAGTCGTACTTTTTACATAGCTCTTTCAGGATATCGTAAAAAGCTTTCTCTTCAAAATCAATACCCATTTCATCCCCGGCTTTAAATTCTTTATGTACGTCCCAGATCAGGTTTGTTAGCGCCTCAGCCATTTCCTCATACACTTCACTTCTTAATATATCATTGGCTTCCCGGTTGTTGTATCGTTCAACAATGGCTTGCATTTTCTTAGTAAAGTCAATGCCCTTTACCTTGTTAACTTTCCTGATTTCTCCAATCACTTTAGCCAAAAGCTGTTGAAGCAATTTGATTTTTGTATTGGGTAATTTGATTTTGTCAATTTTTTCCAAATAGTCTTCATCAAAAATATCCTGTTCGGTTTCGCTTTCTTCTCCTAGCTTGAAAATTTCTTCTACTCCGTCACTTTGCAATGCATCTTTAATCATTTCCCGAACTCTGGCATTCATCTGTGCAGTGTCGGGTGCATTGCCTTTAGTCAGTTTGAATACAATGGAACGAATTGCCAAATAAAAATGGGTAAAATCTCTTTCTGCTTGTGATAATTTTTCGCTTCCTGCACATATATCATATGCTGCCTTCAGGCGTTTAACCAAGCCCATGAAACGGGTTTCCGTCTCTTTGGTTTGTTGCACAAACTCCGCAGCCATATTCAACGTATTGAGTTGTTCAATGGTGCTGCCCTTGAAATATTTTGTATTATCAAATTTATCCATGAGTTTAGACAGCAAATCAAGGTGATCTCTGACTACCACTAAAGACTGATCTATATCTTCAAAATTACTCTCATCCCCTTTGTTGTATTTCGCAAGGGCCAGGTTCATATACTTTTTGATGCCTATATAGTCTACCACCAGCCCTTTGTACTTTCCTTCATATTTCCGGTTAACCCGCGAAATGGTTTGTATCAGATTGTGCTGCTGGATGGGCTTATCTATATACATGCTGTCTAAGAATGGCACATCAAACCCGGTCAGCCACATATCAACAACAATAGCTATTTTAAAATTTGATTTATCATTCTTAAACTGACGGTCAAGTTCCTTTCTGTATTCAGGGGTACCCAGCATGTCCCAAAGTTCTTTGGGATCATCTTTGCCTCTTGTCATAACCAACTTAACACGTTCTATCGGCTTTAATTCACGTTTATCCTTATCTGTAAGCTCTGCTCCCTCTTCGGCATCCCGAATTTCATTCCATTCAGGACGGAGGGCTATAATATTTTTGTATAGTGTATATGCTATTTCACGGCTGCTGCTCACAAACATGGCTTTGCCCTTAACAGTTGCACCCTCTGAAATCCTGTTTTCGTAATGCTTAATAAAATCTTCAGCTACAGCACGCAAGCGGTCCGGATCACCCAGAATGGCATACATATTTGCCGTTTCCTGCTTGCTTTTGTCAATCTGGTATTCATTTGTCCCCAATTCAGCGGCTTCTTCATAGTATTGCTCAATCTTCTCCAGTTCACTGTTATTCAAAGCAACTTTGGCTGCACTTCCTTCATACACAATTCTAACGGTGATTTCGTCTTTTACGGATTCCGTCATGGTGTAGGCATCTACCACTTTTCCGAAAACATCCAGCGTTGCATCAATTGGTGTACCCGTAAAACCAACATAAGTAGCATTGGGCAATGAATCGTGCAGGTATTTCGCAAATCCAAAGGTTTTCTTTACACCCTTTTCTGTTATTTTCAGCTTTTGGTCAAGGTTAACCTGTGTTCTGTGCGCTTCGTCTGAAATACAAATGACATTGTTGCGCTCGGTCAATAGCTCCGTGTCTTCCGTAAACTTGTGTATGGTGGTCAGGAAAACCCCACCGCTTTGCCTTCCTTGCAGTTTGGCCCTCAGATCATCCCTGCTTTCCACACTTTCTACCGTATTGTCGCCTAAAAATGTTTTAGCATTAATAAATTGAGCAGAAAGCTGGTCATCTAAATCAGTACGGTCGGTAATTAAAACAATGGTCGGACTTTCAAAGTATTCGCTTTTCATTAACAGCCGGGTCAGGTAAAGCATGGTGAAGCTTTTTCCGCAACCAGTAGCTCCAAAATAAGTTCCGCCCTTTCCGTCCCCTATGGGTTTTTGTGCTTTTTTGATATTGTCATACAAGGCCCTAGCTGCATAGTACTGGGGGTATCTGCAAACAATTTTTTCTTCCTTTTTGCTATTGTCAGGTATATGAATGAAGTTGCGAATAATAT
>JAIBAI010000086.1 GCA_019695235.1 Bacteroidia bacterium | reverse complement strand
TGAATGCCGATGATTTAAAGTATCTGCAAAACTGCTTTAACAGTGTTCTATATGGCACAGCTACCAAAGTAAGGCAACCGCTTATTAATAATGGCATAGATATTCATAATTTATTCTGCAAAACCGGAACCGCTGAAAGCCAGAATGGAAAAGGAAACTCTTCAAGCAGCTTTATCATTTGCAGCCAAAAATATTGTATCGGGATTCAACTTAAAGGCCGGATTCCGGAGAGCAAAGAAAACTACTCAGCGAAGGATCTATTTATTGAGTTGATTCCAATATTTAAAAAATATGCCATCCTTTAAAAAATGAGCATAAAAAAAACACCACGTTACCCATCGCCAACGAACTATTAAGCTGTACCAATCCATTTAAAAAAATAAAATAAACATGCAAGATAGCTCCGGGAAAACGGGGCATCCAAAAGCTTACGGCATAAAACTTCAGTACATATTCTCAGCAATATATCCTGCACAAGCTTCATCAAGTAATGCATCTGAATAAATCCACGTATTTATTCCGTTTCCTTTTGGAGTGCAAAGACACCCGTTTCCCTTCGCTGACAGTAGCATGTTATTTTATTTTTTCATTATTAAATGTATTGTTATGTCAGTTCTTGTTCAGCGTTGGCTTGTTGGCAGCATCTGGGTTAGCTGCTGGTTCGTTTCTCCTGGTGTGTTTGTTTTTTCATCTCAGCTTGGCCATTCCTTTTCATCGTCATGTGAGCCTCCTTGGTAGGGGGCTTGATATTTTTAAATAGGAATAGCTGGCAGACCCTACGCACAAACCCATGCTTCTCTTACCCACTCACAGACCCACCCTGCGCCGGTAAAAAGGTGTTCGTCATTCGTCGTCAGCAAGCAATCATGCCAAACCAATGCAGCAGCAGCAATACATTCGTTTATTACACTTGTATGGTATTGCTGCACCTGCATTGCCCTTCGGGTGCTATGCTTCGCTACGCAGTTTGTCATGCTGCTTGCAGTTCCTCCTCATTCCTCACGGCAGCTTTTGTGTCCTTCACGCCACTTTGTTCATTTCTTCCTCCGTTCCGCTACACTTCACCTCGTTCGCAGCTACCCGTTTGCTTCAAGGCTGGGTCCCGCCATCAAAGCATCAAAACCAATACACAGGCGGGTCACCAGCCTTTACGCAAGCCACCCCTACAATACTCACTGGGTTCCATTCCGCTTCACTACGTCATCCATTCACTTCAGTAGCGTTCAGTCCACCCGCTGCCCATAATTTGGCTCGCCGGCCGCCCCACTTCGGCTGCGTTCACCTTGCGACTGCTAATTGCTCATGTCGTACCTCCATTTCGCAAAGCATCGCTAAGGTTCACTTGCATAGTTCATCCCGTGCCGTAGGCTTCGCAAAATTTACGGCACGGGATTCCTATGGAGCTGGCATCGTAGCTGCCCCTTAGCCCGACTTCTTTTAATTTGGCCTGAAAAGGGGTAGCTCCTTTACTGCCAGCCCCTTCGTGGGGGCTCGCAGGCACGTCCGTTCGTACCTCTCTCCCGTGCCTTATGGCGGCTCGCCACCAGCGCTACAGCCCCGCAGGTTTGCGGGGCGGCTATGCTTCTTTTTTGCTCAAGGCTGTTTTACCGGCTGGCTGACCACATGGTCCCTGCTTCTAAGAAAGCATATCTGGACTATTGAATAAGTTTAGCCGGTGCATCTGTAGAATATATCCCGGCTATATCAAACCGGCACAATCAAAAATCAATCATCTTGGTCTTCTGGCTATGGCCCTGCAATTGTCTTTTAATTGTTTAAGAGGAAGAAAAGGTTCTGGATTATGTGTCCAGTTTAAAAGTGGTTTATACTTTGCAATCAGCATCTTTTCTAAGCTTTCATCAGTAGTTGAGCAATAATGAAAACTGACTTCAGGATTGATATTTATCCATTCAATAATGGCATTTGTATCCTTTTGATTGAATTTATAGTTGTTTTGGTTCTTCTTGCTCACAAGGCTTCCTTGTTCTGGTGTGTATCCCAATACAGCACCTATACTTCTGAAAAATGTCGCTGCGCTTTTGTGTTGTAGTTCCTGCTGATATAACCGTTTGTGCAATGAATTGCTTGCAATACCAATATAAAGAAGCGTTGTTTTCCTTTTGACTAATTCATGATTAAATGGTACAGGGAGTGCCTTTAAATTGACTATCCAAATTGAATAATACCCTTCCTTCTTTTCAATACTTTTTCCATTGGAAACAGGATGCCTCAATCTAACCCCATTAATGATTGCTTCTTCAACCGTTTGAAATTTCATCTAATAAAATTATCTCGAAAGAATCAAAAAAAGTGCAGCAAGTTAGGCGGCTGGCTCAGCCCTTAGTAATTGGGCTGCAAAGAAATTCCGCCATAAACACAAACCCGCCGCACAAGCCCTTCATTTATTGCGTTGCTTCTTTGCAGCCCAGCCCCGCCGCCTGGTAGGAGTGCTTTCTTTTTTTTCTCTTTTTTCTTTTAAAAATTAAATTTTATTACAATGAGAAATGCAAACCACTTCTTCGGCTCTCACAATGGTTCGGAAAACTTTTACCGGCACAGTCTTTCAGGCTTGATTTATACCGATGGTGTAAAGCACCTGGCTGAAGGATGCCAGGCATACTGGCTGATTGATTTAATTATAAGCCATCAGTGCGAGGGGCATGTAAAAGAACTGCCCTTTCAGGTGTGGGATTTAAAAAGGCTACATCAGAATGTATTTACCATTCTTTGCACGGATGGTAACCACAACCGGGTAACAAGTCAGGAAATACCCTTTAGTGACTTTGAATATGACCTTGTCACAGTCTGGTTGGTTGATGGCTGCCTTATGTTGCCATCTGAATATTAGTAAAAATCAAAGCCCCGCCAGAAATAGCGGGGCTTTGTTGAACTGTAGAAGACTTTGATGATCTTTCATTAGAAGATCAGCCTTGCGAGGAAATCAAGTACACCAATCCACATAGTAGTATATTTTAAGGGTTAATAAATCAAATTAGTTGCCGTCAACTTTGATGAGCGACAAGGCATTGAATGCGCCGTTTTTCAGCGGATACATCTGGCCGTTCACTTGCTGGTAAAACTCAATACCCAGCGCAAGGAACAGCGGGTGGGTGCTGTTAGCTGTAACCGTATTCGCAAGGTTAATGGCTGTAGTTGCAGTGGCATCCCAGGGTAGAATAGCAGTTGCTTGCGAATCCATCACGAAGGTTTCATTTTCAAAATCCACCTCCGCACCTGCCGAAACAACTTTGAAATGAGTTGCACCACCTGGCGCAGCCAGCATGTTGATGGGAACAAAGGATGGAATACTTGCTGTAAGCGTACCGGCAACCCTGTCAATGGTTCCAGTAAAAGGTGCATACAGGGTAGTTCCGAGTTTGCCACTAATGTTAAAGTCAAAACCTTCCAGCAGTTCAGCTTCGCCATCAATTACATTTCGTTGACCACGGGGATTGATTGCATCAGCCTGTACCACTTCCACCATCTTTTGAGTAAGACGGCTCACCATGCGGCTGTCAGACGCATTTTGCAACATTGCACGGATTGCATTCCGCAAAAGTTTACCGGCTTTGCCTGCCCGCCCAAACTCTTCGCCATTTTCACGGGTCCTTTGGAATGCCGGATCGTTTGCAATTTTTTCAGCAGGTACACCACCTTTCTCTCTTGCCAGGTATCCGTCTTGAGATTTATAGAAGGTAATACCACCGATAGTACCGTCCAGTTTGATTATTCCTTTCTGCTTTGCCATTCTTTTAAGAATTTAATGGTTAATAAATTTTGAATCAAGGAAGCTGTTTTATCAGCCTTCAAAACCAAAATTAGAACCACTGCAAAGCCCTTACAAATGTGACAGGTCATGCGTTCCGATTATGCCGCATTATTCCAAAGAACACCATTTTTCCTCTCTGAAAAATGATGTATTTTTGAGCAATCACATTCATATCAAAGGCATAGCCGAAGTATGGATAGTGTATGAAAAAGTTATTTGATTGATGAACAGACTCTGTATTTATCCGAAGGACATTCAGATAATCACAGGCAGAAGCGAACGGTACGGCAGAAATCTTATCAGAAAGATTAAAGAACATTTCAAGAAAGAACAACACCAGGTTGTTTCAATTCAAGAATTTTGCCAGTACATGGGGTTGCAATATGAAGTTGTGGCCCGGCAGTTATTATAACTAACTGCCTCTATTGAGCGAAGCCGATGATTCGGCCTTCTGTTCTCTCTACGCTGATTTTTATTTTCTCTTAGTTGTTTTGTGCTTTCTTATGCTATTGTGGCCCGAGGTCACATTTAAGGTCACATAATGAAAAAAGCGTCACGATTTAACTCGTAACGCTTTGATTTTTAAGCTCCCCCTGCTGGACTTGAACCAGCGACCCTCTGATTAACAGTCAGATGCTCTAACCAACTGAGCTAAGGAGGAATACACCCTTCCGCTTCCGGATTTGGGAGGGCAAAAATAAGGGATTT
>JAIBAI010000085.1 GCA_019695235.1 Bacteroidia bacterium | reverse complement strand
TTTCCTCCTCATGTATCTTATGGTTCAACTCCAATAACCGTTTCAACACTTCTTTCCTGGCATCAGGATGGATGGTAAAACGAACCCTGTCATTCTCTGGCAAATAATCTACTTCGTAAAAATCATGGCGTAAATCAATCTTCAATTGCGAATTACGAATTACGGGAGAATCAATTGTCAATTCAGAATTACGAATTACGGCTTCATCATTCGTAATTTTTAATTCGTCATTCGTAATTGAACCCCAGCCGTAGGCTGTGAGCACCGCCTCATCCATTTGCACATGCAGCTCACGGAGTTTGAGGATGCCTTGTATGGCTTCTCTTAAAGAAATTGTTGGCCCTCCTTTTTGGAAATGCTTAATAAGGTTTATACTTTCTTTATTGAGCTTGTATTGCTTTAAATCAATATTCTCACACCTTACTCCACTATCTAATTGCGCCAACAGCCTTTCCCATTCCGGATTCGTAATTCGTAATTCGTGATTGTGAAATTGATTATAGGTTTTTGTAAGCCCCAATAGCATACCCAACATGAGTTGCCTGCGGTGTTCGTGGTAGTTTTTGCCAATGAATTCTAATTGATCATCTTCTTCTCCATGAATATTCTTAGGAAAAGGAAAAGTTTCAAATGAATCGGTAGGAGTTAATCTTATTGTAGCTCCAATCGTAGAACTAAATGTTCTGACCCATAAATCAAAAACTGTTGATTGTAATATTCCAAATGAATTAAATTTCTCAAATGCGAACCCAATCGTCATATGTGAAAACAGTGTTCCTGCCTTTCCTTCGACAAGAGAAATGTATTTGGTTGTTTGTGGAGCAACAAAGAATCTCTTCAGTTCAGAAATATTGTTGGCAATCTCAACAGCCCTTCTTGCATATTGCCACCATTTATCTTTATATCCTTTATCTTTCTTTTTTTGCCTTTCTGGATAAACTTGTTCAAAGACTCTTTGAAATGGCTCTTTATATTTTTTTGCCCTTTCCAATTCCCAATTTGAAAAATATATCACACTTCTATCACTACCTTGTGTTACATCATTATTTATATCATCACCATTTAGGTATGGGAAAATCACATCTGCGTTTGAAGGATTATCTGCAATCAATTGGTCTTGTTCTTCACGATTTAATATAAATCCATCACCTAAGATATAATATCCTAATCCTGATTTCCCATTATTTACATACAACTTAAAGGGCTTAACAAGTCCCTTTTGGTCGGTCAAATAGGAATTAATCTGCGACACTAATTTTCCATTCAAAAAATACTTTCCGAAAAACTTTGATCGATAAATTGAAAGTGATGTCACTGTGGTATTTGCCGATCCTGGCCAAACCACAGAGGGGTTTGCGAATACAAGTTCGTTGCCTTCCTCATCCAATTGATCCAAACATGCTTTTCTGCTATCTCCTTGGGCAATCGTATCTGTAGTAATTATTGCGATGAACCCCTTTCTTTTTGAAATTTTTAGAATCCTCTTCAAAAAGAAAACCACAAAATCAGTTAAAGCAAAATTAGGTGGAAAATACTCCTTTATATAACTGAGGTAAGTATCGCCATAGTTTGTACTGATTTTTCTCCCTCCTAAATATGGGGGATTGCCCAAAATACAATCAAACCCACCTTCACTAAACACTTCCGGAAACTCAATGAACCAATGGAAGAATCGCTGCTCATGGGCAACTGCCTTTGCTTTGGCAGTTTTAGGTAATTGCCAGCCTTTGTAACCGCTTAGTATCAGGCGGTAGTCGGCATCGGTCATCAGGTTGTCTTTATTGGCTTCGGTTTTAGGTATAAAAAACTGGGCTACCTGGGTATCGGCCATGGCTTTTAAAAAAGTAAAGCCTTTGCCATCAATAAATTTTTGGTATGCTTTCGCTTTGCGTTCAATTTCTTCGGGTGTGGTTTCGGGCAATTGGCTAAAGGTTTTGTATTCGGCCATTGCTTCCTGCACGGAGTTCTCAGTACTTTTTTCAAACTCCGCTTTCAGCTGCAAGGCTTTTGCGGCTCTTTCCTTGCGTTCCTTTATGTTTTTATCCCGCCATGTTTTGGCAATGTCTTTATCATCACCGGGCAGGGTTTTATAGGCTTCATCAGCTATACCGTTTTCCAGTTCGCTGCGGTGTGCCAGCCCCACAATGGCATCGCCACATTTAATGTGGTGGTCTAAAAAGTTCAGTGGTTCTCCAGGGTTATAGGCTTCCAGCCACAGGGCAATTTTGCACAACTCAACCGCCAATGGGTTTTTATCTACGCCATAAATGCAGTTCCGCACCACATCTTTCATGGCCTTGCGTATGGCCACCGGGTTGGGTTGTTCCTCCTCGGTTTGCACACGGGCAATTTCCAGCGATAACCTACGTGCTGCACTCAACAAAATATGACCGCTGCCGCAGGCTACGTCTGCAATTTTTAAGTTGAGCAGGGATTGTACAGTGGTTTCCTTTGTTGCTTTCTTCTGCTGATAAGGTTTTATTCTATCCTCAATTAAATACTCCAATGAGTGCTTGATGAGGGGCTGCACCAATTCTTCCGGTGTATAG
Source organism: Bacteroidia bacterium (assembly GCA_019695235.1). Classification (GTDB taxonomy): domain Bacteria; phylum Bacteroidota; class Bacteroidia; order M30B66; family M30B66; genus JAIBAI01. Next base: position 1,965 of record JAIBAI010000085.1, on the reverse strand, counting down.
TGACTGCCGCTTTTGCCTCTTTCTGAGCTCTTATCATAATCTACAGAATACTCCCGAGATCCCGGTATTGGATCAATTTTCAATTTAAGTTCTAACAAGCCCTCGTACACGGAACCAAATTCTTCTACATCCAATCCTCCATAATTTACGGCTATCAGCACTCCGTTATCGTTTTCAAAGTAGCTGAGGGATTTGATGATGTTGAGCAAAACGGCATTGCTGAGGTAGCACTGGTGCAGGTCGTATCCATTGCCACTGATGGCATGGTAGCCAAACAAATCGCCCTGCAAGGCCATAATACCCAGCTTTTCGCCAATTTCCTTTTTCTCAAACAAAGAGAAGGTGCTGATTAAGCCCTGCCATAAATCGTAATGTCGGCCGGCTTCGGGTGGCAATAATTTCTTAGCCAGTTTGCGTAAGCGAAGCAGGCTGTAATAATTGAAATATATTTGGTTGAATCGTTTGGCTTCGGGTGTTTTATTATCGGCATACACCAGGTTGCGTTCTTCAATGACAAACAGAAATAGCAGCCTGTAAATGATGCGTAACTGGTGACGGTAATATTCGTCTGCATTGAAGTTGCCTGAAGTAACGGCTTCTCTTAATGCGGTGTTATTAGGATGGTTGATAAAGCCATTGGCTAAGTTCTTAATTGCCTCTTTTACTGCTTCGCCTAATTTATTGCGGATGGTACTGCCAGCCTCCAACCCTTCCTGATGGTATTTTTCAATGATGCTTTCTGCCCCGCTATCTATCTTTTTGGGCATACGGCTGGCGTGCAGCACCCGGTAAAGAATCACGAAATCGGAATACAGATCCTCTTCCATCATCTTCTCGAGGTTAAACTCTACATAGCTTAACCGGGTAATGCGGCTGGCATCACGAAGCAAACGCAACTGGCGGCCATTGGTAACCATGCCATAAAGGTGCTCACTGTAATTGAGGTATTCCTGCACCATCGCATGTGGCGAAACCCGAAGCTGTTTGTTTTCGGGTCTTTTATCCAATGATTCGTGGTAACCGCCTACGTACAAAGGAAAATTATCTAAGCTGCTATCTCTGTAACCAATAGGAAATGATTTGCCGTTCAATTCCTCCGATTGGCGGTTGAAAGTGAGATTGTACCCCAGATTGGTAAGCAAAGGAGAAATCCAGAAATTACGGGTTTCCGTGGTTCCGGTTTCACCCTCTTTCAGTCGGGCCAGCTTGCTTTTATAGATGGTCCATTGTCCCTTGGCTTCCTGCCATGCCAGGCTTATTTCATCCTTGAGTTTGGCATTGGTCAAATCAGGATTGAAATCTTTGCCCTGCTGAAAGGTTGCCTGCTCACTGCGGATTTTGGCCAGCAAGTCAGTGGATAGAATGGAACCTTGTATGTCTATTGATGGGAAATTCATGTCAATTACGAGTTGTCAATTACGAATTACGAGATTTTAAAGTGACCTGAATTTTGCCTAATATTTTGCATAGTTCTTCGGCATCGGTGAGCATACTTTCAGCTTCTGACTGAGTTAAGTAATCTGTGGCTTGAAGAAGTCGCAACCAATACATGGTTTCTCTGGCTTCTTTGTATGCAATGGAAAGCTTTGAAAGGAAATCTTTATCTGATTGACCACCGATGCTTTCTTCCACGTTTGCTCCAATAGATGTTGCACATCTTAGAAACTGTTTTGATAAAACAAATTCTCTTTTCTCCTCTTGTAAATATTTAAACAGCTTTACAGCTCTGACTGCAAAAGCAAATGATTTTTCCTGTATGATATTATTTCCCTTCATCCCTATCGTAATTCGTAATTGAAGATTTTTAATTGAATTTTGGGTTCGGAATTAAAACATAGACCCCTAAAATATCGGGAGGCAAAACAGGAGTGACTGCTTCAAACCTTTTAGCACCGATATACTTTGCAAAACGGGTATGTGCATTTACCAATTCATCAGAACGCCTTTCGACTACCTTGATGAAAT
>JAIBAI010000046.1 GCA_019695235.1 Bacteroidia bacterium | reverse complement strand
GCCGGCATCAAAGGCATAAGGCTTGCCATCACCTGAAAAGGCCATAGCCCCCGGCTTATTTCCGGCAAACCAAAAACAGCTTTGTCCGACGAAATTACATGCGTACATCCACCTAATAATAAAAAACCACCAGCATAAACCGGCGCATGTACCGCTGCAATGCAGGGCTTGTATAATTGGTTGAATGCATCTCCTAAACGTACCTCCTGCATCGGTGCCGGCACATCTGAAACAGGTGCTTCATTGCTTCCGGCCATCGCTTTTAAATCAGCTCCTGCACAAAAAATGGTACCATTCGCCCGAAGAACCACCACCCTTACATCTGAATTGTGCTTCGCATGGTTTAAAACAAATGCAATTTCCTGCATAAACAGCGGGCTCATTGCATTCTTTTTTTCCGGGCGGTTCAAGGTCAGCGTTAATACATGCGCCTGTAAGGCATGTTGGATATATGCAAAGCGAACAGTTTCAATTTGAGCGCTCTGCTCAGCGGTATAAAACATATTATCAGAAAAAGCGAAGATAGAATAGAAACGCTTCAATTAAGCCCCGCATCTGAAGGCTTCCTTTGGGTACATCACACGGCTGCCTTCCTTTGAGCCTTATGAGATTTCAGTTTGGTTTGTGCTCATTTCTTACATCTGAAAGTACCTGATAGGCTTTGGCACGCTATTGCCTACTTCTGCGCTTAGCTTTGTGGTTGATAATCAGCCATGAAGAAAAACTACATTCTTGTTCTTTCAGCCATTTTTGCCTGTACGCAGTTTGCCAGCGCCCAGCAGTTCACCCAGGCTTTTAAGAATGCACAGCCCCAGGATAGGGCAGGGGAGGTATCTGAAGCAATCACTTTCATCACCATGGAGTCGGTAAGGCACGGCCTGTCAGGAAATCTTAAAGGTGTTGGTATTCAGGTAATTCAGGGTGCAGTTGAGGCGCAGCCAGCAATTGTTGCCTTATCAAATGCAATCGGCGAGCCCTGGAAATACGAAGTATTCTCTTCAGCAGGTAAAATATGCTTTCAGGGCGATGTGGGATACCAACGCAATATCGTTTTGGCAGAACAGGGCGCTTATCTCTTTAAGTTTTCACATAAAAACGGACTGGTTGCTTTCGATGAAATTAACATCCGGAAACAAGCAAATTCAAATACTCCCCTGGCTGAAAGTAAGGAAACAGATAAAAGTGCTCCTTTACCTCCAGCAGTCGCCGAAAGTGGCATTGAAGAGTAAATCAACGGAAATTCCCTGCTATTTTCTGCCGGATGATTTCCATTTCTTCCGGTGCTAACTGCAATTTGGGGCGCATAAAATTCAAATCACCGATTTCCTGAAGCGGTACCAGGTGGATATGGGCATGTGGTACCTCTAAGCCTACAACGGCAATACCTACCTTTACGCAAGGAATACTTGCCCTGATAGCCAGACCTACCTGTTGGGCAAATGCAAACAAACCAGAAAAATCACCTGGCGATAAATCAAAAATATCATCGGTCTCCGGCTTGGGAATAACCAAGGTATGGCCTTTCACCAATGGAAATACATCCAGAAACGCCAGATAATGGTCGTTCTCAGCAACTTTATAGGCGGGCAAATCGCCCTGGATAATCCGGCTGAAGATACTTGCCATGACCGTTTACCTTGAGATTTCTAATATCTCAAGCGTCATCTTGCCTGAGGGTACCGTTGCTTCTACCTGATCACCCACTTTCTTGCCCAACAGCGCCTTGGCAACCGGTGAGTTCACCGAAATCTTTCCGGATTTAAGATCCGCCTCATTCTCAGCAACAAGCGTGTATGACATCACTGCATTGTTATTGGTGTTTTTTATACGCACCTTTGAAAGTATCAGCACTTTAGAGGTGTCCATTTTCGACTCATCAATGATTCTTGAATTGGCCAAAAGATCCTCCATCTTCGCAATCTTCATTTCGAGAAGCCCCTGCGCTTCTTTGGCTGCATCGTATTCGGCATTTTCTGAAAGATCACCTTTGTCACGAGCTTCAGCGATTTGCATACTGATGGAAGGGCGCTCTACACTTTTTAAATGTTCAAGTTCCTGCTGTAGCTTTTTAAGCCCCTCTTCTGTAAGATAGGTAATGGTTGACATGGTACTTAATGATTTTGTATGACAATAAAACGGAAAGACCCTTCTGACGAAGAGTCTTTCCGTTTTGCAGCTAAATTAAAAAATCCTGCCGCTTAAAACAAATTTATTTAAAGGTTTATTCGGGCCCCAACTGTATGAACCCCTGAAAATGGATTCGTTGAACGATATGCATAATCAATCGCGAAGGTAGTACCTTTCTTATTTAAGGGTACTTCTACACTAAAGCCACCGGTAGGTCCAGTGAGTGCGCTGGTGCGGTCAAAAGGATTGGTAGTACCCGGCGAACCCATTTCCATCATATAGCCGGCACGAAGCATAAACATCTTGTTGTAAGCATATTCCGCTCCACCCTGAAACTGATCTTTTGAAAAAGAATTCGAGGTAAAGTTCAAGGCTGCGGTGAGCTTACTTTTCTCTCCCAGGTCAAAGATATACGCACCACCAATGTTCAAAAGCGACGGCATTTCAAATGCTTCATTACGTTGAAGCATCGTAAGGCTGGCTCCGGTTAGTGGAATAGAGCCTCTTAACGACAAACCGTCTCCGTTGAATTGCAGCCTTGGCCCTACATTACGAAGTGCAATACCAAAACGAATTTGCTCTTTCTTGCCGGTTACATACTGTACGCCCGCATCAAAACAAACACCTGAGGCATTCACATCAGAGATTCGTTCATTTATGATACGTACTGTGATACCACCATAAATACTGTTTGAAAACTCACGTGCATAAGAAACCCCAATATTTGTCAGTGTAGGCGAAAAGGTACCTATGCCCCCCTCAGGGTTATCAACGGTGGTTATGGGGATATCACCAAAACCCATCGTGGTTACTCCCAAACCAATGGTGCCGGTTTTATCCTTGCCTACCGCCTGAGACAAACCAAATGAATTAATACTGGCACCACTTCCACCTAACCAGCGGGTATTGGCAAATACTACCTCTGTTTTCTTGATGAAGGCAAGCCCTGCCACATTCAGAAACTGGGCTTCTAAACCTCTTACCATAGAAGTGTTAGCACCCGCCCAACCTGAACTGCGGGCAAATGGATTAATCAATAACTCGGTAGCTCCTGCCTGACCTACCCGGTCTTCATTTCCGGCCTTTAAAACTACTGAACTTCCTGCCAGGCATCCGGCAATTGTAAAAAGCAGTAAATTAGATAATCGCTTCATGTTGCGCATTAGTTTCAAGATTAGAAAGAATCAAGGTCAATAGGCCGTAAAACACCAAACCATTTCAAAACACGTTCCCCAACACCGTCAACTTTTACATGTATCAAATAAACACCACTCGAAATCGTAATGCCGGCCTGGTTCTTCATGTCCCAGTCAAGCGATGTTAAGCGGTCATCTTTCAGGTAGTTTCTTACCAATGTTCCATTAACTGTGTAAATCTTAATCTGGCACTTCGCCGGAAGATTCGTGATCTTTACACGATTGTCGAGCTGGTTGATCTCGTATGATGAATAGGCATAGTAGGGGTTAGGTACTACATTGATAATGTCAAGTGCCGATGTTGCAGCATCCAGATTCTCCTTACGTGCATGCATATCACCTGTTTTGAAGCGATACATCGGGAAGTTGTTGTTTTCTACTGTCCCGGTTTCAGGATTCCCCTGTGCATAATTCTCAGCATAAGGGCGGTTAACGCGTAGTTTAATGGTAACATCATTTGAAAGCCAGGGCTGAGTGCTTACTGAAAGCGGAATCGAAACCCAGCTGCATGCTGCCCATACCCTTAGTTTAACGTTGTTTGAAATGTTCGGCGTGTTCAATGTTTGCCGGATATAAGCACCCTCATCATAAATTGGCATCTCATTGGAAGCAACTGTGTTTACATGATTGAACACATAAATAAAGTGCTTGCCTCCCATCACCCAGGCCAGACCATTTGCACCCAAAGCAACTGCTCTTGAGCTCGGATTGAAGAGCATATCGCGTCCGTTGTCTTCGGTTAAACGTGATGATTCACCAAATGCAATGTTCAAACGTTCGCCTGTTGCAACATTTATCGCATAACCGGGGAACCATCCCATACCAGTTCCATCTCCATCAGGTTTCCCGTCTTTCCCTACTGAAGGCGCTGAACGCAACATCAGCTTTTCTACATTGCCCTGAGAATAATTCTTGTCGTCATTGGTCTCAAATACCGGGCAACGACTCCATTTCGACTGATCTGATGTCATTACTACATCAACACTTCCTATTCTTTGGAGATATGTTGGTGATTGCGCTGAAGCATTGGCATAACACGGACCATCCTCAAACCGGTTTACCATCTGGAACGGTGCCCAGGTACCCCCTAATATCCGTTCATAATACTGACCGTTATCAACACCTACATAGTCATTACACTCAGTAAGGTTTGATGAAGCCGGATTTTCTAAACTACCTGAACGAATCCAGTTTGCCGGATTATTACAACCTTCCTCATCTGCAAGGAAATCAAGCCAGCGCTTTGAATTGTCAGCATAAGTGAGTGATGCATCAATGTAGCCATTTCCAGCTGTCTTCTCAATGCCTGGTGCCTTCACTTGTTTTACATCTACTGCAAAGCCCCAGGCCGAAATAACCTCTTCAATACCCATTGCAAGGGTGCCTGATGAAACATAGGTAGCGTTATCAGACAAGCGGCGTATTGACCATCTGGAGGTATCACTAAGTCCTAAAATTTTGAACTCGAACTCCCCATCTGCTACTGAAAGTGGATCTACCACCTTAATGTTTACCGGGCCTTTGTTGCGCTTATATGTCGGATGCTTTATCCAATAAGGGGCTTGTAAAATAGCTGCAATTGATTCCTCAGTCAAATCAACATTGTTCGAACCATTGCCCTGACCCTCAATCCGGGTAAGCTGCGGAATCTCACCGTATTTTGATTGAATCACTGTACCACTGAACTCAGGTGAGTTGATATGCGGAATGGCTGTATATACCTGTAGTGCAGAGAAACCTTTGGTGCGTCTGCCCGCTAAATACCTTAATCCAAAAGTATTGGTGTCAACATCGGCAACAGCGTAAGAAAGCACTAGATAATAGTATTTCTTATGATTCACCAAACGGTTATCCCCGGTTGCAAACGCATCTTGCGTTATTTTGAAACTGTTACGCAAACCTTTGTTCTCCCCATTTACCTCCTCAACCGGTATCAACTCCTCTACAGTTTGATCGAAATAACGGTTAATTATTTGACTTATACTGTCGTTCAAATCACACTGACCTACCAGACGTGCACGACTTGGGTCTTTCAAATCGTTAACAGTCACCGAAAGATCTTTCATCTGGAATATCTGGTAGCCCTGGAATTTATATTTCACATCTCCAAACCCTGGTACGCTTGTCTGGTCTTCATAGTAAACTACATCTTTGTTATAAGTGTTTTCGAAGAGCAGAATCAACTCCTTGTCTAACTCTACAATACGTGTTTGAGGTGCATCAGGACCATTAATTAGTGAGAAACAGTTATCAAACAATGCCTGAGCATCATCATCTACACGACGTACCAATTGTACCGAAGCCATTGGACCTCCCGAAGAAGCCCTTGCCCACACAACACCTACGGTTACTTTGTTTACTGCACCAGGTTCAAGGGTAAACGGACCAGCACTTTGAACCAAACGACGGTCAGCAGGCGCAAGACCAAGTGAAGGCTCGTCCCAATTCTCAAGGTACTCGCCCGGCTGTTTACATTGGTTGCTTGTACCATTGGCAATCATGATACCCAAGCCTTCCGGGTCAGTATCGCCGGGAAACATAAAGCTGTATTTCGTTTCACCCCCGTGACCATCACCTCCATAAGTCATGTCAGTACCATCTCTCCAAAAACCACGCAGATAATTGTAAATCTGCTGGCCGGTAGTGGGGTCACCGTTTACAGGGTTAGAACCATTGTTGAAGTATGAGAAACGAGCCATACCAATACGCTCATTGTCAATGATTCCGTCGCCGTAACCTAAACCATTACGCGCCCTTGGGTTTACGCAATAATCACTGGTATCGTCTACTCCGTTGGCATCTTCAAACGGTCCTTCAAAAAAGTCAATTCCTATCGCCGGAGGATTCAAACCATAACCTTTCACCGTCTCATCGTCAGCATCTCCATTGTAAACATAACCCATACCACGACCCACATCACATCCTGCATAATCGTCAGCATAGTTCCCAATATCCGGGTCGGTCCATTGACCGAAATAGGTCTCTGTTACAGTGAATGTTGAACGGTTGATGATTTCATAATTGTAAAAGGTCATGTTGTTCAAAGCATTGTTCGTGGCAAACTGAAATGCCTGCGCCCTGATTTCAAAACCAATCGGGAAACCACCAGTTTCGGTATGAATATTTCCTTTGTCGTTAAATATATACCACAGTGTCTGGTCGCCAAATAACTTCGCCTTACAACCTAAATCACCATTGATGTCGTAACCCGGAAAATCCACGGGATTGTTATCTGCATCTCTTGCAGTGGGGTCATAAATACCATCACCGTCACCATCAACAAAGGGAGCAATTTCAGCAGCATAGCCTGTAAAGCCAAGGTCACTGATACCATTCCCCGGCCAATTGTTAATCACATCTGTTGCCGGAAGGCCTCCCAATACAAAATCCTCAACTTCACGACGAGTGATTTTCCAATGTCGGTCGTAGGCAGCACAAACTTCAGGCGTAACTGAAGCATCATCTAACTTTAACGGGCCTGGCCAGAAGTCGTTCCCGTTTTGACGATACATCATCGCTGCCGACTTCAGGTTGCCACCATTATCAAGCCCTGCTAACCATAACGAACCCGCAAAGGCAGAGTGCTTATTACTTCCCTTGGGAACTTCATACCGCGGGGCACTGATACGATCCCACCACATATCTCCGGTAGTGTATATTGTAGTGCGTACATTGTTTAAGTCAAGATCTGTACGGCCTGCACCAGGGGCACAGCCTGCAGCCATCTTTCCGTTTGATGGGGGTACATCAGTTGACCCACCTCCTTTTACAGGAGGATTTTTCGAGAATGCACTGCCGCTTCCTGTAATCAGCAATCCGGCAATAAGAAAAATGCGAGTGTTCATGGTTGACTCGTAAAAAATGATTAGAAGTTCAGAATGGCACCAATACGTATTACCCGCGGACGAGAATAGTTATAGGGGCTTCTGACTTTAGCGGTATAAAGGTCTGCAAATGAAATAGGGTCAAGCTGCGAAAGAATAATAGCCTGAGAGGTCGCAGCATTCAGGTATCCATCATCATCCGGGTTACCTGTTGCACGATATACACCAATGATGTTTTTGAAATTCAACAGGTTCTGAACCAATACATACAATTGAATATCAGCAGATTTACGCTCGTCTCCTTCTTTCTTGCCATACTTCAACGCAAATGTTTTGTCTGCTCTTAAATTAATCCGATACTGAAATGGAAGCCTTGACCCGTTTGGCGAACCTTTTAGGATGGCTTGTCCACCAGTACCAGCATCTTGCGTATAAAATGACGAACGTGAATAAGGGGTGCCAGAATTGGCAATCATTACAACGTTCACACCTGCATTTTCAAATACACGCTTGCCAAACCAAACAGGGCCATTGTAATGCTTGCCTTCATCATAACGGAAATCAAAGGTGGTTTGAATCTGATGACGCACATCGAAGCCAAGCGGTAAGGTGGTACGAAGGTTGGGCTGACCTGAATTAATTAAAAATGCACCTGTTCCTGAACTGGTTCCGGTACCATCAGCAAATTGAAGCGTGTAGTTCGCTGTCAAACGTACGTTCCCTGTACGACGAAGATCATAAGCAACCGACAAACCTTTAACAGTTCCAAAGTCCATGTTACCATAAGTTTGGTAATTTACCGGATAGGAATAATTAATAGGTACAACGGTAATCAGGTTCCTCAATTCACGATAAAAGGCACTAATGGTCAAAGCTGAACTGCGTGTCAATGCCTGCTTAAACCCTACTTCATAATCAATGGTACGTTGAGGCTTCAAATTGGGGTTCGACATCAAACTGCTGATACCCTGTGCCAGGAAATAGTAATTGATTGGGTCAAAACGAATTCCCTCAGTTGGACGTTGCGTGAGTACATCATAGTGAGCAAAGAACTGCGCCACATCTGAAATAGGGAACTGGAATGCAATACGCGGCATTACATTCACCTGAGGTTTGTAGTCAGAAAATGCTTGTGAACTCAAGGTTTGATCTGCTGGATTCACCAAAGCCGGAGTAGCACGCCCTGATGATGTAGCCTGAGCAATTATTGCCGGATCTAAAATCTCAACGCCATTGGCATTGTACCAACGGTTACCATTACGATACCCTACGATATTGTCAATGTTTGAAAGGTTCGTGTTCTTTTCATCCTTTACATATACCACGAAGTCGTCGCCGATACTTGTGGGCCTTTGTTTGTCATCACTGTATTGAAACTCACCTGCTTTACGTGTTTCATACAACGAATAAGGGTCTTTCAAAGCTTTCTGGTTGGCATCATAACGGTCAACACGCACACCGATATTAAAAATAAGGTCTTTAAATGCAAACTTATCCTGAATATAAGCTGCAGAGTATATTGGGTTGAATGCTGATACCTCACGCTTAAAGTTACCGTAGGCATCACGGGCATTCACATAGTCATCAATGGTTCGCTTGCCCCTCAATTTATTGCCATAAGCATCATAACCATAATACGATACCAATGGATTTCCCTGATTCAGTAACTCATCAGCACTGAACATGTTTAATGAGAAGGTCGAAGGATCCATATTGTCTATGTCTAACCACTCTAAACCATTAATAGGCTTTCCCAGTTTTTCACGCAGGTTACGGTCGAAAAACGCCTGATCATTGGCACTATACAAACGGTTATAGGTAATTGTGTCTGCAAATACACCGTTTTCGTCAAATACCATTATCGGATTCTTCAGGTCAAACTGTTCAATATGCCTGTTGGTGAGCTGACGCATGATTGACCATAATCCAATCGGCGCTACGCTGTAACCACGGTCAAAACGCTGCTCATATTCAAAACCAAAACCTATCTCATGGCCTTTAATGTCGGCTGAAGCATTTCCAACTATCCTGAACTGCTCGGCAAGTGATTTGCTCCAACCGCCATAAGTGCTTCCGGTATTTGAATACAATGAATATACACTCTGGGGTTGCCCACCATTGAGTAAGCCTCCTCCTTGTTGTACCTGGGTGAAGTTTTGATAAAAACCGTATTGACTCGGACCTGCAAGATCGTAGTACTGACTGGTATAGTTGGCTGTCTGAGGATTTAATTCGCTACGCTGAAATGAGAACAATGTGTCGGCATAAGCTGCAAGCTTCATCCCGGCATACTGTACCCCATTGATTGAGTCAAGACCAAACATATAAATCGGCATTTTATGGGTCTTGAACTTTCCTACATAACCGTAATCAAATATATTGTCCTTGTGACGGTTGTTGAACGATTTGCCGGTATTAATAGTGTAGTCGGCCTGCAAGGTATAATACACATTTTTAATGATACTTGCCGATTTTTCCTGCTCCGTATTGCTAAAACGCTGGGTGAATTTTACATAGCCCCGTCCGGTTGAACTAATGCCACGCCCGTTTTCACCCGGATTGAACATGCTATTGCCATAACTCCAGCCAATATTGTCAACATAATCAAATGTACCTCCTAAAGTCAGGTTTATCTGGCTGTTGACTTTAAAATCTATCTTTCCGGCAAAACTGGCACGCTGAACATCTGCATTTTCCCTGCGATGTACTTTTTCGAAATCACTTGCCCTTACATAAGAGGCGTTCGATACTTTCCCAACACCTAAGGGGCCCGGACGTAAAGGATTTGCTGCCAATTCAGCCAGTTTATCTTTCTTTAAACGTGTAATCCCTACTGCCGATGGATCACTATCTGCATCTTTGTACAACTCTGAGGAGAAAAAGAATCCGATAAACGGTACTTTTTGTCCATCAGCATTTCTCTTAGAGGCAATAGGACCTGTCAGATTAAAGCCCAAAAGGTTGTATCCGTAGCCATCAACCGACCTCACACCCTCAATACCACCATGAAACTTCTGACTCGGGCCACGAGTGGTGATACTGATAATACCACCGGTAGCATCACCGTACATCGCAGGAAGACCTCCGGTAATAATCTGAATCTGCTCAATACCCTGCTGCGGAATATTCGCCGAACCTCTTACCTTAATACCATCTACAAAATAAAACGTAGCATCTCCACGTGAACCGCGAATATTTACCCCATCACCTTCGTCTTGTTGGGTAACACCTGCTGTAGTAGCCGCAACGGAGTTAATGCTCCTTGATGGCAATGCATAAATTTCTTCTTTGGTTACGGTTTTTCCTTGATAATCTTCAATTAAAGGAACATCGTATTCTACTACCTCAAATTCTTTCATCTCTACTACTGTTGACTCCATTTTAATGTCAACTACTGTAATCTTTCCCGAAGAAATAATTACACCAGTAGTTTTTACCGGCTTATAACCTACGTATGAACTTTTAACTACGTATGAACCCGGATTGATAGGCTTAACCTGGTATTCTCCTTCAAAATTTGATTGCCCATTTCCAACCTGGATGCCTCCAAGTTCTACAATCACATTCGCAAAAGCAATTGGCTCTCCTGTTTTTGCATCTTTAATGACACCTTTAAGAGTACCTGCCCCCGCCTGCGCAAAAACGCAGGATGTGCTTATCAGAAGGCTTGCAATGAGTAGGTAAAAGTTCTTCACCATATTACCGGGATTTTAAAAAACCGTAAAATTTTTAAGGTCGCTAAGATAGAAAGAGAATTTTAACAGCCTCTTGAAATATTAAATTTTGTAAGCATTTGAAAATCAAATGAATTCATCCTCTTTTTGTCTCCACGCACTCAATGATCTCCGCTAACAGATGATTATTTTCATTTTCATTACAAAGAAGTGACCGATTTTTTGAACAATCAAAGACAAAATGCAGACTTTATCGCTCAGATTGCAATTTAATGTTGGTAAGCAGTTGGATATCAGTGCAATGGATAGCCAGAGAGCCACTGACAGCATAAAGATTAATAGCGCCGTTTCTTACGGTTAAGCTTTTCAGATTGCTTCCGCGCTTTGCGCATCTGTTTCCGTGTGGCCTTTGACTGAATGTTTAAATGCCGTTTCTTGAGCTCTTTCTCTGCTTCCTTACGTTTCTTTATTTGATCTTCTTTCTTTTTCTTAAGCTCTTTCTTTTGCTGTTCGCGTGATTTTGGCTTTACCTGTGCGGGTAATGAAAAACTGAAGGCTGTAAGAAATACAATGAGAACAAATGCCCGCTTCATTTTAAAAATCGTCACTTTACCTGTCATGTTTTATTTACCGCAAATTTCGTGCATAAATTTCAGAACTTTGCGCTGCCGATGATACGTTTGTGCACAGTCTGCATTTTGCTTCTTAGCCTTTTTTCCTGTAAAAAAGACAATATAAACCAACAACTGGGTATCCCTTACGTTAAAGTGAACCAGTACCTGCTCTTGAATAACCCATCAAGTCAGATTCTTAATAATGTTGGCGGCTGGTTATACCTTAACGCTGGTTCAAGGGGTATCATAGTTTACCACCGGGCTTACGAAGAGTTCGTTGCATTCGATAGGCACTGCACCTGGCAACCTGAAAAATCATGCGGAGTAGTGAGCGTTGATTCATCTGCTACCGTTATTCTGAATTGTGCATGTTGCAATTCAAAGTTCTCGCTCATTGATGGCAGCGTTCTTCAGGGGCCTGCTGTGTATCCGCTGCTTCAATACAACGCAAAACTGGCCGACCCCTACACTTTACACGTATATAATTAAAAAGAGCAACCCACTTCTGCAGATTGCCCTTTTTATTTTATCGAACTTTATGCCTGCGCCGATTGCTCAGCGAAGAATTATTAATAACGGTAGTAATCGGGTTTAAATGGCCCCTGAATGGCAACACCAATATACTCTGCCTGAACTGGAGTCAACTCATCAAGTTCAACACTTATTTTGGCAAGATGCAAACGGGCAACCTTCTCGTCCAAATGCTTAGGCAAGGTGTAAACCTTATTTTCATAAGCCTGACGGTTGGTCCATAACTCAAGCTGAGCCAATACCTGATTGGTAAATGAATTCGACATTACAAAGCTTGGATGCCCTGTAGCACAACCGAGGTTGACCAAACGGCCCTCAGCCAAAATAATGATGTCCTTCCCATCAATGGTGTATTTATCCACCTGTGGCTTAATAACATCCTTGCTTGCACCATAATTGTCATTTAACCAGGCCATGTCAATTTCGGTATCAAAGTGCCCGATATTACATACGATGGCCTTGTCTTTCATCGCCTTGAAATGAACGCCGGTTACAATATCCCGGTTGCCGGTAGCAGTAACAATAATGTCAGCTTCCTTTACTGCATCTTTCATTTTCTTTACCTCATAGCCTTCCATGGCAGCCTGTAAAGCACAAATAGGATCAATCTCGGTAACAATTACCCGAACCCCGGAATTGCGCAATGAATCAGCCGAACCTTTGCCTACATCTCCAAAACCTGCCACAACAGCAACTTTTCCGGCCATCATCACATCAGTAGCCCTGCGAATGGCATCAACCAAAGACTCACGGCAACCGTATTTGTTGTCGAACTTTGATTTTGTTACTGAATCATTGATGTTAATAGCAGGCATAGGTAAAGTGCCCTTCTTCATACGCTCATACAAGCGATGAACACCAGTAGTAGTCTCTTCAGAAAGCCCACCGATACCGGCAACCAACTCTGGATACTTATCCAGAACCATATTGGTCAAATCACCCCCATCATCCAAAATCATGTTTAATGGCTTACGTTCTGGTCCGAAGAACAAAGTTTGCTCAATACACCAGTCGAACTCCTCTGCATTCATCCCTTTCCAGGCATAAACAGGTATTCCAGCCGCCGCAATCGCTGAAGCAGCATGATCCTGAGTACTGAAAATATTGCAAGATGACCAGGTAACTTCTGCTCCCAATTCAATAAGCGTTTCAATCAACACCGCCGTTTGGATGGTCATGTGCAGACATCCTGCAATTCGCGCTCCTGCTAAAGGTTTGCTCTTTCCAAATTCTGCACGTAGTGCCATTAAACCAGGCATCTCTGCCTCAGCAAGGCCTATCTCTTTACGGCCCCAGGCTGCTAAAGAAATGTCTTTTACTTTGTAGGGGACGTACTGATCCACCGATACATTGTTTCCCATGTTTTAGTTAATTTTTGTGCAAATTTAACCAATATAGGTGTATTTCACTACAACAATGTTGAAATCTTTCTAATTTTGCCCCTTTTGCCATTCTATCATTTGAAATATTTACCCCGGATTTTGTAATGAAAGGTTTATTCAAATTAAAACCTTGAAATCAACCAAAATCCAAAGAGGAACTTCTATTATCTTTCACAAAAAACTCCATAAACCATGTTCAATCCTGAAGAATTTACAAAGTATGCCGTAAAACACAGAGGAATTAGCTCAGCAACACTCCACCGTTATACCTCCATTACGGCCGACTATATTTCTCCGACTATTATCGAGGAAAGACAGCTTAATGTGGCACAAATGGACGTTTTTTCACGTCTGATGATGGATAGGATTATTTTTCTTGGTGTCGGAATCAACGATTATGTCGCCAATATTCTCCAGGCACAACTCTTGTTCCTTGAATCAGTAGATGCGAAAAAAGACATTCAAATCTATATGAACACCCCTGGTGGCTCTGTTTATGCCGGATTAGGAATATATGATACCATGCAATATGTACGGCCGGATGTTGCCACTATTTGCACCGGAATGGCAGCCTCTATGGGTGCTGTGTTGCTTTGTGCTGGGGCTAAAAATAAAAGAACTATCCTTAAGCATGCAAGAGTAATGATTCATCAGCCAATGGGAGGCGCTCAAGGTCAGGCGTCTGACATTGAAATCACTGCACGTGAAATCCAAAAGCTGAAAAAAGAATTGTACGATATTATTGCCTTGCACTCTAATCAACCCTTCGACAGAGTAGAGAAAGACAGTGACCGTGATTACTGGATGACTGCACAGGAAGCACTCGAATATGGTATGATTGACGAAATCCTTACCAGAAACGCTAAAAACAGCTGATGGAGAAGATTAAAGAAAAATGCTCCTTTTGTGGTCGCAGTAAAAAAGAAACTGCAATACTCATCGCAGGCCTTGATGCCTTTATATGTGACGTATGTGTTAACCAGGCACATCTGATTGTTAGTGAGGAAATTCAGGAACGCAAGAAGGTTCCTGCTGCTCGCAATGAGATGAAATTGCTCAAACCGGCAGATATTAAAAAACACCTCGATGAATATGTTATCGGCCAGGATGAGGCAAAACGGGTACTTGCAGTAGCTGTTTACAATCACTACAAACGGCTGAATCAGAAAGGGTTTCAGAAAGACGATGAGGTAGAAATTGAAAAATCAAACATTATCCTCGTTGGTGAAACCGGAACAGGAAAAACACTCTTAGCGAAAACGATTTCAAAAATCCTCAATGTGCCTTTTTGTATCGCTGATGCTACAGTTCTAACTGAAGCCGGATATGTGGGCGAAGATGTTGAAAGTATTCTTGCACGCCTGCTTCAGGCTGCCGATTACAATGTTGAAGCCGCACAAAGAGGTATCGTCTTTATTGATGAGGTTGATAAAATTGCCCGCAAAAGCGACAACCCATCCATCACACGCGATGTTTCGGGCGAAGGGGTGCAACAAGCATTACTTAAACTTTTAGAAGGTTCTTCTGTTAATGTGCCTCCTCAAGGCGGGCGGAAACATCCGGAACAAAAAATGATTTTACTCGATACGCGAAATATCCTCTTTATCTGCGGGGGAGCATTTGATGGTATTGAAAAGAAAATTGCCCGGAGAGTCCAGTCGAAAACCATCGGGTATTCAGCATCCAAAGAAACGGAAGCCTTTGACAACACTAACATGTTGCGTTATATCAGCCCGCAAGATTTGAAAAGCTTCGGATTGATTCCGGAACTTATTGGCCGCCTGCCAGTATTGTCGCACCTTGACCCCTTGGATGAAAAGGCCCTGAAAAGAATTCTAACAGAGCCAAAAAATGCCTTGGTGAAACAATACCAAAAACTGCTCGCAATGGATGGTGTTAGCCTGAGTTTTGATGACGATGCCTTAGACTTTATAGTACAAAAAGCTATCGAATTTAAATTAGGCGCACGGGGCTTGCGTTCAATTTGCGAGGGAATCATGAACGATTTAATGTTTGACCTGCCAGGACAAAAAGCAGAGAGCAAACTCGTGATCACCAAAGCTTATGCTGAAGAACGTTTTGATAAGCTAAAACTTGCCCGCCTGAAGGTGGCCTAAGCTATTTCACGCAGTTACATCCTTCTGAAAGGTAGAGGGTTGTTTTTGGAAACATTCTGATAAGGTCTTCGCGTTCTGATTCGGTGAGAATAATGTTTCGCATATCCAACCAACGAAGCACCGGCAGCTCTGCTATTGACTCTGGAAGCCATGTAATTTCAGTACCCCACAATTGCAAAAACTGAAGCTGTTTTAAGTGGCCAAACTCCGCAGGTAGCTCCTGAATTGGGTTCATCCCCAGGTCAATATAGGTTAATTGCTGTAGCCGGCCTATGCCTGAGTCAATCCGAACAATCCGGTTTCTTGTAAGACGAAGTACCTCAAGCTTCTCTAATTGATACAGCTCCTTAGGTATATATTTCAACTTATTGGAAGATAAATCTAACTCACGAAGATTTTTAAATTGAAAAATTGCCGGAGGGATTTCGCGTAGCCCGCGCCGTTTTAATCGTAACCTGATAACAGAGTCAGGTTGTTGCGATGCCTTTTCAATACTGGTAAATACCTTCCCCCCAACTTTGAATGAAGGTTGAGCCTTGGTTTGACTTACTGCAAGCACAATGAAGATTGCAAGCCACCCAATAAAATGTTTACCTGCTACGCTCATGCGAAAAAATCAAGCACGGTTTCTTTGTCGCGCTTAAGCTGCTGCTTTAATTGCTCAAGATCTGCAAATCGCAATTCATCCCTGATTTTATGGTGAAATTGAACCCGCAGTACTTCGCCGTACAAATCAACTTGCTCATTAATAAGATGCACTTCTATGCTTCGTGAACCATCATTGCTAACAGTCGGACGGGTACCAATGTTTAACATCCCATGAATTGTCCTTGCGCTGTTGCTTATCATCACCTCTACAGCGTAAACGCCATTTGCCGGGATTAATTTCTTCTTATCTGCGATTTCAATATTTGCGGTAGGGAAACCAATGGTACGTCCACGCTGGGCTCCGGCAATTACTTCACCCGAAAGTTCATACGGCCGGCCAAGAAAACTATTCGCAATGGCAATATGCCCCTCATGCAAGGCTTTTCTAATTTTGGTCGAACTGATAGCCATTTCATTTATTACCTGTGCAGGAATCTCTTCTACCTCGAAGCCGTAATTCGACCCATGCGCGAGCAACGACTCGAATGAACCCTCCCTGTTGCTGCCAAAATGATGGTCATAGCCTATAACTAACTTACGGGTATGTATCTTCCCGACAAGAACTTCTTTTATGAAATTCAAAAATGACATCTGAGAAAATGCAAGATCAAATTGTATGATAACCAAATGGTCAACCCCAAGCATACTGAGTTGTGCAATGCGCTCCTCAAGGGTACTTAAAAGTTCCAAACCATTTGCACTTTCTGGCTGTAGAATCTGTCTTGGATGTGGGTTAAATGTGAGTACTACTGATTCACCCTGATGCTTGCGGGCCTGTTCAGTGAGTTGCCTGATAATTGTTTGATGCCCTAAATGAACCCCGTCAAATGTTCCTGTAGTGACTACCGGAAATGACAATTTAGGGAATGACTGATAGCCCTGATGAACCTGCAAGCTGAATTTCTTTGAGCGACAAACCTAACTAAAACATGCCATAAATAAAAACCCCGGCCTGCCAAAGGCAAGCCGGGGTTTAGAAACCAAACAAAAAACTTATTTCTTCACAACTTTCACAATTTCAACCATGCCGTTTGTTTCAACTGAAACAGCATAGATGCCAGCAGGAAGGCTGCTCATGTTCAGTGAGTGAACAAATGAACCTTTGCTGCTATTGATTAATTCTGAAGATACAGTACGACCCATCATGTCAATTACACGTACAGTGTAAGAATCGTTGATGTTGATAGCGCTAACGTTCAGATTTGCAATGTCAGCAGTTGGGTTAGGATAAAGCTCAACTCCAAAAACACCTTCACCGATTTCGTCCTCAAGGCTGTAATCTGAGGTCAGTTTAGGAGAAGAACCTGAAGTATAGCAACGGCCTAAGATACCATCAAGGTCGTAGCCATCAGCAGCGCCAGGGAATGAACCAGCAGGAGAAATGTCAACTAATTTGATGTAGTTGATTGCTCCACCAGCACCGATGTCTAACTGACCATCGCGGCAAAGAACGTTTGAATAATCGTTTGGTGCACCACCAATAAGGTCAAAAGTTGGAATGGCAGCAAGTGGGAACCAAGTAGTTCCATCAACAGAACCATAAAACTCTGCCCTTTCAGGATAGCTTCCACATTTACGGGTTGCTTTATCACCAAATGAAGTTTCGTATACGTTTAAGTCAGCACCAGGTGCATCGAAAATGGTATAAGGGAATTTCAAAATAATTTCACTTGCAAAACCAGCAGCAAAGAAGTTTACACTTGCCTCAGGTGTAGTTGCATCTGACATCTGAGGTGCGTAAAGCATTTTTGCTGGCTTGTGACGGTTAGAGCCAATTGCCAATACAGAACCGTTTTTACGGTAAGCTGGTGCAGTGAAAGAAATCACCTGATCTGGTGAAAACATGTCAGCAGCTGCTGGACTTGGATCAGCGCATCCTGCGTATCCTACAACCGCATCAACATCAAATCCGTCCTGATTTGAACTGAAGAATACAGGAAGAAGAGGATTGGTCATGTCTGTAACACGAATGTATTTGGCAAATGGTAATACTCCCAAATCCAATTCAGCATCCTGTGTAATTAGACCCAATGTTTGCCATGGCTGACAATCATTTTGACGTGCTTCAACCAAAGCCATTTCAGGCCAAGCTGCATGCGAAGGTGTGCCATAAGAGGTTTCCCACACTTTCAAATCATTGCCTACGCCATTGCAAATGGGTGTGCTAAATTCGAGAACTAGTTCCCCGCCAAAGCCAAGAGAAACAAATTCTACACTTCCAGAGCCTTCTCCGATATTTACATCGTGGCTGCCGCTTGGAAAACCTGTAGCATTTACTACTGTGCTGCGAACTACAGAAACTGGTGACACCCCGTCAGCACGCATGCCCTGTGCAAAACTAACAACTCCGGTTGCTGCAACCTGAGCGTTCATGGTTCCTGCAAGTAACAGGGCTGAGCCTGCAAGCGCCAAACGAAGATTTGTAGATAATTTCATAAAAGAAAAATTAGTTAGGTTGTTGTTGATTGACAAATGTAATAACTCTTACTTGAAATGAAAGGCAATGGTTCGCAAAAAAGTAAGTCATAATAGTTCAATAATATTATTTAAATATATAATAAAGAGCCGCAAGGTATAATAAATGAAGAAAAAGGAAAACTAGGTGGTTGGGGCTTGACAAATCTATAGAAAATCTTACATATAGCGGCATGGTTTTATTGTCAAAAAGTCTGTGAACAGCATTTTGATTTTTTTACATATTATATATAGGTATTAGCATTAATTTTACAGCTTAATCTATTTGTATGATGCGTTCTATTTGTTTTGCTCTCGTTTTTTGCATTTCTGTCGTTGGTCAAAGTGTATTTGCTCAGGTACCTGATTATACATGGGCTGTTAAAGGTACGCAATTGGGAAGCTTTGCATTTCCAATAAAAACAAGTTTTGACGAACAAGGCAAGGCCTACTTGCTTCTACGTTATACTGAACCTTTGGCTTTTGGGAGTATAAGTCTTCCCAAAACGGTTGAACACAACCTTGCAGTGGTTTGTTTTGACACTACCGGACATGCCTTATGGGCTGCAACTAGTAACAGCCCCGATGGACTGGTAGCAAATGATATGACCATTGATAGATCTGGAAATATTATAATTGCCGGTTGGTATACCAATACGATGACCTTGGGGGCATTAAATCTTACTTTTCAGGAAACTGATACACAAAAGCAAAAACAAGAATTTTTTATTGCCCAACTCAATCCTGCAGGCCAGTGGCAATGGGCACGTAAACAATCCGGAATAGCGTATTCAGAAATTAAAGCTTTAGACACTGATCAGAATGGAAATATTATTGCCGGAGGTGAATTTTTTGGCTCAACATTGACTATTGGGGATGACTCACTTTCTCCGGAAGAAGAACTGCCCTTTGTAATAAAATATACGCCTGCAGGTTGGCCGCTTTGGCTGAGGGGCGCCCAAACTTTATACGGAGCATCTTTAAATGATGTGATTTGCCTGCCAGGTGGCCTGATTTGCTACACCGGTTCGTTTGGTACTTTTGATACGGATGCAATAGAAATATCTTTTGAGCAACTAACGCTGAATAATGTGGGGAATGAAGAATCGGGGTTTACCACATCAGATTTATATATTGCAACTTTAGACAGTTCGGGAAATTACCTTTGGGCAAAGAATGCCGGCGCTACAGATTATGAGTCATTTGCCGGAGCATTGGCAGCAGACCAATCAAAAGTATATGTCTGCGGAACATTTCAGGAACAAATCGCTGCTGCCGGAACATCTTTTTCAGAATCTGCCACCGGCGAAGAAGGTGATATTGACCTCTTTGTGGGCGCACTTGACTTTAATGGCAACTGGCAATGGTTGATTGGCGCAGGTACAGCCGAGGAAGACGGAATGCCATCACTTACAACTTCAAATGGACAATACATATATGTGTATGGTGAGCTTGTTACGGATGCATTTACACTTGGTTCATTTGAGCTCGAAAACACTTTGGAGCATGATTCATACCTGGCGCGACTAAATGAAGATGGAACCTGGAACTGGGCTTTTACATTTCCCCAATTTATGAATGTAGCTTCAAAATCTGGTAATCAATTCTTATTTACCGGAACTTTTGCTGATTCAGTCAGCTTCGGCGAACATACCCTTTATGTGAGTGGTGCTGAAGATGTTGATATGTACCTGTGCGCTATGACCTATGGGGACCCTATCCCACAGGGAATAACCCCGACCCCTGAGGGCTCCGGATTAGCTGTTTATCCATTGCCTTTTGATCAATACTTCATCTTGAAAGCTCAGGAGATAGGCCAATGGCATATATTTAACTTGCAGGGGCAAAGCATAGCTAAGGGAAGCACACAATCAGCCACTGATTATATACAATGGGACAGCCAAAACCCAGCCGGAATGTATTTGCTGCAATTCAAAACAGCTACCGGGAAAGTGTACACAAAAAAGTTATTGAAAAACTAACACTCAGAGTAGCAAAGCCTGCATAAGGCTTTGCTACTCTAATTCATTATAGGCGGTTACAATCTTCTCTAAATCCTTAACCCCCCAATTGTTGTTCTTTATTAATTCCAGAATCTGACCGTCACCAGCAAAAAACTCCTTCATGGTTTTTTTGAATCCTTTTTCCATTACCTCTGTGAATTGGGTGTCTGTCTTCTTCTTTATAAAAGTCACTTCTTCATAAGAAAACTTTTGATTGGTGCTTTTGTCATCAACGAACCATGCCTTATAAAGCAAGGCATCTCCATCAATAACCTTCTGCATCATAAATGGAGGCAAGTTGGGATCCAATGAGATAAATTCAAATAACTTCCCGTCGCACGAAAACGATTGTAATTTCTCGTGGCCATATTTTTTCTTGGCACCTGTAACGGTATCTACAATGATTAATTTTTTGTCCTGCTGGTAGATTTCACCAGTTCGACCGTTTCTATAACTGATCTTCCCACGCAGGGTATCGCCTTTCTTGGTGACTGCCCAACCGTCGAAGAATTCTTCGCCTTTACCTGTTTGCGCATTTAACTGGCTTAAAACCAGGCTACTGATGATTGTGAGGGTGACTAAAATCCGATACATTTCCAATTATTGAATTTTCAAACCTAATTAAAATTCTTGCATTGCCAAATTAATGCCAGAAATTATTAAAGCTACCATCTGCCTCCGGCACCACCACCACCGCCGCCACCGCCGCCGAATCCGCCAAAGCCGCCGCCACCAAAACCGCCACCGCCAAAGCTCCCGCCACCGCCAAAGCCTCGCCCAAAGCCCCCCATGCCCGGACCTCCAAAAGTTCTGTAATAACCTCCTCCACTGCCCCCGCCTCCTTTAAGCTTTGAAAGTACAATCACCACAACGATTATGATTAATACCGCCAATATCATCCCCGGGGTACCAGGCTGTGTTTTTTTAGGCTCCGCCTTAAAAGTACCCTGAAGCATTTGCATCAAATGGGTGGTGGCAATATCTAAGCCTTCGTAGTATTTCTGCGCCTTAAACTGGGGGCGTAAATCTTCATCAATTACCGAACCCGCCCTACCATCAGTAATATACTCCTCAACCCCGTATCCGGTAGCAATAAACATTTCACGCTCAGCTAAGTTGATGAAAATCAAAACCCCGTTGTCTTTGCCCTTTTGTCCGATACCCCATGACTGCATTAGCTCAACTGCTAACTCGCTGGCCGGGTAGCCACTCGAATCCTGCATGATTACAATTGCAATCTGATTGGAAGTACTATCGTTAAAGGCTACTAACTTCTGCTCTAATTGCATTGCTTGGTCCTGACTTAGCAAATGCACAAAATCATTTACCAGCCGGGGAGGATTCGGAGGCGGAGGAAGCTGTTGGGCAAATCCTTGGTAAAGTCCCGGGCCAATCATCAACAATGACAAAACCAGGGGAAATAAATAGCGACTAAACCGAAATTTCATTGGGTAATTCATTGTTGTCGCCTGGTAGATACGGAAAATGATTTGAAAGCAAAACGGCACACTCGTGGATGCCTTCGCAAATGCCCTTTGAAAGCCCTGATTCCTGAATGCATCGCGTAATCTTCATACGGATACTATCCCAAATTTGGTCATGTATATATTGATGGATTCCCTTGTCTCCTATTATCGCCAGTTTTCGATCTTCTACCGAGATGTATAATAAAACGCCATTTCTGGCAGCTGTACGGTCCATCTTCAGTTTGTAAAACACCTGAACGGCTCTGTCTAAAGGGTCTTCGGTGCTGCAACACGCTTCCAGGTGGACCCTTATCTCACCTGAGCACAAGCTCTCAGCATCCTGAATGGCTTTTAAAATTTCCTGTTCTTCAGTAGAGCTTAACCACTGTGAAGCTGCCTTCCCCATCGTCAGAACTTAACTTCAGGGGGAAGTTCCGTGCCTTCTTTTGCCTCAAAATATGCTTTCTGCTCAAACCCAAATATCCCGGCCATCATATTCGCAGGAAAAGAACGTACTTGGCGGTTATAGTCCTGAACCAAATCATTAAAACGTTTACGCTCAACTGAAATCCTGTTCTCAGAACCTGCAAGTTCGTTCATTAAATCACGAAAGTTTTGGTTTGCTTTTAAATCAGGATATGCTTCCACGCTGACCAATAACCTGCTTAATGCACTTGAAACACCCGCCTGTGCCTGCTGAAATGCTTTTAAGTTTTCTTCAGTGAGGTTATCGGCAGACAATTTTGTCTGGGTTGCTGAAGCCCTGGCGTTCATCACGGCAGTTAAGGTTTCTTTCTCAAAATTTGCGGCACCCTTCACTGTGTTCACCAAATTCGGAATCAAATCAGCACGCCTTTGATAGGCATTTTCAACTTGAGCCCATTGTGAACGAACCTTTTCTTCTTTATCTACCAACTTATTGTACGAACACCCACCTACACCGAACAAAACAAGTAGTAAAAACAACAGAACACCGATAGCAATCGAACTACGCATTTGAAGAGATTTTTAGTTTTATATGATTTTTTGAAATATTTACCGCATCAGAAGCACAAAGTCGTATAAACCTTGCTTTCTCTTAATACGATTAATACAAAAGTAGGTAAAACCCTGATAACTTTCACTATTCAGAAAAGCCTAGTACTATTGAAGTATTAACTTCTTAGTGCTCATGCCCCAGGGTGTTTTTACGACCATAAAATATACTCCCGG
>JAIBAI010000045.1 GCA_019695235.1 Bacteroidia bacterium | reverse complement strand
AAAAGGTTGCCCATAAACGGGTACCACCCGCACTGAACCGCATTAAAACAGCATCAGTGTTCCCACCTCCGTAGGTTGCCTGGTTGTACGCCATTGTCGTTCCGGCAAAAACAGGGAAGTCGCTCGAACCGCTCGACCCAATTGCAAGTATATCACCATTAGGCAACACTTTTAAATCATTAACGTTTTCTATGCCGGAACCACCAATATAGGTACTCCAGAGCATCTCACCCAGATTGTTAAACTTCGCCAGAAAACCGTCTTGTTGTCCTGCATTTGTTAAGTACGCACCACCACTTGCCGGAAAATCAGTCGAAGTGGTTTGCCCACCTACGTATATATTTCCTTCAGCATCATGTGTGAGCGTCAGGGCTGATTCGTCAGCGGTACCGCCCATATAGGTTGACCATGCAATAGGGGGGTCAATCACTAATTTTTCATGTTTGTTGTACCCGGAAGGAACAAAACTCACCTGCTTCCCTTCAATTTTATAAGTACAGGCCACCCTGTTGCTATGTGTATCATAACACAATAATTTTCCTTCTTTAATTTCACCCAAAGCATTGTTGATTTGCAGCATCTGCATATTGTTCAGCCCAGCCAACCGGGCATCCCCATCATATTGCATCCGGATAAGTGAGGGGTCAGCGCCTGCCTGCACTTCAAAATCATATTTCACCTGGCCGTTCTGTATAAAAATCACCCAGTCAATACCCGGATAAACCCCCACAAAACGCACCTTGTGATGCAGTTCTGTTTCTATCACCCCGCCCCGGGCCTGGTCAAGATAATAAGTAATCTTTGGCATACTTTTCTCCTCCGAAACCATGTTGTTAGTTGATATATTAGCGTTCAACAGCAGCGCATCAACAACAGAATACCTGATCGTTTTCGCCTTCATAGGATTTTCGCGCCTGATTTGGTCTATCTGCAGCGCTGTTTCATCTGAATTGCCGGATACAAGTTCTTTAAAAACGTAGCGAAAGCCTTTGTTGGTAATGTATAGGTCCATACCCGGGTCTGGCATTTTAAACAAAACCTTTGTATCGGAGGTAGCATTAAATTGTCCGGCATTTCTGATAAATCCCTGTACCTGATGCTGGGCGGGGGCTTTTGCTACAGAGGCGAAAAGCCCGTTTGCCCCAATCATCAATATCGCTATTGACAATGAAACGAATAGCCTGATGTTTTTTAGCATGGAGGTGTGTTGCATAATGAGAAATGTTTGATTGGGGCAAGTTAAATTTTTCTATTAAAACATTTGATTCAAAATTTAATTTTTTTGTAGTTTTACAACCGAATGTGATAATCCGGACAATTATTCCCAATGCACAAAAATTCCGGCAGATGGTTTTTGTTCATCTGCTTGCTTATCCAAATTGAATTTCCAGTTTTTGCTGCGGCGATGCGTGCTGAAACAAATCAGCAGGGTGCAACTCTTGTGAATACCGGATATTTTATTGAAAACGCAGGGCAGCTATTGGATGACAAGGGCAGGCCGGCTACTCAGGTACTTTTTTACGGAAACTTTGCCGGTTACAACATGTATTTTACCCGGGATGCGCTGGTTTACGAATTTTATGAGCAAGACCTGATAAAAGCCAGCGGGGGGAAAAGCGCATTCGACATTCCAGTTAATCTTCCGGAAAATAAGGCTGCACAAAAAAGCAGAAAAAAATTCAGGCTTGATATGGCCTTTCTTCACTCGAACCCGCATGTACAGTTGCTGGCAAAGGGAAAAAGGCAAAGCTATAACAACTATTACTGCGGTGGTGCATCATTAAGTGCATTCAATGAGGTAGCACTTTTCGACAGCGTTATATACCATAATATATATCCAAAAATTGACCTGATTTTCTACCTGCTTCCGGAAGGAAAAGGCATTAAATACGATTTTATAGTTCATCCGGGTGGCGACCCTGCACAGATTGCTTTTAACTACAAAGGGGCTGAACGCGTAAGTTTAGATAAAAACGGGGGCCTGTTGATTGAAACTCCATTAGGTACTTTACAGGAAGAAAAGCCTTTTACATACCAAAACAATGGTAAGGATCAAAGCGCCATTCCTTCTAAATTTTCGGTAAAGCGTAAGTCTATTGGCTTTACCACCGGTAAGTATAATAAGTCGCTCGACCTGGTTGTTGACCCCAGCATTCTGGTTTGGGCTACCTATTATGGAGGCAATGGTACTTCTGAGCAAACCATACACATGAGTTCTGATGCAAGCGGAAACCTTATTTTATCTGGCAACACCAATGGCACCACCTTTCCTACCTCAGCAGGGGCAATACAAACTGTTTATGGCGGTGGTGGTTTGGATGGGTTTATTCTAAAGTTTACTCCTGACGGCACACGACTTTGGGGCACCTATTTCGGTGGGTCGCGTGATGACAATGCCCGCTCATGCGAAGCAGATGCATCAGGGAATATTTTCGTAACCGGATTCACTACCAGTCTTAATTTTCCGCTATTAAACCCGGGAGGTGGAGCTTATTATCTAACTGTAAATCAGGCGAGTACAACCGTTATTACCAATCCAACCGTATTTATTGCAAAATTAACACCTACCGGAGGGCTTACATGGTCAACGTATTTCGGTGGTAATGTTGGCGAAAGTGGCACCGATGTCTGGCTTGATGCCAGTAATAACCTTCTTGTAACCGGATGTACCGCCAGTAGCGATTTTCCGGTTACTGCAGGGGCATTCCAAACCACGATGGCAGGGCCCAACATATCAGGTAGTTTTGGAGATGCTTTCCTGGCAAAATTCAACAACAGTGGGGTGCAGCAATGGACCACTCTGATTGGTGGCTCTCAGGATGAAATTGGATACGGGGTTTGCACTGACCCAACGGGAGAAATCTTCCTAACCGGCTACACGGTAAGTTCAAATTTTCCGACTTCTGCCGCTGCTTACCAGTCGAGCTACGGCGGAGGCTCAAGTGATGTGTTCTTCGCCCGATTCAGCCCGGCAGGCACAAGAAGCTGGTCAACATATTATGGCAGCAATGGCGGGCAGAGAGCCCTGGATATCCGATACAAAGACAACTTTTTATATGCTACCGGATATGGTGCAGGTACCTTACCAGGCCCCGCTGGATCAGCGTTTCAGCCCAACAATGCCGGCGGCTCAGGCGATGGGATTATCATAAAGTTAAGTCCCAACTCATCAGCAGCGCAAGTAATCTGGCGCAGCTTTTGCGGCGGCTCAGGGGATGATGGTTTTGATGAGTTAACCACCAACAACGCAGGCAATATCGTTTGTGGAGGCTGGACCAACAGTGCCAATTATCCGGCAACACCTAACGCCTACCAAAGCGTTTTGGGTGGTGGTTATGACGGGCAAATTGCCACGGTTGACCCTGACGGCAAACTGATATGTGCTACTTATTTTGGTGGCAGTAACACGACCGATAATGTTTACGGATTGGCAATAGCCTCGAATGATGATGTTTTTTGTTCGGGCAATACCGGAAGCAGCACTGCTCAAGGCTTTGTTATCACAGCAGGGGCATTTCAAAGCACTAAAGGGGCCGGGCTAGACGCTTATATAGCGCGCATCTCCGAAATCCCTCCTCCGCCCGTTTCTGCTTTCGATACGAATCCTGCTACCGGCTGTATTCCGCATACGGTAACGCTCGACAACAACTCGACTTCTATCAATACCTGCCTGTCAAATACTACCTGGGAATGGTCGTTTCCGGGTGGCACCCCTGCCAGTTCTGCCCTTGAAAACCCTCCTTCTGTAACCTACAATGCCGCCGGCACCTATACGATTACCCTGAAAGTAACCAATGCAAGCGGCAATCATTCAAGCTCAAAAGATATCACTGTCAGTGCAGGAATACCTATTAGCCTTACCCCCGACCCTACCATTTGTAACGGTACCTCAACTACCCTCACCGCATCAGGTGCCGATACTTATACCTGGTCGCCCGCTACCGGGCTAAGTGCCACAAGCGGTGCTTCTGTAACAGCCAACCCCGGCACAACAACAACTTATACGGTAACAGGCACCAACAGTGCCGGCTGCAGCGGAACAGCAACCGTGACAGTAACAGTTACTCCGGCATTAACAGCAACAATAAGTCCAGATGTAGGTATTTGCAGTGGCGGCTCTACCACATTAACTGCCGGAGGAGGTGCTGACTATGCCTGGTCACCGGCTACTGGGCTGAGCAGCACCACCGGCGCCAGTGTTACTGCAAGCCCAACCACTACCACTACCTACACCGTAACAGTTTCATCCGGAAGCTGCACCCCCGTAACAGCCTCAGTAACAGTAACTATTCTCGCAAATACAGTTGCCACAGTAAGCCCCGATGTAAGTATATGCAGTGGGGGCAGCGGTACAACGCTTACAGCCGGTGGCGGGGACACCTATACCTGGAGCCCCTCAGCAGGGCTTTCATCCAACGCAGGAGCTTCTGTTACTGCAAACCCGCCAAGTACTACCACCTATACCGTGTCAGTGAGCAGCGGCTCCTGCCCGGCAGCCACTGCCAGTGTTACGGTTACAGTGGTTCCTGCGCCAATGGCAACGTTAAGCCCTGATGTAAGCATCTGTAGCGGCGAAAGTACCATTCTCACTGCTGGAGGTGGTGACAGCTATACCTGGAGCCCGCCTACTGGTTTATCCTCTACCTCGGGTGCAAGTGTAAGCGCCAGCCCTACCAATACCACTACCTACACCGTTTCTGCTCAGCGCACGGGCTGTTCAGCTTCTACCGCTACGGTAACGGTGACGGTAAACCCTTCAACGCCCCCCAATGCAGGTGCTGATGTATCCATCTGCCAGGGCAGTAGTGTAATTTTACAAGGCTCAGGAGCCTCTAATTACAATTGGAGCCCTGCTACAGGCTTAAGTTGTACCGACTGCCCCAATCCGGTTGCCAGCCCCAACGTAAGCACCACGTATACTCTTACAGACCCGGGTGGACTTTGCTCTTCATCAGGCGATATGGTTATGGTAACAGTACAATCTCTGCCCCTTGCATCCGCTGGCCCTCCCATGTCGGTACCCAGAGGTGCGAGCACTACCCTGAATGCTTCAGGAGGTGTAGCCTATCGCTGGCTTCCCAACCTTGGAACTGGTGAGAAATTGCTGGTAAGTCCAACGAATAACACACTTTATTGCGTAGAAGCCACAGATGCCAATGGATGTACAGATACTGCATGTACCACGGTTAGCGTAACCGAACCCGTCATTTCTACACTTTGGGTTCCTAATAGCTTCACACCCAATGAAGACCAGTTAAACGGACAGTTTAAAACGCCTGGTACGAATATCATTGAATACCGTGCGTTTATTTTCAACCGCTGGGGTGAATTGATATACGAATGGCGCGATATTGAAAAAGGCTGGGATGGCACCTATCAGGGGGCTCCCGTTCAGGACGACATATACGCTTACCGAATCAGGGCGCTGGGTGCCGATGGGGTACGGCATGATAAACGGGGGATGATTCTAATTATCAAATGATTTTGTTACAATTCTATAACTTTGTTTTTAAATCTTCACGAAAATGATCAAACGCTTTTCCGGAAAACTGCTTTTAAATGCCCTGGTATTGTTTCTGTTATTGCCGCCTTCAGTACTCAATGCAGGCTTATTGCCCGGCAACAACCTCAAATCGAATCATGGTTTTGTTGAAAATCGTGGGCAACTGAAGAAAACAGATGGAAGCGATGCTAAAGAGGTGCTATTCTATGGTGAACTTCAGGGTGTGCAGGTGTTTTTTACAAAGAATTCAATTATCTATGATTTTAGCCGGATAGAACCTGCTTATGAAGCAGGCGTATCAAAATCCTCATTCGACATTCCGACAAATAGAACCACCTTGCCTGTAGAAACAAAGAAGCACTACCGTCTGGATATGCAATTTAATGCCGCCGGAGTAATAGCAGAGGGCATGAACGCTGAATCAGGTGTAAGTAATTATTATTTAGGGAATGTAAAAAAGCAATGGATTAGCGGCGCCCGTCACTTTAAAACATTACGCTACCCCAATCTTTATCCGGGTATTGACCTTTTGGTTTCAATAAAGCCGGATGGCAGCGGGTTAAAATACGACCTTGATGTTCAGCCAGGTGCCGACCCTTCACAAATCAGTTACCAATACCTGGGTGCCAGCTCCTGCCGCATCAATAGCTCCGGGCAATTGTTGGTACAAACTCCTGTTGGCCGTCTTGTAGAAGATGCCCCTTTTACCTACCAAATGATTAACGGGAAGAAAAAGCAGGTGAAAAGTGCATTTGTGCAAGAGGGTGAATACATTCACTTTCAGGTGGCTGATTTTCATCCGACAGAAAAATTAGTGATTGACCCCAGTGTAATGGTATGGTCAACCTATTATGGTGGCAGCGGGGCAACCGATCAATCATTTCACCTGATTACTGACTTTAATGGCGACCTGATTATGACAGGGAACACCAATTCTGCGAATTTCCCGGTAAGTACCGGTGCAAGTCAGACCAACAGTGGAGGTGGCTCAACTGATGGTTTTATAGTGAAATTCTCTGCTGCTGGGAACCGTCTATGGGCAACCTATTTCGGGGGTTCGGGGCAGGACAACTCCAGGTCATGTGCCGCAGATGCCAATGGCAATATCTTTTTCATCGGAACTACATCCAGCCTAAACATGCCTACACTCAATCCGGGAGGGGGCGCCTATTTTCTTGGCACCAATCTTGCCACAACCGCCAACCCACTGAATGTTACCGCCTATGTAGGTAAGATTAGTACCGCTGGCATGATGGTCTGGTCAAGCTATTTAGGAGGAAGCACGGGAGAAAATGGCATTGACGTTTGGGTGAATGCGAACGATGAGCTAATTGTAACCGGCTCCACTGCCAGTGCCGATTTCCCGGTCACTGCAGGTGCTTCTCAGACAGTCTATGGAGGGCCTGCCCTGGGCAATGTCTTTGGCGATATGTTCCTGGGTAAATTCAGCAATGCGGGCGCACAGCAATGGATGACTTATGTCGGCGGAGATCAGGATGAGTTGGGCTATGGCGTTACAACTGATGCACAAGGCAATATTTTCCTTTCAGGTCAAACCAAGGGCGGTTTTCCGGTTACACCGGGTGCCTACCAGACTACTTATGGTGGCGGCTCAATAGATGCTGTTATTGCGCGTTTTGCTGCTGACGGGACCCGCAATTGGGTCAGTTACTATGGGGGCTCAGGTGCTGAACAGGGTGCTGATATTGTTTACCATAACAACTTTGTGTACCTGGCTGGCTATTCGAGTTCTAACCTTTCAGGTCCTTCTACAGGTGTTGCCCAGCCTACCAGTGGCGGTGGCACGGGCGATGGCTTTTTGGCCAAATGGAGCCCCGACAATAGCAGCAGTCAGGTAATCTGGCGTACCTATACCGGTGGTTCAGGTGATGATGGTATTGATGAACTCACCAAAAATGCAAGTGGCCATTTGGTGGTTGGCGGTTGGACGAGCAGTGCCAATTATCCGGCAACGCCCAATGCCTATCAGACAACCCTGGGAGGAGGCTACGATGGGCATTTTACCACTTTCGATGAAAGCGGGCAACGCATCTGCGCATCTTACTTTGGAGGAAGCTTCACTACCGATAATGTTTACGGAATTGCAACCGCACCCAATGGTGATGTGTTTCTTACCGGAAATACCGGAAGTACCCCCGCACAAGGTTTTGTTATAACTTCAGGTGCATTTCAGAGTACTAAGTCAAGCGGACTGGATTCCTACCTTGCACGTGTTTCTGAGATTCCTGCCGCCCCGAATGCCAACTTTACTGCCAATCCAAACACAGGTTGTTCGACCCCGATGGTGGTAAATTTCACCAATACCTCCATTTCAAACAACACCTGTTACAGCAATACCACATGGAAATGGTCTTTCCCTGGTGGTTCGCCCAGCGAATCAACTTTAGAAACCCCGCCGGCTGTAACTTATAGCAGCAACGGCACTTATACTGCAAAGCTTGTTGTAACCAATGAAAGCGGTGTTGATACTGCTACGCAGAATATCACCATTACGCCCGGGGCAACGGTCAACGCTGGTCCTGACCGCTTCATCTGCCTGGGCGACAGTATTGAAATCACTGCCAGCGGCTCCGGGGCTTATACCTGGTCGCCAGCCACCGGGCTAAGCAGCACCAGCGGTGCAACTGTTATGGCGAAGCCACTTGTTACCACAAGCTACATCGTAAGCGGAACAGGTGGTGCCTGCCCGGCTTCAAGCGATACGGTGGTGGTGACTGTTGCAGATTCGTTACCCGATCCGAAAATCGCAGGCAGTTCTTATTGTCCGGGCCAGCCAATCAGCCCCCTTCAGGTAAGCAATGCCAGCAATTACGATGTTACATGGTACACTGATGCTGCCTTAAGCAATCAGGTAGGTACAGGCGAATTTTACACCCCCTCCGGCCCTGGAACATGGTTTGTTATTATGCGCAAAAGCGGCTGCGAATCTGATGTTGCCTCTTTCACCATGCTCGAACAAACGATAGAAACAAAAATCGAAGCCGACCTGAACAATGCGGTGATTCCCTACAACATGGTTGCACAAAACAAAAGCACGAATGCCGTGAATTGTCAATGGTTCCTGAACGATTCACTGATAAATTATAATGCAGGTGATAATTACCTGATTGAGAAAGCAGGCGAATACGAACTCAAACTGATTTGTAAAAACGCTTCAGGATGCGAAGATGTTGATTCACTTGTGTTTACCGTTATTGATGGGAAATTTATCCTGACAATTCCAAACGTATTCACTCCGGATAATGATGCCAAGAATGATTTATTTGCATTTACTACTTCCGGAATAAAAACCTTGAATGGGCGTATTTTCAACCGTTGGGGCAAAGAGGTATATGCCTGGGAAGGGACTACCAACTACTGGGATGGTACCATCAAAGGCAAAGATGCTCCTGACGGGGTGTATTTCTACGTGGTAAATGTGGTAGATGTGCTTGATAAAACGATTGATGAGAAAGGTACGGTAACCCTGCTGCGAGGGGCGAAATAGCCCTCTGCCGGGAAAGTGATGAACACTTCAGAGGGTATCCATCAGCAGCCGGTATAAAGCCAACATGCTTTGGATATCTGATTTGTGCACTTCTTCGTTGGGGGAGTGCACATTTTTTTCAGGGGCACCAATAAAGCACCAGTCTATTGGGAAAGGGCTTTTTTGCAATTCAGTACCATCACTCCCTCCTGCTCCTTCTACCTCTACCTGATAAGAGATGTTGCTCTTTTGAACAATACCAAGAATGCGGTCAACAAACGCTTTACGTGGGATGCCTGAATCTCTGAGAGAAATCGCAGCTCCTTTGCCCGCTTTTACACCTTCGGTAACCCAGGTGATATCAGAAATCAGCGCTTGATAAACCTGGTACTTTTTAGTCATAAAATCAGCCAAAAAGCCAACAGTACCACCGCCGTGTTCCTCCCAACAAGAGAAACATATCAGTCCGTTTTCAAGGGTTGATGCAAGCTCCAATGCCACATACACCCCCAAACGGTTGTCTAAATATGCCGACTGGATGCTATTTCTTTTTTCTCTGAAATCAGAAGCAAAGCAAAGCCGTGTACCGGGGTCAGCCATGCGATTACTGTTAAGGTGAAGGGTTCCGTTTTTATTGGCAACAAGGGTTCCACGCACCTCCCCTTTACTGTCTGCCCCAAGGAGCTCAATTCCGGGAGTGCTTACCGGGCCTCCGATTCGCACCAATTCATTTTTATACTTTACTGTGAAACCAATGCTGTCAATATGGGCAAACACTGCAGTGCGGGGCTTGCCAAAGGCAAGTGCCACGCAATCCTGAAAGCCTTCACCCGAATGAACCACCGGTTGCACCTTCCAGCTGGCTGCGTTGTTTTTTACGTAGTCAAGAATAAAATCACGCATAGGGCCTTCGTCACCAGAAGTGGCCGGTATGGCACACAATTGCCGGATAAGCTCAGTGCGAATCTCCATCAGGATTTCTTATCCCCTACAAAATAATCTTCCTGGTTTTTAAACAGGACGTTGAAGGTGGTTAAACTACCGTAGCAGCGGGTGATATATTGTTGCAGGTCAACCTTGTCTTCATCACTCAGCTTTTTATGGCTGTTAATGTTTTGCTCAAGTACACGTAAGCGGTCGCGCAGCATGACAATCTTATGGAAGAACACTTCCAGGGGTACTTCTTTTGATTTCAGTGCCTTGTCAGCTGGCTCAAGAATCATATTGCCCCCCTGCCAGCGTTCTCCGAGTGGAACAGTTTGCTGAATATCGCTGTATTCTTCCAAAATACGACGTAGGGTACGTTCTACCAGCGGCATTGACAGGGCTTCTTCTTCAGCTGTTGGTTCGGGTTCATCCTCCATCAGTTCAAGCCCTTCTGTTCGCTTTGAAATATCAAGATTTCCTCTGTTGGGAAACTGAACAGTATAAAATGTAGTATCTACCTTAATGATGGTACCTTTTCCATAGGTAGGATGAACCAGCACCATTCCCGGGCGGGCATTAACTTCCATGAAATGAATTTTATTAGGTTAGAAATGAAATTCTGTCTGCTGTATCAGGCTGAAACAACAGTTTTCTTCCCATTATTAACTTTTTTCTTTGCGGCAGGTTTGGCGGCTGTTTTCTTAGCCTGGCCATTCTTTGCTACAGATGCAACTTTGCTTTTACCGTTTAGCTGGAAGGCTTTTTTAAAGGCATCAACAAAGCTCAGCTCTTCCCATGGGAATAGCTTCACCTTGATTTTCTTTTCGTTCTTTTTGCCTTTGTTGAAAACCTTCACCACTTCTTTGGTTTCACGGCCCATGTGGCCATAAGCGGCGGTCTCACTATAAATCGGTGTACGCAGTTTAAAGCGTTGTTCAATGGCATAAGGGCGCATGTCAACCAATTTACCAACGGCAGCAGCAATCTGACCATCGTTTTGGTTCACTTTAGCTGTTCCGTAGGTGTTTACATACAAGCCAACAGGTTCGGCCACGCCAATGGCATAGGCCACCTGAACCAATACTTCGTCGCAAACTCCCGCCGCCACGAGGTTTTTGGCAATATGGCGTGTTGCATAAGCAGCAGAACGGTCAACTTTACTTGGGTCTTTTCCGGAGAAAGCACCGCCCCCATGAGCTCCTTTTCCGCCATAGGTATCTACAATGATTTTCCGTCCGGTAAGGCCGGTATCGCCGTGCGGCCCGCCAATTACAAACTTACCTGTGGGGTTCACGTGATACTTAATCTTGTTGTTAAACAGCGCCTGTACCCGCTTTGGAAGTTTTTTAAGCACCCTTGGAATCAGGATGTTCTTCACATCTTTGGTAATTTGCTCCTGCATCTTTTTCTCAGTAGCAAAATCATCGTGCTGGGTAGAAATTACGATTGTATCAATACGAACCGGTTGGTTCAGGTCGTTGTATTCAATAGTAACCTGTGATTTTGCATCCGGACGCAGGTATTTGATGTGCTTGTTCTCTCTGCGAATAGCGGCAAGCTCCTGCAGTAGAAGATGCGCAAGTTCTAATGGCAAAGGCATGAAGTTATCGGTTTCGCGGCAAGCATAACCGAACATCATACCCTGGTCGCCAGCACCTTGTTTCCAGGGGTCTTTTTTCTCCACACCCTGGTTGATATCAGCCGATTGTTCGTGTATTGCTGAGAAGATACCGCAAGAGTTGGCTTCGAACATGTATTCGGCTTTGGTATAACCGATTTTACGAACCACTTCACGGGCAATATCCTGCACGTCAAGATAGGCCTCTGATTTAACTTCGCCGGCCAAAACAACCTGCCCGGTAGTAACCAAGGTTTCACAGGCAACTTTCGACTGTGGGTCTTGAGCAAGAAAATGGTCAATAAGGGCGTCTGATATCTGGTCGGCAACTTTATCCGGATGTCCTTCTGAAACTGATTCGGATGTAAAAAGATAAGGCATGAGAAAATATTTTTTGCGAAATTAAAGAAACATTTTTAATGTATCAGGAAAAATATTCACCTGAGCGGCTACATTGAAAAGGCAAGCATTCATTGATAGCATAAGGGTGCAAGCAAAAAATTTCAATTGAGAAAAATCAAAAACCACTCATGAGCAGCACCTGGCACATTTAGTTTATTGAAGATCTCCCTAAGCGCCTATATAGTTTCGGTATAAAAAGCTTCAATCTGAGGCGCATATTTATCAAGCAAGACTCTTCTTTTTAACTTAAGAGAAGGGGTAAGCTCGCCTGATTGGATTGACCATTCATCCGGCATCAGGTGAAACTTCTTGATACGTTCATAATGCCCGAAATCTTTGTTGTAGAAATCAACCTCTGCCTGATAGAATGCAATTACTTCGGGGCGTTCTATCAGTTTTGAATTGGGCAAATCAACAGGAATCTTTGACTGCTCTGCCGCCCAGTTTCTTAATTCAGCATAGTTCGGTACAATAAGGGCAGCAGGGAACTTGCGGTTCTCGCCAAGCACCATGATTTGTTCAATATACACTGACTCTTTGAACTTGTTTTCCATTTGCTGTGGTGCAATGTACTTCCCGCCGGATGTTTTGAAAATTTCCTTTTTCCGGTCGGTAATCTTTAGAAATTTCCCTTCCTCAAGCGTTCCAATATCACCGGTATGGAACCAACCATCTATCATCACCTCAGCGGTGGCCTCAGGTCTTTTGTAATAGCCAAGCATCACATTAGGGCCTTTACACAGAATCTCACCGTCTTCTGCAATCTTCACCTGTACATCCTGAATAACCGTACCAACACTTCCAAATTTACGCAAGCCGGGCTCTACTCTGTTCACTGAGATTACCGGAGATGTCTCTGTCAATCCATACCCTTCAAGTACATTGATTTGTGCTGCTGTAAACACCCTTGCAAGGCGGGGTTGAAGGGCTGCTGAGCCTGAAACAATGATACCTACTTCACCACCCAGCGCTTCACGCCATTTGTTAAAAATGAGCTTATTGGCAAGTGCCAGTTGGGTTTCGTACCACCAACCGTTTGCCTTATCAAGTTCGTAACGGAGGCCCAAATCTAGTGCCCAGAAGAATAACTTTCGTTTTATGCCGGATAGTTCATTGCCTTTTGCCACAATTTTATCATATACCTTTTCGAGCAGGCGTGGCACAGTTGAGAAGCAATAAGGTTTCACCTCTTTTAAGTTATCGCCAATGGTATCAAGGCTTTCTGCATAATATATACCAGCCCCTACATAGAGGTACAGGTACACCAGCATACGTTCAAAAATATGTGAAAGTGGCAGGAAGCTAAGTGCCCGGTGCTCATGAGTAACGGGGCAGGCGGGTTGCGAGCCATGAACATTTGAAATCAGATTGGCATGCGAAAGCATTACACCTTTGGGCGCCCCTGTTGTGCCTGAGGTGTAAATTAATGTTAGCAGGTCATCAGGTTTTACGTTTGCTTTATATGCCCGTAGTTTTTCTTCCTGCGGATTCGACTTTCCCTCTTCTAACACAAGCTTCCAGTGTGCTGCCGCCTGTACTTCTTTAAATGTGAAAACATACTGCACCGAAGGGGTTTGGCGTTTTATTGAATCAATTTTTTGATACAATTCTTCACTTTCTACAAAAACGATTTTCGTCTTTGAATCATCTAAAATATAGGCTGTATCATTGTTTCCCATGGTGGGGTACACCGGAACACTCACCGCCCCGATGGCAGCAACGGCGAAATCTACATAATTCCATTCAGGGCAATTTCCTGAAATGATGGCCACCTTATCGCCCGGACCAATTCCACGGTGCATAAGGCCGTAGCTTAGTTGTTCGGCTATTTCGCAAAAGGTTTTTATAGAAACCGGATGCCATTTGCCATTCGACTTTGAAACAAGTGCATCGGGCTTATTGTAATGCTTTAAGTTGTGGTCAAGTATATCAAATGTGCGTGTAACTGTCATGATGAGGTTGGTATGGCTCAAACATAATAAAAAAAGCCGGGCTAAACGCCCGGCTTAACAGTCTGATTTGAAAATCCTTATTTTTCAATGGCGGTACACTCGATACCCAGAGTAGCATTATCGCTTCCGTTACAAGCTTTATCGGCATCTTTTTTGGTGAGTTTGCCAATAGAATTGTTTGAGAGTGTTATGCCTCCTGCATTACACTGGCAGGTGTAATCTTTTTTGCACGAAACAAGGAATCCGGCCACAAGGGCAACGAGTACTAATTTTTTCATAAGTTATGTATGTTTTTTCCGGACTAAAATATAGGATGCTCATTGATTATTAAAATGACCCTGAAAATTATTCTATTTTTGCGCAAATATGAAGAACAAACTTTCAGGTTTCATACTGGCATCAGGTCTTTGTATTTTGCCGTTCTGCTTCTCATGTAAAAAGTGCATGAACTGCGAAATGCGTGATAGTAAAACAGGAAAAGTGACCTACAGTTATCCCGAGATATGCGGAAAGAAAAACTCACTTGATAACCAGGAACTAAACTACCGGAACAACATGCCTGATTCACTTGAATTAAAATGTGCCCGGAAATAATGCCTGTATGCGCCTGCTGATTATTTGCCTGCTAACATTGATATCTCTCGGTGCTTGTCGCAAATGCGAAGTATGCAAAGTATATGATTCACAGGGAAATTTTCTGCCGGACTCAAACAGGGTTTGCGGTCGTAAAGCCGATCTTGAAAAGGCAGAAGAAACAGCCGCTTTACGTGCCGGAAACATCGGTGGCACTTATAGCTGCGAACCTGATTAATCCTTTTCGTCTAACCAGGCAATCTCTCTGATAATTCGCACCAGGCGTTCGGTATCGCTTAACAGTAACAAGGCAATGCCCAAAAAAGGCAAGGCGGGCATACGATAACGCACCAGCGTACCCAGTATCGGGGTTGTTAGGCCTGTTAAGGCGAACAACATAAATGTAAAACTTAAACAAAACCACACAAGTGCCTTCTTTGGTGCATCTGTTACAGGCTGATACAGGCCGATGGCCAGTAAAATCACAAATCCGATAAAAGTATTTTCAATGCCAGCAAAAAGTTGCAAGCCATTCTTAACCTCTGTAAGCGCCGGGCGCAAGGTAGCATTCAGCAAAGCTTCCGGTAAATTTCTGACAAAACCCATCAAGGTCGGAGCGAGCGGATTGGCATCGGTAACACTTCCGGCACCTGAATAATAAGCCATCCGGAGCATATCCTGCTGCAGTGAAGCCATCTGTTTCATCACATCAAAATCCGGAAAAACCCGGTAGGCATTCATCAACAGAATGACCAGCACCGATGGAACCAACAGATTTACGAGTACCGTATGTTTAAAACGCATGATTTTGGCAATAAACAATGAGATTATCGCAGGTACAAAAGCCAGCAATACGTAAAATTTCAACAGAAAGAAGCCCCCGGCAGCAAGTAACAGGTAAAACAGATGAACCGGGCGCATTCTTCCGGCAAATAATGCCATTACAGGCAACATTAACAAGCCGGTAAACAGCAGCAGGAAACTTTCTTTAAGCACCCCCGAACCCCAACAAAGTACTGAGGGAATTAAAAATACCGCTCCGGCAAGCCACCAGGGCCTATCAGTAAAATACGGATAAAAAGCACGGTAAACCAGGCACAGGCCCAGCAACGAAACAAAGCACCAAAACAAAATATGCACTTCATAAACACCCGTAGAGAATACCCATGCCCAGGCATTCAAACGAATCATAAGTCGTGTATCTGACATACCGCCCTGTTCATGGTCGTACTTTCTCGACCAATGTTTCATCTTTATATAATACTTGTCGTAATCAGGCCGGTTTCTGTCTAAACCGCTTGCAAGCATGAAAAAATCTTTCGGATTTTGTTCAAGTGCCTGATAAATAACCTCCCCGTCATCGTAAAACTTAAAAATATCAGCAGTTTCTCTGTCGGGGTGATAAGCAGTGTACATTCGGGTAAGTGCCAGCCCACATGCAAATTTTACAATCAGCAGCACCAGCGCACTGAATATTGGCAGGCCTGGCAGCCGGAATCCCCGCAGCACCAAAACACAAAAGCCCAAAATAACCAGCCAGGCAGCGCTTATCAGTAAATCACCCATGCCTCAAAAATAAGACCTCTGAACCGAAACAGCGGTATTTGGTAAAAATTTAAGCAGCCATCAAGCCGTTTGCGTAATTTGCAACCCTTTGTACCAATGTTAGTGAAAGTTGTTTCTCTTCTATTTTGCCTTGTGCTTTTGATGGCCTGTAATCAGCCAACAACGGTTGTCTCAGGCGAAAAATCTTCCCTGGATGCCTTGCTGAAAAAAAATCCGGCTGATACCGCAGCACTGTATGCCCGTGCAAAATATTTTGTAGAAAAGAAGGTACTTGATTCAGCGTTGCTCGATATGCAGCAACTCATAAAGATTGATTCTTCAAGGGCAGCCTATTTTGTTACCCTTGGTGATATTTATCTGTTTACCAACCGAACCCGTTATACCCGTCAGGCGTTCGAAAAGGCAATAAAGTTGAATCCTGATCACGAAGAGGCGCACATGAAGCTGGCTGAGCTTTTTCTGTATGTTGAAATGTACAAAGAGGCACTCGACCAGCTAAATGCTGTTCTAAAAGTCAACCGGAGAAGTCCGAAAGCATACTACATGAAAGGCATGGTGTATAAAGAAGCCGGAGATACCACGCTTGCACTTTCTTCATTTCTCACCGCCACCGAACAAGACCCTGAATATGCGCTTGCTTTTGAGCAAATGGGGCTCATCTATGCTGCAAAAAAAGACAAACGGGCACCTGATTTTTACCAAACCGCTTTGCGTTTGAATCCCAACAGTCCTACAGTTCTTTATAATTTAGGCTTGTATTACCAAAACAATAACCAGCCGGAGAAGGCAATTGAGGTGTTTCAGGATTTACTCAACAAAAATCCCACTTATGCTTATGCGGCCTACAACATCGGCTTTATTAAGTCAGAAATTTACAAAAAGCCCGATCAGGCACTTGAATGGTTTAACAAGGCCAGAAGCATCCAGCCTGAATACGCAGAAGCGCATTACATGGCAGGTTATTGCCAGGAAGCCCTTGGAAAAAAGCAGGAAGCTATAAACGCCTATCGCCAGACTTTAAACGTAAATCCGGCGTTTGCTATGGCCAGACAGGCATTAACGCGGCTTGGTGCCGAACATGATAAATGAGAAAAAGTAAGCAATGGTTTTTATCACCCTTCCCATTATATTGATTACTGCAGTTTTCTCTATTGCTGCATTTAGCCGGCCTGAATTGATGGCACGCTATCAGTTCAACCCCTATATGGTAGCGCACCGAAAGCAATGGTACCGTTTTGTAACCCATGCTTTTCTGCATGCCGACTGGCTGCACCTGATTATCAATATGCTGGTGCTGTATAGCTTTGGAAAAGGCGTAGAGTGGAATTTTTACAGATTCTTTGGAGAGGCTGCCGTTTGGGTTTATGGGGGTTTGTATATGGGTGCCATTCTTGCTGCATCGGTAACTACCTATCGAAAAAACCGCGAAAATCACTGGTACAATGCCGTTGGAGCATCCGGGGCGGTGTCGGCAGTCTTGTTTTCGTATGTAGTTTTTGACCCCTTTGGTACCATATTGCTTTATGGTATCTTACCACTTCCTGCCATTGTTTGGGCCTTGTTGTATATTTTTTATAGTGCTTATATGGGCCGGAGAGGTGGTGATAATATAAACCATGATGCGCATCTCTGGGGTGGTTTCTTTGGCATGGTCTATACGCTGGCAATAAACCCTGCCATTGCCCGCTCATTTATTGAACAAATGACCTATCTGCTACGATGAAAAGCAAAGCACTTTTCCTTGACCGAGATGGTATTGTAAACCGCGAAATTGGCCGGTACATACTCAATATCAATGAGTTTGAATTGTTACCTGCCCTGGTTCCCTTTCTGCAAGTTGCCGCCAACAAGGGCTATCGTTTTGTATTAATCACCAATCAGGCTGGTATTGCCAAAGGGCTTTATGGCCATGATTTGGTCAACAAATGCCACCAACAATTAAGTGATGAACTTACTAAGCATGGTCTGCGTTTTGCAGCCATGTATTATTGTCCGCATTTTCCTGAATTCGGTGAATGTCTTTGCCGGAAGCCGGGTAGCCTGATGATAGAAAAGGCTTTGGCAAGGTTTGGGTTTGACGCAGGTTCAAGTTTGATGATTGGTGATAAACAACGAGATGTAGATGCAGCAGAAGCAGTAGGAGTGCCTGCTTGTCTTTTGCCATCAAATCCCGACCTTTCAACTTTATTAGCTTGTTTACCATGAACAACGATTTGTATATCTGCCTGAATGGTCGCTTTGTACAAGAGCAGCAGGTGCTCAGCCCTGACAATCGTGCTTTTCGGTACGGAGATGGCCTTTTCGAAACCATGCGTCTTCGGCAGGGAAATTTGCTTTGGGTGCATTCTCACTTTGAACGCCTTCTTGCAGGAATGTTCACCCTGGGGATTGATTCAAGCCTATTCAATCCGGTTGAAATTAGCCGTCAAATCTTAGAATTGGCCAGCCTGAACCAGATAAGCAACGGCAGAGTGCGCGTCGCTGTGTTTCGTGAAGAAGGGGGTAATTACAAGCCCGAAAGTGA
This sequence comes from Bacteroidia bacterium, assembly GCA_019695235.1. Taxonomy (GTDB): domain Bacteria; phylum Bacteroidota; class Bacteroidia; order M30B66; family M30B66; genus JAIBAI01. The sequence continues at coordinate 6,841 of JAIBAI010000045.1, read as the reverse complement.
CCGGTTTGAATACATCATCACTATTAGCCCGTTACCGGATGAAAACTACCGTCTAAATACCAAAGGGCTCCGGCTCGGCCTTTATACCGAAATCCGGAAACCTGCAAATATGCTCTCAACATTGAAATCGTCAAATGCTTTACTGTATGTTATGGCAAGCAGGTATGCACGTGACCATTCATTTGATGAGGTGTTGATTTTAAACGAACAGGGACGTATCTGCGAGGCAAGCTCTTCAAATGTGTTTCTCATTTTTCCAGGCGGACGAATCATTAGTCCAGCAAGTTCAGAAGGTATACTGCCGGGTGTTATGCGCAAGAACATTATTGTTCGCATGAAAGAGGCTGGTTTCCAGGTAGAAGAGACGCAGGTGCTGCCAGAAGATTTGTACCGAGCAGAAGAAATATTTCTCACCAATGCCATTCAGGGGATTCGATGGGTATTATCCTACCGCGAGCGACGGTATTACAAGAATCAGGTACAGGAGATAAACAATTTGCTTTTGCCCCTGCAGGTCGGCTCGTAGTTTGTTTTTCAATTGACTTCAAAACTCAAATAATTTCTGTTAATTTGTATTAAATAACTTATTTATATGAAAATGAATTTTCAGTTTTCTGGGCTCATCTGCCTGTTGATGCTGCTGGTAGCCTGTACCAAGGACAAATCATCTAATGTCAACCAGGATCGCATCTATCAGGATCTTGAATTATTCTACGATTCAAACACGGATAAAACTACTGTCATTGCCCGGTTCAAGTTTGGCGGAGCTACCGGGACCTTCCTTGAGCTTGATTCAGGTGCCACCGTTAAGTTCAACGGTGAAATGTTGCCATTTAACAATTTACTCTTTGGTCACTCAAAGGAATATGCCGGAAGGCTCAACGCGGGAACTTTTGTGTACACCAATGTTGACGGAAAAATATTTACCAATACCCTTGCTGCTATTGACACCATTGCATTTCCCGCATCACTTGACACAGTACCTAAATCAGCAGCCTACGACTTAGCCTGGGCCGGCACAGCATTACAGCCCGACGAAACCGTTGGAATCTTTATCGGCAGTTGGACCTGGGGGCAGGATGCACTCTACCTTCAGGATGCAGACGGGGCAACCAATATTGTTCTGGGTAAAGCGCAGCTTTCAACACTTCCTGTTGGCCCTTCTACCTTTTACATGGAGCGTACAGTTAGCAAAAAACTTATTGAAAAAACAACCGTTGGAGGCGTAATCAATACCAAGTACCGGGCGAAGAACAAGGTTGTACAGGTGATTGACTAAGGCCTACGTAATAGGCAAAGGTCAGGAGTATCTGGGCTGCCAAATAACTCAACCCCGCTTTAATGTACACACTTAGGGCTAAATAAATGACAATATGGGGTTTTATTTCACAAGTAAAATATGACGCATCAAAAGTGCCTCTGCAAAGGGGCTTATCTTCAGTGCATTTAATTTACCTAAAACCTTCAATTTCATTGCCACATCCTGCTTAAAGACTAGTCATTTACTATTTTTGATCTGCAAATAAGTTTTTATATGGACTGCCATTAGGTGTCAGCCTTTAAGCCGACAGAAACTATGAGAAAAATTATTTTACTAATGGCATTTGTGATTGCAACGACCTGCTGTGCACAAATCAATACATTTTATGTTAAGCCACATCAGACAGACATAAATTTTGCATCTGTTCAGGACAGCCATTTAGTTGTTAGAAACACAACAACCAATTTGAATAGACTCGTTTTATTCATAGGGGGTACTGGTAGTAATACAAAGGGATACCTAACCATCAGCAACTTTGCCGGGAATCTTGGGTTTTATGTAATTAACCTTTCGTATCCGGATACAGTAGCAGCCGTAAGTTTAACAAAACATTAAAATATTTTGAGGAGCTTTTATGCGAACATCAGTTCTTTAGGGTGCACAACTCGCATCTTGTGAACCTTTCATTTGAAAAAAAATACAACAAAGGAAAAGGCAGTTCCCTAATACTTAGCGATGGCTGTGAAATTGAGGTTTCGAGCAGACGTAAAGAGCATCTTTTAGATCAACTGGCAAAGTTATAGTTGCTACTTTTTAACATTAAGAACGTGCAAGCCCCACAATTCTGTGCGGTGCGGTCATGCACGTTCTTTATGTTTTACAAATTTTTCAAGGTACTATCTTTTTGAACTCGCTTAATCAATCACCAATAATTGCTTTGTTCTATTACCCATTTTATTGTCGAGAAATACAACATACAAGCCAGCTGGTAAATCAACAGTACTTAGTAAATGGATGCAATCAGTCATGAGAACTTTTTTCATCAACGCACCTTGGCTATTGTAAATAGAAAGTATAGCACTCCCTAAGTCACACTTTGAAATAGTAGTGAAAGTACTGGCTGGGTTGGGGTAAATAGACAAATTGCGTGGCTCCTCTTTGAGCCACGTCCCGGAAGGAGTCAAATGCACTTCTAAGAAAGCAGAGGTATCATTTGGGTAACAAGGCACCCCAGTACTGTTGCCCAAAACTGCTGTGATGGTGTCGTTGTCTTCCGGCCCTTTGTTATAACTCGCAGATAATCCGGGAGGAGTTGTAACAAAAAATGGAATGCCATTTTTTAACCAGGTTATTGAATAATTCTCAATAGCATTTTCAATAACGGCAATCAGATTTACAGTTTCGCCCAATCCTTTAGCAGTTGGACCAGTTATACTAATGTTTGGCCGCGTAAATAAATAAAAGTGAAGCTCATGACTGACACTTACTGTGCACCCAACACCATTGCTAATAATACAAGTATAGGTACCCTCACTTGCCACTTCTCCAGAGTTGGCTTCAGATGCACTAAACCCTCCTGGGCCTGTCCATGAATAACTGGTTGAGTTATTGGTACTATCAGCACTTGCGATAAACGAAGCAGACTCTCCATTACAAACCAGAGATGGTCCACTTATCAGCGCATCCGTTGGGGCTGAACATACAAGTTGCTCAACCCTTGTTGTAATACCCCAACTAGTTTTTGTGTTCTCTTTTACACGTAAAAATAGTGAGTCATTTGCAAAAGTCCAATTCGGCTTTTGCGGCAACTCGGTAGGTGGTATCAATATTTGCCATGTGCTGTCGGAAGAAGCGGTAAGCACTAATGCTGCGTTTGAACCAAAACTTAAGTCATTGTCAAAGAAATACTCAACATTTGCAATCTGCACTTCGCCCAACTGATCATCTACCTGTACAAGTCGCCGGGCAGTACTACTCCATGTGTTTTCAATATCAAGTGTTCTAAAAAAAACATAATGATAACCAGGGCTCTGAAAAGCGTTGAATGGTATGGTGAGCCCTTGTGCAATATCGGAAGAGGATGGGTTAATATTAAACGTTGTGCCACTGCCCACACCGTAGTCTTCGTCAATGAAATACTCACCTCGTACAGCAGTTGCATCAGCAGTATTTTGTCCTACCTGAACCAACCGCCGTGTTGTCTGGCTCCACAGTCCATTGCTGTCTCTAGTTCTAAAAAAGACAAAATGATATCCTTCTCCTGGAAAGGCACTGAACGGAATGTTCAATGCTTGGGCCACATCTTCGCCGGTATTGCTAATCACAAAAGATGTACCATTGCCATAGCCAAAATCAGCATTTACAAAATATTCGCCTCTAATAACACTTTGGGCGTTCGCGCCTGATAGAATCTTTATCATGGCACAGAAGAAAAAAAGCTTTTTCATAAAGCAATAATTACTTTATGGTTCTTGCCTTAATAGTTACAGGCAAACCTGATGGCGTCACAACTCCTGTAGTTGTTGCCTGATAGACAACGGGCACAGGTGCAAGGCCAGATAAGGTATAGCGGCTTGTGACAACAAAGCCGCCAAATGCACCTCTGTCTGCGCCATCACTTCCGTTCTGGGAAGCCTGTGAACCTGATTTTATAAGATATTGGCCATCGGGTGACGTTCCACCTACAAATAAACTTGTTGTATTAGGCACGACAAGGTTATTGTTTGCCGTACCAAATTGAGCTGATTGGGTACCTATATTATAGGCAACATCAGCAGCGTTGGCGGTAATTTCAACAATAGCCCCTGTGGCTATTAAAATATTATTTTGAAAATCGGTGGTAGCAAACTTCAGTGAAGGCGTGGCCAAATTATCTGGTCCATCAAAAATATTGTTTCTACATTGGGTAAGTTTGCCCGGATTACCGTTTCCATAGGTCCATACCAGTGTTTTTTGCACAATGTTGTTATTAAAAATTAAATCAACAGGAGGTACAAAACCAGCATTGCCAATTGTCAATGCGCTTGTGTTATATGTGCTCGGGAAAAAATTCTGCAAAACAGTTAACATTTGAAGCCCTGATGCAGGGGCTATTCCTCTTTCTATTCTACACCTTTTTACTGTAATTGTATTTACATTTACAATAACATATCCTGACCCAGAGTTGCCAAAACCAATGTTAACCCCAATAAGTACGGAACCTTCCGAGCCTGCTTCAAACTCAACCCTGTAAATCCGCGAATCTAACAAGTCATTGCTGGTTTTTGGGTTATCAGCAAGAAAATATCCGGCACCAATAATTACAAGCCTTTTACTGATATCAGCTTGTTCGTATACATCCGGGGAGCCTTCTATGTGAAGCGTATCTCCATTTTTTACACTCGTCCAACCTACAGCTTGATTGATTTGTTCGAACACAGGATACGCATTCGTGCCACCTAATTCTCACCAAAGGTCGCAGAACCATTGTAGTTTGATTTGTTGTTTACCCGCCAAATTTTAGCATAAGCGGTTTGGGTTTGGCTAATAAGTGCTGATACAACTAAGCTAAGCAGAAACAAACGTGTTTTCATAAAATATAGTAGTTTTAAAATTTTGTACAACAAATATGAAAAAACGGTATTAAGCTGAAATTAAAATTTATTATCTGCTAGGGTTGGTTTATTATTTGAGTGCCCTCAGCCCCATTCGAAAAAATCAATTTTGCATCAGGTTTTCCATATTTCCTTACCCTACTTTTTGCACCCTCAGCTGAAAACATTACACTTGCAGTACCAGGCATTAAATTCTGACTGAAACTATGCTATGAAAACCTTCGTACTCTTCTGTTTCCTACTCCCGTTTACCCTGGTTGCTCAAACTGATTCAGAGTTTTGGTTTGTTGCACCGGAGGTTTCTTCCGGGCATACCGATAATCCGGTTGTGCTCAGAATCAGTGCCTTTTCTGAAGCAACAGATGTACAAATAAGCATGCCTGCAAATGCAGCTTTTGTTCCAATTCAGATTACAATCCCACCAAATACAAGTCAAACCGTTCAATTAACCCCGTTCAAAGAAACAATTGAGAACAAGCCAGCCAACACGGTACTTAACAAAGGGCTTTTTGTAAGGGCATCTGCACCGGTAACTGCCTATTATGAAGTGGCAGCAGGAAACAACCCCGATATTTTTCCTCTTAAAGGAAACAATGCGAAAGGACGGGAATTTTATACCCCTTTTCAAAATTATTACAACAATGGAAGCTATTCACCAACCCCATTATCTGGTTTTGATATCGTAGCAACAGAAGACAATACCACCATTACCATTGTACCTACAAAAAATCTGGTGGGGCATCCGGCAGGACAAGCCTTTACCATCACGCTCAACCGTGGTGAAACCTGGTCAGGGATGGCTACCAGCACCGCAGCTGCGGAACACCCGGCAGGTACGCATATTGTATCTGACAAACCCATTTGCATAACAATTAAAGACGATTCAATGAGCAACGGTGGCTGCCGCGACCTGATGGGCGACCAGTTGATTCCAATTGAGCATACTGGTACTGATTATATCGTAATGAAAGGCTTCCTTTCTGGGCCCGACAGGGTGTTTGTTCTCGCTACAGAAGATAATACCGAGGTATTCATAGATGGCAACGCAACAGCGCTTGGTTCATTGAACCGCACAGAACAACTGATGGTAACTATCACCAATGCAAGTACATTTATCAGGGCAAGCAAGCCCGTTTATGTACTGCATATCACAGGGTTCGGATGTGAAATGGGTGGTTCAGTATTGCCAACCATCCGATGTACCGGCTCGTCTTCTGTGTTTTTTACACGATCAACTTCAGAATCATTCGGTCTAAATATCATGGTTAAAAGTGGCTCTGAGGGTTCATTCATGCTCAACGGAAGCAGTACCCTGATACCTGCTTCTTCATTTCAACCGGTTACTGGTACCAACGGAGAGTGGGTGTCGGCACAAATACAATTTAACCCCCAGGATATTCCGGTAAATGTGACCAGCGTTGTGAAAAACATTTCGTCACATAATGCGCTATTTCACCTGGGTGTCATCAACGGAAATGGCAGTGGTGGCTGTCGTTATGGTTACTTTTCTGATTTCAATGCAGGCGTTAATTTCGGTGGAAACAAGACCGTTTGTTTGGGTGACTCAGTAGAGTTAAATGCCGGAATAGACAAAGACAGCTATTTATGGAGTACCGGCGACACCCTGCCATTTATCAAGGTGAACTCAGAAGGTAGGTATTGGGTTACCACAAGTAAAGAAGGGTGTTTATATTCTGACACGGTGGAAGTGATTGAACAGGCTGTAAACGTTCACCTGGGCAATGATACCAGCTATTGTGAAAACCAGCCTGTAGTGCTACAGCCTGGTGCTGGTTATCAAAGCTATACCTGGCAAAACGGTGCCAATACTGAGCAAATGCAAGTGGATTCAAGCGGCACTTATTTTGTAATTGTTAAAACTTTCGAAGGCTGCAGCGGAAGCGATACCATTGTGCTGACCTTTTCAAGTCAACCCCCAGCCCCGCTGCTGAGTGGTGATGCAACCGTTTGCGCCGGCGATTCACTC